>DAOSEC010000006.1:0-15474 GCA_035362935.1 Bacilli bacterium | reverse complement strand
TTCGTGAACACTCAGATTAATCCCCTTGACTGCTTGAATTGGCCCATACTTGATTTTGACATCATTAAGTTCTAGTATCATTGGTTTTTCTGATCTAGCCATATTACTCATCCGTCCTTCCCAAGTATGCCTCTTGCACAATTTTGCTTTGTTGAATCTGTTTTGGTGTACCTATTTCAAGTAGCTTACCAAAGGAGATTGCACATATTTGGTCACATACGTCCATCACAAGTCTCATATCATGTTCAACAAGTAATATAGAACATTGATATCGATCTTTGATTTCTTTGATCAGGTGTGCGAGTTGAATGCTTTCTGTGTCATTTAACCCTGCTGCTGGTTCATCTAGGATGATTAACTTTGGGTTCGACATCAGTGTACGTGCCAGTTCAACTTTTTTTGAAATCCCATAAGGAAGTCCAAATGCAAGAAAGTCTTTCATTGCATCAATACCTAAAAACTTTAGTACTTCCATCGCCTTATCGCGTAATGCTTGTTCTTCTTTTCGAACACGTCCAACCCGAAAGACTTCTTCAAACAAAGTTACTTTAAAGTCAATGTGAGCACCAACAAGTACATTCTCAAGAATGGTTAAGTCTTTGATTAGTTCAACATTTTGAAATGTTCGAACAATGCCTTGGTTAATGACTTTATCAACAGGGACCTTGTTTAAATTAATAATTTCCCCGTTCTTATTTTCAAAGATGATTTCTCCTGTTGCTGATTTATAAAATTGGGTGATGCAGTTGAATACTGTTGTTTTACCAGCACCATTTGGACCAATCAGACCATAAATTTGATTCTTTTTGATTTGAAACGATAAATTATCTACCGCTCTTAATCCACCAAATGTCATAGATAAGTTTTTAATATCAAGAACAATACCTTCTGCTAATTCATAAGTTTCTACTATTTTCTTCATCATCTTACTTACCTACCTCATCTATATTATTTTTCTTGTTGGTAAGTTTTTGAATGTAGTTTTTAATGTAACGATACCATTTTTTTACATCATGTCCTATATAGATTAATCCGTATGGATAATACATAATCACAAGGACAATCATTAGCCCGGTAAATATATTAGGTATCCCTGGTATATTGCCAATGATTGGTATGTTTTTTAAAATAAGGTTCGGCACTCCAATTACAATAAACGAACCAAGTAGTGTCCCCCAAATCGACTTTAGTCCTCCGATAACAATAATGGCGAGAATATTGAGTGATACCGTTAATCCCCAATCATTTGGATAAATTCTTGGTAAGAATGATATCCACATAACTCCAGCAGCTGCTGCGAATATTGTAGCGAATCCAAATGTAATTAAACGATATTTCAGTATGTTAATACCCATAGCTTGTGCTGCGGATTCGCTTCCTCGCATTGCCATTAGTGCACGACCGGTTCTTCCTCTAACGATGTTATAGGTTAAAATCATGAAGATTACTAATACAATCGCCACCAGTGTGAAGGTTTGATTTTTAGTTAATTGCCCTAAAATTGCTATATTTGGGTATCCCATTGGTTTTCCAATTCCCCCACCGGTAATGTCTGAAAATTGTGTAAATGATTTTAAAAGAATTTCAGCAACGATAAGTGTTCCAATCGCTAAATACATTCCTTCAATTCGCAACGAGATGAATCCTACTATGATTCCAATTGCTAGTGGGATAATGATTGAAACTATAAAAGCAACAATGTATGGCAACCCTAAATCTTGTACGAAATAGGCAGTTGTATATGCTGCTAACCCCATAAATCCGGCAGTCCCTAAGGAAGCTAGCCCTGAATATCCAAGCAATAAGTTTAATCCTAGCGCAGCAATTGAATAAACCATAACTGATCCTAATATTGTAATTTCCGATGATTTTAATATCCCAATTTCTTGTAGCATAGGTAGTATCGATAGTAAGACTGCAAATAATCCATATTGAATGTATGGACTTTTGAGTAATGTCGTTACTTTCGTTTTTAAAACTAATTTTGATTGTTCCATATTGCCACCTACACTTTCTTAACGATTTTCTTGCCAATTAGTCCATATGGTCTAAAGATAACCAATACTAATATTAGGATATATAGTATTTGTTCTCCCCAAATAGATCCAAAATCCGGCTGAACTCGTATTAAGAAGAAATTTAGTATTGTTGCTCCATAGAATATCAATAAATTCCGAACAACAGCTAAAATGTACGATGCCAATACTGGTCCATGAAATGTTTGGAATCCTCCAAAGATACATGCCACGAATGCAATCACTTGAATCGATGTCATATACCCTGGTGTTAAAATCCCAACGTTTGGAGCATACATAATCGCTGCTAAGGTTGCTAACATAGCGGCAATTGCCCATGACCCTAGCGTAACTAGTTTCACTGGAACTCCCATCATTCTTGCTGTTTGAGGGTTTGATGCGGTAACTCGTACTGCAAGTCCCCATTTTGTTTTCTGTAAAAACCAAAACAAGAATGCTAAAATAATTAATCCTACAATAATATTAAATAAAGAGTTTATCGATAAAGAAGCACCAGCAATGTTAATTGCTCCACTTGGAAAGAATTTCGGTATTGAAATTGGATCGGCTCCAACTAGGACCTTTTCAAATAACATTGGTGTAATTCCTAAAAACACAATTACTATTCCCATTGTGATAATTTGTTTTGCCAAAGGATTTACTTTTTGTGCTCTTCGAATGACAAAATAATCAATTAATAACCCAACAATAATTGCCGTTGTCAACGCAAGAAGCGTTACAGACCATATATTATTTCCGATAATTACTTGTATTAAAATATAAACGAAACCAATTCCTCCAGAAATCCCATAGGCTTTCCATGCTTCAAACTTTTTCTTATGCAATGTTTGTCCTAACATTAATAGCACTAATGTCGCAATGACATACGTGAAGATCATTCGTGAAGAGTCAGGAACAGTAAATACTTTAATCACCGTTTCTGTTAGATCGGAACCGATAACTATGCTTATAAACGCAGTATCTGCCAAAGAGTTTGCGATGATTAGTTGTCTAGCAACAGTATCCCATATCGCTGGTAAGATGAAATATATAACCATCGATATCACAACCCCAATACCAATTGGAAGAAATAATTTCCACCATTTGTTTAAAGTTGTGTGTTTAATCACTAAATTACTAATATACCAAAGTAGAAACGCTAAGACAAATACTACAATCCATCTTTCGTTTTGAGGGAGTGTTATATTGTTGTCCACCATTATGATTGTTAGATTATACGCACCCATAATAAACGCTGCTGCAACGAATCCGCCAAACATCCCAATGATCCCTTGTGCGAAATTGGTTACACTCGAAGTTCGGAAAATAAGCATAATTCCAAGTGTTGCTAATGCATAGATAGAACCTATCTCCAAACCACTAAACAATAATTGCAATAACGTCGACATCTTATACCCCCCATCGAATAATGGAAGATGCCCATACATAACCGATTCCTGCGGCTAACATACAAACAACAGTGCCATCTTTCACTTTTCCAAGTTGCAATGCAAGGTGAAGGGATAATATTTGATCAACTTGTCCAATATGACCATAGTGTTCTAGATAAATAGTTTGGTCTTTGGTCAATCCCAGATCTTGTAACATCCCGTCATGACCAGATCTTTTAATGTGTAGTATGGCTAAATATCCCAAATCTGAGCGAGATAATCCTGATTTTTGCAAAGACTTGTCAATGCAAGAAAACCAGTTTGGCACAGATACTTCATTCAAACGATCTTTCATTTTTACTGGATCCAATAATCTAAGCGACTTATACGCTTGATTAATATTGCTTTCGCTTATCGGGTTGACGGTTCCACCAATTTCAACTCCAGCGGTTCTTGATAGCGATCCATCTCCTATAATATGAGATCCCAAAAGTAAATTCTTATTATAATTCTTTTTTAATATAATTGCTCCACCACCAGCAGAAAGGTTAAACATCATTGACATATTTTTATCTGCGTAGTCAACAAAATCACCATTTCGATAACCACCAACAATCATAATCATATTGATGTCCTCGTCAGCGATGAGCATATCTTTCGCAATTTTTAGCGCAGACACACTTGTACAACATCTGTTTTGGACATCAATACCCCAAGCGTTTTTTGCGCCAATACGATCTTGAATATATAGCGCTGAAGTGGTTAATGGATATTCTTTCCATTCTTCTCCAATACAGAGAATTACATCTATTTCTAACGGATCAACCCCTGTATTCTTCAAACAGTCTAGGGCAGCTTTTGCCCCCATTTCTTGTGTTCCATCATCTGGTCCTGGTATTGATTTTTCAATGATTCCTAATTTTTCTATCACTGCTGACTCGGTCCATACCCCTAAAGTAGCTTCGCTAATCTCTTTTGCAGTCATTCTACCTTGAGGAATATATACTCCAGTTCCAACAATACCAACATTTATTTTGTTAGTCATTTTTACCACCTCATTACTGCTTCATTGTTATAATCTCATACCACCATTAACACTTAAATCATGTCCTGTAATATAAGATGAATCATCACTCGCTAAAAATAGTGCAGCTTTTGCGATTTCGATCGGCTGCCCTAATCGCTTCAACATTGTTAATTTCGCAAATCCATCTAATAAATCTTGAGGAACAGTTTTTAAAATGTCTGTCATAACATACCCGGGTGATATTGCATTCACACGAACATTTGCACCTTTTCGAGCAAATTCTTTCGCCCAGGTTTTTGTTAATCCAATAACTCCTGCTTTTGTAGCTGCGTAATTTGCTTGTCCAATATTTCCGTATTCACCAACAACAGAGGAGATATTGATAATTGAACCACTACCAGTGTCTTCCATATGTGGGCCAACAAATCTTGTTAGGTTAAATACGCCTTTTAGATTGACATCAACTACAAGATTCCACATGTCATCTGTCATTTTTCTCGTCATAGCATCTCGTGTAATCCCTGCGTTATTAACCAACACGTCTATTTTTTGATACTTTTCAACAATGTACTCATACATTTTTTGGCATCCTTCTACGTCAGTAACGTTTAAGATGTATCCTTCTACATTGTTGTGTTCGTAAGATAAAGAACCTGTATCCGCTCCGATGACATGAGCTCCTTGATCGGCGAATAACTTCGCGATTTCCATACCGATACCTCTTGCTGCACCGGTAACAATAGCTACTTTTCCTTCTAATTTCATAATAGGTTTCCTTCCTTTTTATACCAATTTTAATATAACAGCAGTACCCATACCGCCACCAATGCATAGACTTGCTAGTCCATATTTCGCATTTCGTTTCATCATTTCATGTAGCAATGTTACAATGATTCTATTACCACTAGCTCCAACTGGATGACCAAGTGCAATTGCTCCACCATTCACATTTGTTTTGCTTAAGATTGCTTCTTTTGATAACTTGTGTTCGTTTGCCAACTCATTTACTACACCAATCGATTGGGCTGCAAAAGCTTCATTTAATTCAATTAAATCAATATCTGCTAATGTTAAGTTTGCTTGTTTTAAGACGTTTCGGATTGCAGGAACTGGTCCTAATCCCATAGTTTGTGGGTCTACTCCACCTTGACCAATAGCATATACTTCTGCGACAGGTTTTAAGTGATATTGTTTCACTGCTTCTTCAGAAGCAACTATAGTAAAACTTGCACCATCGTTAATTCCAGAAGCGTTTCCTGCAGTAACACTACCATCAGGTTTAAATGCCGGTCTTAATGATTGTAGTTTTTCAAATGATGTCGTTCTGTTTGGATACTCATCGTTTTCAACCACGATTTCAGTTTTTTTGTCTTTGATTTTTATTGGAATAATTTCATTCTTAAATACTCCACTATCGACTGATTGGATTGCTTTTTTTTGTGATTCAATCGCAAAGCGGTCTTGTTCTTCTCTTGTAATCCCTTGTTTTGTAACAATGTTTTCTGCTGTAATTCCCATATGAACCCCTGTGAATGCATCTGTTAATGCATCATAAATCATATGGTCAATCATTTTTAAGTCACCCATCTTAACGCCATCTCTTGTTTTCCCAGTTACTAAGTATGGTGCGAAACTCATCGATTCCACACCCCCAGCAACTACCAAATGATGCATTCCAGTTTTTATGTTTGCATATGCATTCATAACGGCTTTCATTCCGCTTCCACATGCCATATTAAGTGAATACGCTGGTACATCAATCGGAACTCCGGCTTTAATTGATACTTGTCTTCCAATTCCTTGTCCAACACCTGCTGGTAAAATGTTACCAACAATTACTTCATCGATTTTTTCTTTTGGAATTTGATTTGTTTCTAGCATTGATTTTACCACTTCAGCACCTAAATCTGCCGGATGGACATTCTTGAATGCTCCTAAAAAACTGCCAATTGGACTTCTTTTTCCATCAATAATAAATACTTTACTCATGTGATACACCTCTCTTTTTCTTTTACTTTTGGATATTTATAAAGGTTTGTTCGATATTTCCTTGAATAATCCTTGATAACAGTTCCAAAAAAAGATATACTATTACTGAAGAAATATTCATAATATGAGAGTTCATTCATATAGGTGTAAAATGAAAGGCATACTGTAACAAATATCAAACAACTTGTAAGTTATGCCGTCTTCAATCATCCATTTATATGTACAAAACTCTTTGTGGAAAACCTGAAACACCTTTCATATTTGCTTATATTATACCATTGCAATTGAATGGTGTCAAGCGTTTTCATTTTCATTGCAAACTATTTTTGGTATGAAAATGTTTGATTTTCATTCCCATTTTATTTTAGAAAGAGGAAATCTATGGATTCTACAAACTACCGTTTACCTAGAACCAAACACGGCATGAACACATTCGAATCAATTGTGATTGCTGGAAAAAAACTATTTGGTGATAAGGGGTATCATTCAACTTCTATCAACGATATTGTTTCCCATGCTGAAATAGCAGCTGGAACATTTTACATTTACTTCAACGATAAGATGTCTTTGTATCAATACATCCTAAATGACTATAAGCATGGAATTAGACACGCGATTTGGGAAGCAACCAAAGATGCAACAACTAGATACCAGATGGAACGTGGTGGAATAAAAGCATTTATTAAATTTGCATCTGATGACACCTTAGCGTATAATATTATTTGGGAGTCATTGTTTATTGATCGTAATCTATTTAAAGATTATTATGAAAACTTCTCAGTTCGTTATGCCGTGGGATTACAAAAATCCTATGACAACGGTGAGATACGTTTCATGGATTTTGAAACACTCTCCTATATTTTGATGGGAATTTCTAACTTTGTTGGACTTCAAGTTATTTTTAAAGAAAACATCACTGATACAGAATTAGATCGCATTGTTGATCAAGTCATGGATTTTCTATACCATGGGATGTTTGTTAGAAAGTAGGTTATTATGAAAAAAGCAGTTTTTCCTGGGACGTTTGACCCAATTACAAATGGACACTTATCAATCATTAATCGTGCCGCGAAACTATTTGATACACTCTATATTTTAGTGTCACTAAATCCAAATAAAAAACCTTACTTCAACGCCAATGAACGTGTTGAAATGATCAAAAATGTCACAAAACATCTTGGAAATGTCATTATCGATACTTATGATGATTTAGTCGTGAAGTATGCAAGAGACAACCACATCAATGTAATCATACGTGGTGTTAGAAATAGTGCAGACTATGAGAATGAATTATCCTTATACCACTTCAATAGTGAGATTGACAATACAATCGAAACCGTGGTATTGATGCCTTCTTCGGATAACATCTTCATATCCTCTTCTGCGATTCGAGAGTTAGCAAGTTTTGGTGGAGATATTTCAAAATATGTTCCCACCGAAATCATTCCAACTGTGTTAACAAAATTTAAAAAGTAAAAAAGAAACCCTTTGAAGAGTTCAATCGTTCTTCTCAGGGTTTCTTTTTATATCTCTAGTTTCTTTGTTATACGCAGTCCAATTTCTTTCGCAAATTCAATTGTTTCTTTGTAATACTGGTCTCCTAATGCGCTTGGAGTATGAGCATCTGCTCCAATAACAACCATCACATCTTGAGATTGCTGGTATTCTTTCACTAATTTCCAAAATTCGCTTCTTGGATAAACGAATTCTAGTTTTCCTTGTAGATGAAACTTACCTTTTGCAACACCACCAGCATTCACTTCAAGTGCTACATTGTGCTTGATTGCTGCTTCAATGATGCGTCTACTCACTGCTTTCGCATATTGATCAAATTCTCGATATTGACTGTTAATAGAGGTATAGCTATACAAAAACAAATCGGGATGAACAAGAATTTTAAACCAGTTGGTTGCGAGTGCCTCTTCAACGGTTGCTGCATAATAAGAAATTTGTTGGTAAGACAATGCTTCATATGAATTGTATGATTTTCCATTATGAAAAAAATAATGTACTCCTAGATTTAAGTAATCAAGTTGACTTAGAAGTGCTTCATAATATGCTTTTTTGCCTGGCACATATTCAATTTCCAACCCTTTCTTTATGACAATTTGGTTTTGGTATTTCGAAATTGTTTGTTCCAAATCAGGTAGATAGATGTTATAAAAGTCATCTTCGGTCATTTGTCGATGCAACCAGTGAAACTCATACTCTTCTTCACTCATCCAATTTCTTGGAATCGGTCCATGGTCACTCATACCTATTTCATCGTATCCAAGTTCGATTGCTTTTTTGATATAATCTTCGCTCATGCCAATCGCATGACCACATAGTCTTACATGTGTATGATAATTTGTTTTCAAATCTTCACCTCTTTTTATGAGAAATTCACCTTTTCAGGTGAATTTTTCTTACTTATTTTGCTTGTAGCAATAAAATTAATTCACGTAATGTTTTTGCTGCTACGGCAGTTGATCCACCACTATGGTCGTAATGTGGTGATAATTCTACCATGTCTGCTCCAACAAGATTGTTAAGTTTTGCGACTTCATCTAGTGCTCCAAGAAGTTCCTTAAACGTTACTCCACCAGCTTCTGGTGTGCCTGTTCCAGGAAATACAGATGGATCTAAAACATCCAAATCTATTGTCAAATAGACAGGTTTGTCTTTTAATGCTTCCACTGCTTCTTTTAATCCCACGAAGTCAAACTTTCTTAAATGGGTATTTCCTTCTTTCGCCCAAACAAATTCTGATTTGTCTCCAGAACGAATCCCAAATTGGTAAATTTTGCCTGGACCAACAATATCAAAACAACGTCTTAATACAGTCGCGTGTGACAATTTGCGCCCAAAGAAATCATCGCGTAAATCCGTATGTGCATCAAAATGGATGATGTGCAAATCCGGATATTTCTTCGCATACACTTCCACAACTGGTAAAGTTACTAAGTGCTCTCCACCAATCATCATTACTTTTTTATTATCATCAACAATTGCCTGTGCGGTTTCCCTGATGGATTGTAGCGAACCTTCCACATCCCCAGTTGGAATATAAATATCTCCAATATCGCATGTTGCGTAATCTTTTAAATCCATATCACGATATGGCGAATACCATTCTACTCCAAATGAGTCAACTCGAATGGCAGGACCAGCAAATCTTGTTCCCGGTCGAAAGGAGCATGTTGCATCCATTGGTGAAGAAAACACAACGACTTTTGCTTCGTCGTATGTTGCTTCACAACTTTGAAACACCATTTCTGCTTTTTTAAATTTCATCTTCATAATCACTCCATTTAATCCATTGATCTTTATCAATTACTTTTACTGTTCCATCGTCTTGGTCTCCCAAAATAACAGAACCGCTTTCTGCGTAAAATTCCATCGCATCAATCAAATCTTCACTAATGATTTCCCCTGGTATAACAAGAGGAATCCCTGGCGGATAAATCATAACACATTCCGCACTAATTTCATCAATCGCATCACTAAACTTCATATATTTCTTAGGTGCGTGATATGCATCACGTGGTCTTGTAACACTTTGTGGGAAGGAGTATTTAAATTTAATTGTTTTGATTTTTTGATGTTTTTCAAAATATTCATCAGACAACGCTTGAAGCGAAGCAACAAATCGATCGACATCTTCTTTTGTTGTACCTGCAGATAGTACTGCTAATATTAAATATGTTTCAGCTAGTTCTAACTGAACATGTTGTTCATCTCTTAAAAAATTGTATACCTCAAATCCAGTAACATCTAAATCGGCTACTCGAACAATGATTTTAGTCAAGTCAAATCCGAAGCATCCCTTTTTATCAAAGTAATCTGGTCCTATTGCTTGAATTCCTTTTATTTCATCAATTTGTTCTCTTGCATATTCAGCTAGTTTAATGACTCTTGCGATTTCTTCTTCGCCGTACAGCACCATTGATTTGCGCGCAGTATCCAGACTTGCTAGCAACAAACTTGAAGGACTTGTGCTTTGAAGCATATTAAGTGTCGAACGAATACGACGATGATCAATACGATCACCTTTTGTCAACAATACTGAACTTTGGGTGAAGGATCCTGCTGTCTTATGAATAGAAGTAGATGATACGTCTGCTCCTGCTTCCATTGCTGTCAATGGCAACATTGGTGAAAAGGCAAATTGAGATCCGTGTGCCTCATCAACTAATACGACCATATCATTTTCGTGTGCAAGGTCTACAATAGCTTGTAGGTCACTCACTACACCAAAGTATGTTGGGTTAATCACAAAAACAGCTTGTGCATCTGGATGTTCATTGATTGCTTCTTTGACAGCTTTTACACTAATGCCATTTGCAATCCCAAGACTATTATCAATATCAGGTGTAATAAATATTGGGATAGCTCCACTTAAAATCAATGCGTTGATTACAGATTTGTGTACATTTCTAGGTAATATGATTTTCTCTTTGGCTCTAACAACAGCCATAATCATCGTTAAAATCCCTACAGTTGTTCCGTCAATCAAAAAATATGCCTTATCAGCACCAAAGGCATCGGCCATTAAATCCTCTGCTTCTTTGATTACGCCGCGTGGCCTACTTAGATTGTCTAGCCCCCTAGGTGCGTTGGCATCCAATCGATATACCATGTCTCCTACTGCGTCAACTAAGTCATTTTTAATTTTTCCTCTTTTATGTCCTGGAACATCAAGGGGAACTACATCACTTTGTGCATATTTTAATAACTCAGTAAAGAATGGTGTTTTTTCATGCAATTCTTTTTTCATTACCGGCCCTCCTTTCGGATTTTGAAACGAATATATTATAACACTTTTTTACTATTAATAAAGTCTTTTGTAAAAAATATTTTCGCTTCTTATTATATATAGTATACCACAAAATAGATGAACTGTCGACCATAGGACAAACCATATTAAATGTAAAAAATCCCTAAGATGTAGGCTCACATTTGGCATACATTCTTAGAGATTTTTGTTTATATTTGTTCTATAATTCGTTTCAAGAATTCTTGTGTTCTTTTTTCTTTTGGATGTTTAAAGATTTGATTTGGAGTTCCTTGTTCTAAGATGACTCCTCCATCCATAAAGATAACTCGATTTGCTACATCTTTTGCAAAAGACATTTCATGTGTTACCACAACCATTGTCATTCCATTCTTTGCCAAATCTCGCATAACGGTTAATACTTCTCCAACCATTTCAGGGTCAAGTGCACTAGTTGGTTCATCAAATAGCATCACAGTTGGGTTCATACAAAGTGCTCTAGCAATTGCTACACGTTGACGTTGACCTCCCGATAAACTAGATACCTTACTGTAAGCAAAATCTTTCATACCTACCTGATCAAGTTTCTCGATCGCTCTTGCTTGAGCTTCGGTTTTGCTCATTTGAAGCAAATGAATTGGAGCTAACGTACAATTATCAATCACGTTCTTATTGTTAAATAAGTTAAATGACTGAAAGACCATCCCCATCTTCATTCTTAAGGCGTCAATGTCTGTGTTTCTGTCCATTAATTCATTATTCTCAAACAAAATGCTTCCACTATCCGGTTCGTTTAATAAATTCAAACAACGCAATAGTGTTGTTTTACCACTGCCGCTTGATCCAATAATACACACAACTTCTTTTGGAAATATATCTAAATGAATTCCTTGTAACACTGGTACGCCATCAAATGACTTTTTTAGATCTCTTATTTGTATGACTGCTTGTTGACTCATAAAGTCACCTCATTTGTTTTTGGCGTTCTTGGTTTTATTTTGTTTCCTTCGAGTCGTTTTTCAATATATGCCAAGATTTTACTTGAAGTAAAGGTTAAAAACAAATAAATTAATGCAGCAACAAAAAATCCTTCGGTAAACCGGTAAAAGACACTTGATGCAGCGCGGGTTGCGTTGTATAAGTCAATAACTCCAATGACACTTAATACTGCGGTATCTTTGATATTGACAATGAACTCATTTCCAATGGCTGGAATCGAATTTTTGATGGCTTGTGGTAAGATTATTAAACGCATTGCTTTTCTACGATTGAAGCCTAAACTTCTCGCTGCTTCCATTTGGCCTTTATCGATAGCTCCAATACCACCACGAATCACTTCTGCAATATATGCGGTTGTATTGACCGTAACAACAAATAAACCAGCAACGAGAGGACTCCAACGAATTCCCCACGAGTAAAATAGATAGTAAAAAATCATTGCTTGTACAATCATTGGTGTTCCACGAAAGAATGTAATATAAATTGAACTGAAATACTTACCAGCCAACTTTAACACTTTTCTTGGACTTGAGTCTCTTGAATCAACGGTTTGAATCTTCAAACTCGCAAAGATTAGCGATAACAAAAACCCAAAAATAGTTCCTGTTACTGCAAGCAATAATGTTACTCCAACTCCTTGTATGAATAGTGGAAAATACTGACTAAATATATACCACGCTCCACCAAAAAAATTCTGTGGTATTCCTTCTAAAAATAAGTTCATACAGTTCCTTTCTTAGTTTGGTTGTCGTACGATTGCTTCTGCCATCCAAACTTCTCTTGTCTCAACAGAGATTTGTGCTAATACACCATTAATTGCATCACGCAAATTTGTATCTACTTTTCGAACTCCAATTGCTACACTAACGTCTTCATCTGCGACAGTAAATCCATTAGTTCCAGTAAACGATACGACAGTTAAGTTTGAATTTGATGCAACAATTCCATTTGCTACTGGTAATTCTGCGATAAACCCGTCAGCAACGCCACTTGTTACAGCTGTTGTTAAATCAGCGTAGGTATCTAGTGGGGTTAAGCGAATCACTCCTTGGATTTGAGGTATAAGATCATCTTGCAATGTGCCTAATTGAGCAACCATTTTTGCTCCTGTGAATCCACTCAAACTTGTTGCGTTAGCATAGTTTGAGTTTGTGCGAACAACAATGACTTGTTCGGAGCGATAGTATTCATTTGTAAAATTAATTGTTTTTTGACGTTCTTCTGTTGGGCTCATTCCCGCTATAATAACATCAATGTCACCTGCTTGAAGAGCTAATATCAAACCATTCCAGCTGATTTTTTTGATAACTAACGTATATCCAAGTTGATCTGCAATTTCTCTTGCCATGCGAACATCATACCCATCAGCAAATGAGTTTTGTCCATCTAACTTTACAGTAAACTCGTTTTGCGTAATTGCTGTCCAGTTAAATGGTGCGTAGTCTGCTTCTAAGCCTACGACTAAAATTCCTTTTGATTCATCAAATGATGTGGTAGTACATCCTGATAAGGTGAATAATGCAACAAAAATTGTCACAAATGTTAAGATTTTTTCATGTTCCTTCTCCTCTTTTTTTTACTTTTTTAAACAAAAAAAGCGTCCGTAGACGCCTTAAATTCAAATCAATAATATACCTAAATGGAAAAGGTGTAATTATTTTTTGATAGCGCCACTACTTATTAAGTAGGAGTGTTATAGGTATTTCCTATAACCCCATGATATATATATGCCTATATACTCATTCGGCGATGGTTACCTTTCATGTTTGTCATAGCGTGCCCGCTCGAAACATTACTTTGACGCATCGCTGCCTCTATTCTCTTTTTTTGTTTGAATGTATTATACGTATCATAAGATTGAATGTCAACCTTTTTGACTACGATATTTTATGAAAGTGTTTTTATAATATATAAAAAGAGTGAATCTCTTCACTCTTTATCAAAATTTATTCTATAACTTCTTTGATTCGCTTTGCAAGTCCTGGCATTTGATCCGTAGGTATTGAACTAACTGCCATGCGAATTCCTTTTTCCATTGGTACAACATAAATATCTTTCTTTCGTAAGTCCTCAACCAATTGATTTGGATGTTCACTTGGAATTGACATAAAGAATCCACTCTTATATGGGTGCATAACCAATCCAACTTCGTTTGCTTCATTCAAAAAGATACTAGATCTTGCTTGGATTAGATTGCGAGCATCTGCTAGTTCTTCTACAAACACTTTTTCGGTTTCTTCAGTTGACATTAACTTATTTAAGATACTAATACCAATTTTGGGAGGACAACTCCATTTTGCTCTTGTAGAGTAAAGCGCGGTTCGCTCAAAATCATCGATTAGTTTTTTACTTTTTGAAAGTGCAATCTGTGCTCCAAGTCGAAGTCCGTAAACCGAAAATGTTTTTGAACCGCTGAATGTCAATACATTTAATACATGTTCGTTTGTTTCTTGAAGAAGTGCTAAAATTTCTCTAGACCCATCTTGACCATACATGGAATAGTCAATGTAAGCAATATCATAAATAACAACGACAGGAATGTTTCGTTTTCCTAAGGAATTGAAGTAAGAAATCAATTCTAACCATTCTTCTTTCGTCATCGAGTAACCCGTTGGATTATGGCATGGATCGTTGATGATTGTAACTAATTTTTGTTCTTTTGCGACAATGTTTTCAGCAACTTCTTTGAATGCTTTCACATTAAATTTACTTCCATCAAACATTGGATGCGTAACGATGTTTGCTCCAATTTCGTTAATCATAAATTGGTATGGACCCCAATAAATATCTGTTAATAATATGCTATCACCTGCATTGACATAATTGAATAATGTATTGCTAATCGCACCACTACCACCCGGTGTTGCAACAACACTGATGTTCATGCTATTCTTCATCTTCGAAAGTTTTGAACGAAATACCCATTTCAGTGCTGATTCTTTGAATACTTCTCCACCATCGGTTTGTGCATAAGCAAACATTTCTTCGTTAGGGATTGTTGCTAGTACATAGTTAATTAATTGAAATTGATATAGTTTACTTTTATCGGTGTATAAAGATCCAACCGTTGCGTTTACTACATCTGGATTTTCTAATTTCGCCTTGTGTGCCATACCACTAATTTTTAGGATATCATCACCTGCATTTTTCATGGCAGCTTGTTTGGTTAAATAATTCATGCTATTCACCTCTTGTTCCATTTTAACACATATGATAGTGGTTTTCAATCTAAATTCAAAAAAGCTTCGTGTAAAATAGTTTTGGGTAAATACAAAAAGGAACCTCTGTGATATAATA
>DAOSEC010000005.1:0-89723 GCA_035362935.1 Bacilli bacterium | reverse complement strand
ACTTTCACTTTTTTCATATTGTTTCTCCTCCTTTAAACAAATGTTTTGTTTTATTTGCAATTTTGACTAAGAGTAACATAATTGGTACTTCAACTAAGACACCAACAATCGTTGCTAATGCAACCCCTGGGTTAAATGGGAAGATTGCAACAGCCACCGCAACAGCAAGTTCAAAGAAATTACTCGCTCCAATCATTCCTGCAGGAGCGGCCACATCATGTGGGAGTTTTAATAGTTTGGCTAGTCCATACGCAATAAAGAAGATTAAGAATGTTTGTAAGATGAGCGGTATGCTAATTAATACAATATGCAACGGATTTTGAATAATCAAATCGCTTTGTAATGAAAATATTAAGACAAGTGTTAGTAATAACCCACTAATCGTATATTTCGAAAATTTTGGTATGAATGTCTCATTAAAATAATGAAGTCCTTTGCGTTTGATGACAAAAAATCTAGTAAGACTCGCACCAACAAGGGGAATGACCACAAACAATAAGATACTTAAGAATAATGTGATCCAAGGAACACTGACTCCACTGATTCCAAGAAGCAATCCAACAATTGGAACAAAGAGTACTAATATGATCAAATCATTGGTTGCTACCTGAATTAAAGTATAAGCAGGGTTTCCTCTTGTTAAACTACTCCACACAAATACCATGGCGGTACATGGTGCAGCACCTAATAAAATCGCACCTCTTAAATAATCAGTCGCTAAATCGAGGGGAATGATGGAAGTAAACAATACATGGAAAAACAAATATGCAATTCCAAACATGGTAAAAGGTTTGATTAGCCAGTTTACAACCCATGTTAAGTAAAGTCCCATTGGATTCTTCCCTACATGTTTTACCGATGTAAAATCGACTTTTAACATCATTGGATATATCATTACCCAAATTAAGAGTCCAATTGGTATGTTAACAGATGCAATTTCGAGTTGTCTTAATATGGTTGGAATGCTTGGAATAAAATATCCGATTAACACACCAATACCCATACACATCAAAACAAAGACAGTTAAGTACTTTTCAAAAAACGATATTTTCATTTCATTCATCGTATCTTAAACCATTCTCGAAGATATCATTTGCTTCACTTCATCAATAGATGGAACTCTACCATAACTAACAATTTTACCATTAATGATGAGTCCTGGTGTTTTTAAAATTCCTGTTTCTGCGATTGCAACAATATCAGTTACATACTGAATCGTTGCATTTGCTTTGATTTCTTGATTGATTCGTTCTACCATTTGTAACAATCGTTTGCAATTTGCACATCCTGATCCTACTACTTTAATTTCCATAACTTTTACCCTACCCTTTCTTATATAAACAAAAATCCAATTGCATTAAACAAGTATCCCATGATTAGGATTCCTGCTGTCACAATCCCAACAAACACAAATAACAACTCTTTTTTGACTACTTTTTTTAACAAAATGATGGAAGGTAAACTTAACGCAGTGACTGCCATCATAAAGGCTAGTACCGTTCCAATTCCAACGCCCTTTAATACCAAAGCTTCAGCGATTGGAAGTGTCCCAAAGATATCTGCATACATTGGGATACCTGCAAGTGTTGCGATTAACACAGAAAACACATTATTTTGTCCAAGCACTGCTTCTATCCAAGCTTGTGGAATATACCCGTGAATGATCGCACCAATTCCTACACCAATTAAGACGTATATCCAAACTCGACGAATGATCTCTTTCACTTGGTCAAATGCATAACGAGTTCTTTCTTTTTTGGTCATTGCTACTTCTTCTACTGCACAATTTCCATCATCACAAACAGCTTTTGAAGAACTGCCATATACAAAAGATTCAACATATTTTTCCATCTTCAATTTACTGATTAAGCTTCCACCAATAATCGCAATAATCAAGCCAACAACGACATATGCAAGTGCTACTTTCCAGTTAAAGATGCTTGCAAGTAAGATAACCGATGCAATATCTACAAGTGGAGAAGAGATTAAAAATGAGAAGGTTACCCCAATTGGTAGACCAGCTTTCGTGAATCCGATAAATATCGGGATGGAAGAACACGAACAAAATGGCGTTAAGGTTCCTAAGAGTGCTCCTACTGTATTTGCTTTAAACCCTTTCATTTTCCCTAAGATAGCCCTTGTGCGTTCTGGGGAAAAATATGACTGGATGTAGGATGCAACAAAAATTAGTATCGCTAGTAATAAAAAGATTTTAATAACATCATAAACAAAAAAAGAAATGCTACTAAACAAGAGTGTATTAGGATCTAACTTAAACACATTTTCTAATAAGGTATTAACCAAATCCTCTAACCATTTCATTTTCAAAAGTTGATCGTTGACAAATCCAAAAAACGTACTTAAATAGAACATGTTCCCTCCATTTGCTTTAACCCATTTAAAAAGCCAATCACTTGATCTAGTGCTTCATAATTCACATGATACTTAATCCATGTTCCTTCTTTTTTCGCATAGGTTAATCCAGCAAGATGCAAAACTTTTAAATGATGTGATAGCGTTGGTTGCGTAATTGGTAATTTATCAATTAACGTACAACCACATGTTTCACCTTTAATCAACAATTCATATATTTTTAACCGGTTCGGATCCGATAGTGCTTTAAACACTTGTTCCATATTCATAAACAACTCTCCTTTATATATAGATGCTTATCTATATTGATATCTATCGATATATTATCAAAAATGTTTCAGGATGTCAATCTTTTTTGTGTAAAATTTATGTGAATTTTACCTATTTTTCGAAAAGTGCGTAATAAGTAAAAAAAATGGATTGTTATACAACTATAACAATCCTATTTTTTGATACAAATTCATGATTTGTTTGATGTCTTGATCTTTGGTAAATACATTTTTCATTCTTCTTTTTTGATTCTTTTTCTTAAAGATTAGTCCAACAATTCGAATAAACCAAAACCATGGTATGAGATATGGGTGTTTTTCTAGTGTTTTGTACTTGTACTTTAAAGCGCTTGGTTTTGGAAATAAAAGCCTAATTAAATAACGAAATCTTCCTTTTTGGATGGAACCATTGTTATTGCTTGCTTCCATACCAACCGATACCGCATCCCCAACATGATCTTCACTATAACCATACGTTCCACACTGAATGACAAAATCGGCTATTTCAGCCATTGTTTTAGCATCCATTTCATGAACAACCTCATAATTGCTGCTTGAAACTCCGAACCATTGGTTGACTAACGAATAAATCGTATCAAAGAACAGTCCTAATCCAATTGCCTTTAAATAACTTCTTACTTTTTCATAATCAATTAAATAATCATAGGTATGTAAATAAACAGCGATATCAAAGATACTGCGTATTCCACTGCCTTGAGATTTAAAGTGTTTTGCGATATGAGCTATTAGATAAACCAGGTGGTATTCATAAGTAAATTGATAGGTGGATTCTTCAATCTTAACAATATGTTCAAATGCGGATTGAAAGAATTCATCATAAACAGGATGGCGTGAAGGCATCAGTTTGGGATGAAACTCAATCATTAAACTACTTTTGACAAAGACATGATGATTTTCTGATTCGGAAACAAATAAAAATCCTATGTTTTTCATAATCTCATGGATTTGGATTAAGTCTTCTTGGTTGACCAATATATCCACATCACCCATTAATCTCATGTCTGGATATGGATAAATTCGGCGTAAGAGCTCGCCTTTCATCAATACATGATTAATCGAATGGAGGTTCAAGGCTTCTTTTACAACTTGTAAATGATATTGTTGATCACTACTTCTAGCAACTGTTTGTAAACAATCATCCTCTAGTTTTTTCAAAAGTTCAGGATGAACGCCTATAATCTCCTTACAAGGATAATATAGCAGTCCTGAAATTCCATGTGATACTGCTAATTTGTAAAAAGTTTTTGCTTGAAAATCAGTTGGTAATGTAACATCTATCGTTGGTTTCATCGTTTTTTTAAGTAATTCAATTAAGAAGTTCGATGTGGATGAACTCATGAGACATCACCTACTTCATCGTCTTTGATCTCAATTATTTTCTCGCTAATGACAGAAACATTGTCTTTATGGGAGACTAGCACACAGGTTCTGTTTCTTAATTTCTTGATGTTATTTAATATTTTAATTTCAGTGTCATGATCAAGCGCACTCGTTGCTTCATCAAACAACATGAAAAATCCATCTCTCATGATTCCTCTTGCGATTGCAAGACGTTGGATTTGACCTTCGGATAACCCATACCCACGTTCCCCTAAGATCGTATCGTATTTATCAGGTAATGTTTTAATGAAACTATCTAGTTCTGCTGCTTTTGCGGCTGCGACGACTTGATTCATGTCGTAATCTTCTTTTCCAAATACAATGTTATCACGGACTGTTCCCGATAGAATTAGATTTCCTTGTGGAACATACGTAAATAGCTTTCTTGTGGAACGACTCACCTTGATCTTTTTCCCATTTTTTAACTCAATGGAAATCGATCCACTATTTGGTTCCATGAGGCCTAACATTAATTTTAAAATGGTTGATTTTCCAGTTCCCGATATTCCTGATAATCTTATGATTTCGTTTGCTGGAATCGCAATCGATAAATTTTTAAGAATTGGTTTGTCTGGTTCATATCCAAATGTAACCGAATCAAAGATAAGTTGTTTAAAATCTTCGACTTTTACTTGAATGTCTTCGATGTTCTTTTCATTTTTAATGTCTTCTACTTCCATGATGCGCTCAGCGCTTGCAATCATCCCATAATACTTCGGCATCAACTGGCTTAAGCCACTAAATGGGGACTGAACTTGTTGGACAAGTTGTAAAATCGCTGTGAGTGACCCAAAGCTTAAGTTGTCTGCTACAATTTGTAATGCTCCCCAAATCAAAGCGATAAAATATCCAACTGATAACACACTAGTTAATCCACTTGAAGCAAAAATACTTAAGTTGTTTCGCTTGATCTTTTTCTTTAAATGATCTTGTAACAATGCTTCGTTTTGCTTACCAACTTCAACATAGGCATCAAAGGACTTAATCACCAACATGTTAGCAAACGTTTCTTGAACAAAACTTCTACTACTTGTTTCACTTTCTTGATGTTCTAGATGAGCTTTGCGAAGTGTTCCACCAAAGAGTTTCGAACCAAGTAAGACAAGTAGTCCAAATCCTAATATAATCAATGCAAAGTACTGATCTATAATAAACAAAACGACAAAAGCTGAAGTAAAACGAACAATAAAATAGGTCAGTTTCGGGACAATATCAACAAAACCTTCTGCAATCTTACTAATGTCACTATTGAACCGATTTAACAAATCCCCCGAGTGATATCCACTAATGGGTAAAAACTCTTTGTTTAACACATCTATAAACATCTCTTTTTTCATGGAAAGTTCTACTTTCCCCATTAAGTAGATGTTTAGATATTGGAATAACGCTCTCAGAACTAACATAGAAACAAGTACGATGCCTAAATAAATCATATCTACAACAAAGGTTGAAGAATCTGAGATTGCACTGTCGATGACTTGTTTGCTTGCTAAAGCAAAGAGTACTCCTGTTGAAGAAAACAGGATACTAACTAAAGTCAATACTCCTAGCAGGGGTAAGTACCCTTTATTTTTATGTATGATCCATCGAACTGCGTGTTTGTTCATAACCTTCACCTTCATTTTTTTACAATATTCATATATATATTATATCACAATGCATTTTCGAACACAATTCTTTTTGAGTTAACAACACATATGGCAAAACCGCCAATATCTTAGTACGATATTAGCGGTCGATCCATGAATATAGTCGAATGAGAAGTCTTCTAACCTTTGATTTTTGATGTTTCATCCGGGCATAGAATGAATTCAGCTTATAATACTTATCTTTATGGTAAAATCCGACAACTTTTGCTTTGATATCTTCTTTCAAAATCGGTTCATCACAACGAATGTTATGATCCCCTCGTGTAATCACTTGTTTTGTCTTGCGATTCATTTTTATGACTCGATGCAGTATGAAGCGGTTTTCAGCATTTCGAAACAGCACAACTTCGCCTTTTTTAATGGTTCCTGGGTGACCCAAATGGACAATCGTGTGATCACTGAGAAACAGTGGTGACATCGAATCTCCACTTACCCTAAGTGGAATCATGAACTCTTCATCTTCAAATGCATCAATCAACAAATTTAACACATCATAATCGATTGATTTTCTAATCATATTACTCTAGCAACTCATGCTTTCTTAAAAGATTGATAAAATTAGCAACATCTGTTTTTGCTAACTCTTCATCAATCAAGTATTGATGAACTACTTTTGAAACCAACTCTTCTTGTGTGATATCTTGAAGTAATTCTTTCCACAAAAATGCCCCTGTTTTGTTTAAGTTGATAATTGCTTTTCGTTTGATTGCTTCGTCTCCAACCGGAAAGACTACCGTATTACCAGCAATCTCTTTTATAACAAATCCTGCTTTAATTCTCAAATGTAACCTCCAAATATCATTTCATACGTGATTTTGACTGCTTCATACTCCATGTTACACGATAACTCATAACATGGAACAATGGAAATGATTTGTTCGACAACTCCAATAAAATCACTCATTACATAAGTATCGACTTCAAATCGAGTTAATTGATTGAATAGTTTTGGTATTATTTCCGTTACAGTGAGTGATTTGATGGAATTCGTAACAGATCGCTTAAGAAAGACAATGGCCTTTAGTGGAACCGATCGATTCTCATTTATATGATGTTTTCCGCTAAATGGTGTTCCATAAGCAAAGACTTGTGCACCTTGCAATCCTAATATGGGTTTATCATCGTTAATTTGTGTTACACAACTTCCAAAATATTCCATCCATAACCTGCTTTGGGTCGATTTTCCAACTCCGGAGTCGGCTGAAAAAATAATTCCTTGATCCTGATATGCAATGCAAGACCCATGTAGCATTACATATTTTCTAAAAAATAGTAAGATAGCAAGTGCCAAACCACATTTAAAATGTTCGAGTTCAGCACCTTTGATCGGATCATCGGATAGTTTACTATCAATCGTTACCCGTTTTCCAGATAGATCAAACTTCATTTGGTGAATGATTGATCCATTATGAATGTTTACAACTACTTTCTCAGTAGAACTGATATCATACTCTGCTACTTTTTTCGTGTAATCAATCACTAATCCATCGTATGGTATGATTTCCTGTACAAAACAAGAAACAATCTCGCCATCAAACGAATCTTCCTTACTGAAGTAAGAAACATAGCGTTTTGCTAACAAATCTTGATAGTGAAGGGTAAATTTTATATTGACATTGGCAATTCTAAGTATCATACAATCCCTTTCAATTTAGCAATCGTTAATGGTAGTCTATCTTATTATGTTTCTCAAAGATTTCTTCCTCAATTTGATTTGCAGGCATCGGTTTATAATAGTAATACCCTTGCATAAACGAACACCCAATCCGTTGTAAGAATACAGCCTGTTCGTAGGTTTCGACCCCTTCTGCGATTGTTTCAATCTTTAAACTCTTGGATAAATTAATAATCGTTTGTATAATCGAAGCGGTTTTTGGATTTTGATAATCTTGAACAAATGGCATCGCGATTTTAATGATGTCAATTGGCATTTCCTTTAAATGATTCATCGAAGAGTATCCTGTTCCAAAATCATCAATCGAAATCACAACTCCAAGTTTCTTAATGGAATGCAACATCGATATAATCAATTCGGTATCTTTCATAACCAAGCTTTCGGTAATTTCAAGTTCGAGTTTGGATGGATCCATCTTTGTTTCATTCAATACCGTTACGATTTGATCGCGGAGCTTTCCACTTTGAAATTGGTTGATCGATAGATTAATCGAGATCGGATATTGTATGCCATATTTTGCGAACCACTTTTGGTTTTGTCTACATGCACTTCGTAAGACATAAAAGCCAATGTCATCAATCAATCCTAACTTTTCCGCGATTCCAATAAAATCATTTGGGGGTACAAATCCAAGCTTTGGATTGTTCCAACGAAGCAATGCTTCAAATCCTAGGATTCGTTTGTCAAGGGAATCAATTTGTGGTTGATAATGTAGATAGAATTCATTGTTTTTTAACGCATCGTATAAAGCAGATCGAATTTGTAATTCCTTTCGCACACGATTCTTTAAATCGATATCACATAACTGATACTTGTTTTTTCCTTGATCTTTTGTATAATACATCGCGACATCTGCATTTCGAATCAGCGATACCGCATCAATTCCATCACTTGGATACATTGCTACCCCGATTGATGTCGACGTATAAATGAACTGTTTTTGAACTTGAAATTTCTCTTTAAACACAGATAAGATATCGCTCGCCAAAGCTTGAGCTTCATCTTGTGTGGTGTTTCTTGATAATATCAAGAATTCATCTCCACCAGCACGAGCAATCACACAATTGCTTGTTAACACCGTTTGAATTCGTCTTGCGACTTCAATTAATAAATCATCCCCAATAACATGACCCATTGTATCATTGACAGATTTAAACGAGTCAAGATCTAAGAATAGCACTGCGAAATGCTCTTTAGAAGCCTTTGCTTCCAAAATCGCATCATGAATGATTTCATTAAAGCGTAACCTATTCGGTAGGCCAGTTAAGTAATCATGATAGGCAAGTACATTAATTTCTTTTTCTTGTCGGTTTATGCTATCGAGTAAGGTATTGATTTCCTTAGCGACAAAGGTGATTTCATCGCTCGTGTTTGAAATCGGTAACCTTTTCATAGAACTTGTTTCATGACCAATTACTTTTAAATCATTATGTAAAAATAACAACCTCTTCAATACATTCTGATCAATAAACATGATGATAATGACTGCACCTATCAAGGCAACCGTGATTACTAATCCAATGATTACACCAGTTGTATTTTCAATAATGATTTCAACGGTCTTTGGAACCGTTACCTCATACATATAGTTATGTAGTTCAAACTGGTCTTCGATTGTTTTATGCAATACGTACGTTGCCTTATCTTCAAACGCAATCACAACATGGTTTGTTGTAAGAAGCGTGGAAGTATCTTTGATCGTAAACTCGATTTCAACCGTTTCTGAAATATAGTTTACCACATATTGATTTAATAATCTTCCAAAGACTAGATTCCCTCTTACCTCACCAATCCCATTTGTAGGTAGAATGGGGCTACTAACAAGTAACATTGGTCCATCAATGGTTGAGACAATATTACGAACAAAATGTTCGGGATTCGTATTATATAAGATTCCTAATTCATCCATTAATGAAACATAATATGGTTGAGGAGTATTCAATGTTTCGTTTTCATAATCTAATTCCATGTGATTTAATACCGTTCCATCACTTTTAATAAACAAAACTAAGTTTAAGTGAAGATTGGCAAACGAATCATAACTAATGTTACTATCGACATATTCTGGCAACAAACCCTCTATATAGTCATAGGTATCGTTCCAATATGCCCAGTCACCAATGTTACGATTCATCGCATCAAGGCTAAACTCCATTGCATTTTCAATGCGTTTGACTTGTAAGTTCGCATTTTCCATTTCTAAATCCACTAAAGCATTTCGAATCACAACACCAGTAAACAAAAACAACATCACGATCAACGACAAAATAAACCCTGTCAAAATCAGGATTGATTTGCTTCGTATGCTTCTGAAAATGGGTTGTTTCATACCTATAACACCCTTCTATGTAAGCAATGTATCTATATTATAAACAAATGCCACGTGATTTGTAAATGTAAATCACGAAATTTATTGTTTACATATTCAAAAAAAGTAGCTTCATTCGACGAATGAGCTACTTTATATGTTTGTTATGGTTTTAATGTAACGAAAATGGTTTCGATTCGATCTTCACTTCGATCATAAAATGTAATTTCCACACTAGATCCGATTCCGTATTTCACAACATCACTTAAAAGTCCTGCTAGTTCGGTGGATGAGTAAATATTTACGCCGTCAAAAGCAAGTAAGATATCGTGTTTGGACATAATCGTGTCTGAAATGGTGGTATCCTCAGCGATATCCACAATATAGACACCGTAATCAATGTGGGAAGGTGGAGCGATCAATTCACGCTCTTCAATCAATGCTGGAGTAAGTGCCATAACCGCGATAATGGTGATACCAAGCCGCGCACGAGGTGGAGCGATTCCTTCTTCTAAATAACTAAATGCAAGCAATTTAATGATGTCAATTGGAACAGCAAATCCCATATTATCGATTTTCGCATCGACAAACTTCATCGTGTTGATTCCAATTAACTCTCCTTTTAAATTAAACAACCCACCGCCAGAGTTTCCTGGGTTAATCGCAACATCGTGTTGAACGTATTGGGCATTAAAGTCAATCACACCATCGGAATCATAATCCTCAGGTACGAATCGTTTTGGATGACTAATCACCCCGAATGTTACAGACCCATAATAGTTATATCCACTTGGATTTCCAATCGCAATCGCAAAACTACCCTTGACAACTTCATCGCTATTTCCAAGTGCTGCTACATTGTAATAAGTCGTATGCGTAAAGCGAATGACAGCCAAATCCACTTTGGCATCTTTTCCCATGAGTTCTGCATCAATGTATAATTTTTCTTTGTCAATATACACTTTGATTCGGTTGATGTCTTCTGGTGAACCTTCGGTTTCTATCACATGTTTGTTCGTAAACGCATAGTAGGTGTAACTTTCGATGTTACCAGCCACTTCTCCTAAGGCTGGATCGGTTAGATTCGCAATTCGTTTATAAAGAACTCCGCTACCTAAACTGACCTGTACACCAGAATTTTCTAGGATTGGTCCGAAATTGGATACTCCAATCACACTATCTTCCACATTGGCAACCACACTTGTGACAATTTGTTCTAAATCGGTTCCTGGGTTAGAAGGAAGTGTTGTTGGGGTTGCGGTTGTAAAGAATTTTGATTCAATTAATACTCGTTCTCCAACACCATCTTGTAAATCGTAACGGTAGGTTACCTCTAATCGGTATTCATAATTGTTTTCTAGCCCTTCAATGATTCGTCTTGATAAATCCGGTAAGGTTTGAACGAGTGTTGATCCACGATACACGTTAATCGTTGATAAACTTCCAGTTAACATTCGGTCGGTAACTTCTAGCTCAAAGGTCGCAGTTTCTTCATCTGGTCTTACATTTTTAATGGAAAGGATTGGTAAACTTTTGCTTAAGGTTTTAAAGTTCGATGATATTGTCAAAATATCAGTATCTTCATAGGTAAACGTTGCTTTTAATTCATAGTTTGTGTTCGATAACAAATTGGAAAGTGTTCGGGTATTTAGATTGGACAAAGTTTGATCCAATACCCCATTTCTATACAGTTCTAATTTCGATAAGATTAACTCACTATCGGTAGCTAGCGTGAAATTAGCTGTGTGATGTGCCACTTGACCGATCGTAATCGTTTTGTTAAGGGTTGCGAAAACATACTCAACTAACAACACATTTTGCTGATCAGACTCTTCAAATAAGGAGTAGCTTGCATACACTCTTACGGTGTATGCTTTGTTTGGTGTAAGATTTCCAAACTGAACGGTTTGTTTTCCTTCATAGAGAGGATTTTCTCCCTTATTGGTCTCTCCCTCATAAAGGACCGCTTTCAAACTCGTAGGATCAATCGCCTGGTCCTCATCATTTACTGTGATTTCGACAGAGGCATTGACATAAGTGCTTGAAAGAAGCGTTATGGTAGAGGATGGAATTTGATTGCCGATTACTTCAAGTGATAAAGTATTCGTTCCATTCATCACAACTTCGCTGCTTGCATCTTTGTTTAAATATTTTAGATTGCTTACAACAAAGTCTTTTGTCCCTAACGTACTCCCCGCATCCACCAACACTTTTACTTTTTGATTTGTAGAACCTGATAAAAACTCAAAACTTAACACTTCTGTTTCATTGATGTTAAGTGACAAAATTGGTTGATCATCTGGATTTAAGAAATGAATTCCAATCACAATATAAGCATGACGTGATGCATAGTAGTTCCCATCACGCAACAATAATTGTTGGCTGCCTTCCATTTCAAAGGTTAGCCCTTGAAAGACTGGAACGACTTTTTCTTTGGTTTGCCACTCACATCCGGTGAATAAGAAAATAGATAACACCAATATGAAAGCAATCTTTAATTTATATCCTAGTTTCATAACAATCCCTCACTTTTATGTACATTTAATTATATCAAATCTAACCAATACTTTAAAGTTATTTGACATAAAAAAGAGTCTACGCCTAAAATGTAGACTCCCGTGTAATCTGTTCTTAATAAATTGTTTCTTTAATCTTTAAAGCAAGTCCCTTTACTTGGTCAAGTGGCAATGCACAAACTGCGATTCGAATTCCTTTTGCTAAAGGGATCGAGTAGATGTTTGCTTTGATCAAATCTTCAAATGCTTTTTTTGGAGCAGTGTGTGGTAAGGTTACAAAATATCCCCCACGATATGGAAACATTGGAAGTTCTATTTTATTTGCTTCTTTTAAGAAAATATCAGCTCTTGATTTTAACAGCTTACGAGATATAATTAATTCTTTTTTAAACTGTTCTTCTAGTGTACTATCACCCATTAGTTTATTTACTAAGTTGATCCCGGTTTTAGGTGGGCAACTCCATCTTGCACGTGCGGAATATAAACTAACGCGCTCAAATTCTGCGATTATTGATAAATCTTTGGATAAGGCAATTTGAGCCCCTAATCGTAATCCATATATACTATATGTTTTTGATCCACTAAAAGTGACAACAACTAAGGTATTCCCCTTTAATTGATTGAGTAATGCAAAGCGGTCACGTGATTCTTCATATGTTTCATCTGCGTAATCCAAATAGGCAATATCATATAACAAAATCACTGGAACATTACGAATCGCTAAATCATTGAAGAAAGCAATGACGGTTTCCCATTCTGCTTTACTCATCGAATATCCGGTTGGATTTTGACATGGATCATTAATAATTGTAATTAATTTATTTTGTTTGGCTACAACTGCTTCCGCTGCGTCGATAAACCCTTTTGTATTGAATGCATTTTCATCAAACATTGGATATTTTGTTACTAACCCATTGCATTCATTGATCATAAAATTATAATTACTCCAGTAAATATCTGGTAGTAATACTATTTCACCATGTTCTACATAGTTACTTAAAGTATTTGAGATTGCTCCACTCGCACCAGGAGTAGCAATGACACTGGATGCAAAGTTTGCATTTACAAAATCATAATGTTTTTGGAACACCCATCGTTTGATTTTTTCTTTGAATTCCACTCCACCGTCTGTTGGTGGGTATGCATACATTAATGCATTGGGAATCGAATGAATCGTATCATTGACAGTTGTAAACTCATAGAGTTGCCCATCTTCTGTGAAAAGTGCACCGATGGTAGCATCAATGATTTCTGGGTTTTTTGCTTTCGCAGCTTTCGCAACTGCCCCGATTTGTAAAATATCATCGGATAATTCCTTTGTTTTTGCTTTTGCGTTAATAAACGACAATTTACTCACCTCTTCGTGTGATATTATACCACAAAGAAAGCGTTTTTACAAACCTAAATTAGAGTTCCTTCGTGTAAAAAAGATAATTATTTCAAATTAAGCATTTGAAATGTTTTATCCAGTTCTTCGATTAATGCTTTTCTCCCGCTATATTGTGTCTTTATTGATTGATAGAGTTGGTGTAAATCATTGGCTGCTTCATCTACTTTACTAAGAAGCATAATATCTTTCATAACGCGTTGATACTGTGACCTATTACCCGAATGGATTAGGTTTACATGGATGCGAGTGATTAACCATTCTTTTAACTTTAGAGGCATTTTAGTATGAAACAAGTCAAAATGTTTTAAAAATATTGCTTGATTGTACACTGTAGCAAATTCAAACAAACAATCATCAAGTTCAAAGGTAGTACAAATTCGTTCGATTTCGTTTCTTCGATACGATTTCATTGCCTTCATTACTATTTTTGTTGCATCTTCCTTCCACTTATGTTTTGAAAAAGATGTTTTGATTTGATCAAAGAGTTCTAGCGTCGGGCTCAAAACAAACACTTTTTTCAAAATTTTTTGTGTTCTTACCTCGTCCCCAATTTCTTGATAAGCGAATGCAACTTGTCTTAATGTTTTATGATCTTTATCGATGAATGAAGAATATGTTTCATAGCAATAAATTGCTTTCTCATACTTTTCAAGAGCAACCATATCGTTAATATACATGGAGCGTAATCTTTGGCTTTTCGATAATAATTGCGTTAGCATCGTTTGATAATCTATATTGTCTGACCAAAGTAACTCTGTATAAATCAGTACTTCTAAATTTTCAGTCAAAGTAGTGCCTATCACGTAATTCATTTCATTCATATACAATAAGTGTAATAACACATAAGATAATCCTAGTACGTAATCGGCACCCTGTTGTTCTAATAGATTATAATAAATTCTGGTATAAAAAATATCAATCAACTCGAGTTGAGCGTTTCGAACAAAAAATTGTTGAATGAGTGTTTCATTATTTTTCACAAAAGGGGTCATAATTTCAGCTATGATATGGAGTACATTTATCAAATGTTCATAATCCATAAAATCATAATAAAGCATAATTTCATCAGTAAGTTCAAATAAAGCGATCATCTTTTTTCGCTCATCCCACTCATCGTGATCTTTGATGATTGTAACAAACTCTCTTACCTTCATCAACACTTGCTCGAAGTCATACGAGATATGTCGTGGTTGATCAACATCCCAATCATCCGCCTCATCAAAAAATTCATCTTCTTCCATAAAGTTTGCATCATAATCAACATCATCATCTTCAAAATCTGTTTTGTTACCATCTTGGTCTACTGAAGTGTAATTTGGATTGATTCTTGCCACAATTTGATTTAATTTGTCAAACGCACCAGATAGAACTTCTGGGTGTTCATCTGGATTTAGTCCATCAAATAGATCAACTTTATTAAACAATTCATCATTGATTGCGATTCCAAACAATGGTTCCATTTGTGTAATAAACTGTTCCTTCAATGCATACACTTCATCTAAGTCATCTTCTGAGTAGTGAGACTTAAACTCTATATAATCATCTAATATTGCATACATCAAAGCAATCTCATGTTTACAAGTCTCATCGTATGGACACGAACAATCCGTTATAAAATGATTATGATATACATCTAGACTGACATGATACATGTCAGATCCTTCTACAAGCCCATGATAGTGAATTCCATCATGAGTCCAAGATTCCTGAATACGTTTAGCTTGATAATACTGATATCCTCTTTTTTTAATGACAGGATTAACCTGATGTTCTAAGAACTCATTAATCATTTCTTTTAATAATCGATAACGTTCATTATTTCTTTTCATGTTCATCACTCAAACTTTCATTTATTTTCTGATTAAACTCTGTTCTTTCTTTGTTACCTATTGCAGTCAAACGATACTTCCCTCGTTCGAATCGCTCAAACCAATGATAAAAGTTCTTATTTAAGATATTCGATACATCATAAATGCCAGTTTTATTCTTAAGATCCTTTATCGAATTTAATCCCTCTAGAGCCATTAAATTTGCGATTAGAACCATTTTCTCCTTGTATCTGGTAAATATTCTACCCTTAGTCCCGCCAAGGTTTAAATCGTTTTTACGCTCATTAAATTCCTTTTTTACCCGTTTTGCTTTTCGGTAATTTTTATTCACTTTCTTCGCTTCATCATCTACTTCTAACAAACAAGTTACTTGATTATTTCCTACTTGTAAGATTCCAATGTTAAGTCTTTTGCATAATCCAATAAAGGATTTCATCTGCTTCTTATGCGACTTGACAGCTTCAACTGGAATACCAACATAAACCTTGTCACATACCTTTTGGCGATCAATCGCTTGATACATTAGCTTTAAGGACACAGTGTTTTTCAGTTCAATTCCAATGATTTTGTTATTATATTGCATCAAGATATCAATCCCGTTAATTTCGCCTTTCACAACGTAACCAAGATCCAAAAAGTATTGTTTGATGGGATGAAATAATTCTTGTTCTGAATGGTTCAAATTCATTCACTTCCTTTTATTTGATCAAGATTCACTCTTAACAGTCGTTCAGCAATCTGCTGAATCACTCGTGCTCAATGAATCTTCCGATGATTGATTTTACTTGAAATGTTAACTCAGCTTTTTCATCGCTCGTCATGATGAATGGTTCTTTGACAACTACCGCAATATATTTATCATCATATGATCCAAATGGTACAACCACTTTATCACCAGTCTTCAACGTAACATCACTTGTGGTATAAATGAGTGGTTTATCAATTCCTTGTACATACACACTTATGGTGTAAATTGCATCCATGTCTTGTTCGAACTCTATATCTTCAACTTGTATTCCATGTTCTAAATCAGATTCAAAATCAAACCACTCTGTCACTTTATCATAAGGATAAACGTGAGAAAAGAGGGGTGGTGAAAATGTCACATGGCGATTCAAATACTCATAATTTTCTTCGATCTGATAATCATACTGTATTCTTTTGTTGAGTTTCACCCATTCATCAATGTCTTGATAATCAATATTGATGACTTTTTCTTGATGTGGAAAATAAAGCACAACATTCGTGATGCGATTTGGACTGCTATACTCACTTAAGAAATCAGCAAATACAAGCATTGCATCTTGTGATATTAAAAACTTGACCACATCAAATGAAACACCTTTTTTTTGTAAGATGGATAGATTTGAGATGGGACTAGGCTTGATATGCTTATTTCTTTGAATTTCTTCTTTCACAAGATTAGTCAAACCATCAACCGTTTGATCAACCACGATATGTCTTTTTAAGCCCGATTGGTCCATACAAGTCCACAAAAACACTCGATGGTCTAACACCTCTTTTTGAATTGTATTTATACCAATCATTCGGTTTAACAATCCTTGAACAATATCGATATTCATAAATTCAGAAAACACGACTCCACTTGTTTGCACGATATCGATGATTTGATAATCAATATCGATGATTTTATTGGTATGACATTTCACAAAACCTTGAAATAACAACGATTCAGGATACGCACGATGGCGCAATAACTTTGATTCTTGAAACAAACGATACAAGTGAGATACTTGATCATCTGATTTACTAGAAGTATGATAGATATCTCCTCTAGCTTCTATGAACTTCTTCGTCACTGATTGATATAGACAAACATCAAATTTAGGTAAATAGGACGATAGGCCAAGTATATTCCCTATTTCTTGAGTTATATTTTTTAAAACGATTCTTTGATCACTTACCTGTTTAAATCCAAATTTTTCCATGAGTATATACCCTCTTTTTCGCATGTTAAGTACCTAAATTATAGCACATTATTGTAATTTCTAGTAATCCATTTTTGATTTTGATAGGAAATCAATCTCTATGAGGTTATAAATAACAAAGAGGCTCTTTTTTTTACAAAGAGCCATTATACTATGAAAATTAATCATATCTTGGTAATCCTGAATCACGTTTGTGAAGTTACAATGTATCAATTAATCATAATTTTGAATTTCATTCATCTATTTCTGTAAACAATTGCCCTATAACTTCTAACGTATTTAATGCACACTCATATAATTGTTTATCATTTGTGTAAAGTAAATCTATATGTAACGACTCATAGGAGTTTTTCAACTCATCTTTATGTAGAAGTTCTTTCCATTGCTTAAAATTATATGGTTCAAGCGAATTATAGTTTCCAGTACTCTTAGATCTTTTTTCTAAATAATATGTGTCTGTTGCTTTAGTCAATGATATAATTTGCTTCAATTGTGACTTATTCGACAAAAACTCTTGAATTTCATCCAGATTGTAGATCTTAGTGACATCATAAATATGTCTAATTTTATTTTTAATTGTCCCACCCAAAGTATGACGCTTAATCGCAAATAGTTTATCAATAAATGTCCTTGAAATATGCAAAACTTGAATTGACACCTCTTTTAGGCCATAATCCCTAATCGCTTCGGTATTTCCAATGAATTCCAAATATTCTTGAATATATGATTTAATCTTTTTATATCCGAATGGGTCTGGTCTTACCGATGAACCAATTTCAAATTTTACTTTATCATTAACATCATTGAACCACACATATGAACTTTTATTTCGTTCATTGCGCTCAGCCTTAATTTTTTCTACTAACAAACCATTTGTCATTATTTTTTCAATCAACTTCAAATGTTGTTCATATTGTCTACTAGTTAGATTTTCATCCGTATTAAAAGTGAGATCGATATCTTCAGAGAATCTATCAATAGAGTTAGGATAACATTTTGACAATGAAGTACCACCTTTAAATACCACTTTATCCATATAATCACTTTTTGATAACTGCATAAACATATACACAATCCAATAGTCTCTTCGAACTGCACTTTCAGGAATATTGCGATATCTACTTGTTAAGATGATTAATTGTGAAAATAGTTCTGGCTCAAGATGCAAAGTCATACGTGTTTCCCCATTCCGGTATCTTATATTTAGATAATGAACTAAGATGTGTTTCTACATGGTTGTTTATCTCAAATCTATCTAATATCTGTTTTAAAAATGCTAAAGTGCTTTTCTTAAATCGAAATGTTTTCAAAATAGAATTTAATGTGTCGTCCTTATAATTAAGTGTTATTTTTCTCGCATAATTGAGGAAAGCATTGTGATTAATATCTTGGATTTGATTAAAATTTTGTAACACTTCAAGAAATTCAATTAAGCACTTATTTGAGAGGTCACTACGCTTAAAATTTCTTTGATATAAATATACATTTCCAATCTTTCTATGATTACTTGTTAGAACATTAACATAGTACGAGCGAGTTTTAGATATTTGGGTTGTCAAACCCAACTTATTATACAACTTATAGCCAATTTCTATGAAAAGTTTGTTTTCAAACATTTTATTGATTAATTGGTCTTCACTTAACGGGATACTACCAAATTCATTTTTTTTAGGAACATAATAGATTCCTTTGGACAGTTTCATGATGTCATTTTCTCTTAGCAATCGTTCCAATATTTTATAATAGTTACCTTCAGAAACGACTTGAGGCATTTTTTTATATAAATCAGATGCAACAAACAACGTATTTATTGGCATATTATCAATGACCGATTTTACAACTTGTGTTTGAGTCATAGTGCTTCCTCCTTTCTTTACTACTATTAGTATAATATTATAACACCAAATTGTCAAGTTTTTTATTTTTTACTTGACTTTATTTGGAGCCTTAAGATAACATAGTAGATTAATAAAATTGTCTTAAAGATTGAAAACAAGAAAACATTTCTGAATATCATAGTTTAATAATATGAATAAATGAAATATGTTTTTAAAATTGAATATAGCTATCTCTCTAAATATATTATTATGGTAAACGAATTAGATTACTTTTTAGAATTTTACTTCTGTTGTTCAATATTATACAAGGTTTGTTGAATTATTATCATACATTTATTATTTTGTGTTCTATCCTATATCTCTTTTATAAGATCCGGAAGTTTAGTATAAAACCCTGATAAGTATTTTTTACTGAATAAATCGTTCTTTCGAACACCTTTAAAGTCAGATAAGCTAAGTAATGTGCTTTGACCAAGTTTTGTCTTTGATGTAAAATAAATTTGATCACGTCTAAAATCTTCGTCCATTAACATCAAGTTGTGTGCTGTACAAACAATCTGAGCATTTTTTGGATTTCGATTGATGGAATTAAATTGTTTCAATATATAATCTGATAAGATAAAATGTAATTTTGAATCAATCTCATCAATAAGCAATAATCTTCCTTGATCCAAAGACAATAGAATCCAACCTAGATAGAATAACAAACGTTTGGTTCCTTCTGAATGAAAACCGTGATTTTTCAATAAGTAAACATCTAAGTTTGATGCAAATCTACCATACTTATCATGTACAACAAATCGTGTCTTAATGTCTAAGGATCCAACTCCATCTGATGTTTCAGCAATTTGCATTGATTGTAGCATTGGTGTAAGTGGATTTAATGTAAATTTGTTATCTGCTCTGGTATATAGCATTTCTTTATGAACTTGAAAGCTATCAATGCCAATATCAGCTTGTTTAAGGATGTTTAACGCTTCATGAATGTATTTTCCATTCTCATACTCATAAATCTCAAAAGAATTTTGTGTCTCTTCAAATACAATTAATACCGAATCAAACCATTTTAGAACATCTGTAATGCTATCAACAACATTTGAACTCAATCCATAGTTTCTAGCAACCGACAAAAACAAGGTTGTTTGATCCAGTTTAATAATACTTGTTGTTCTTACATCAAACCCGATGATACTAAATGTAGTGCTTGTTCGATCAAACACATTGGTTAATCTCTCTACTCTTCGATATAAGTATTCGTGCGTAATTTTACGATTTGTAATTTCAAATCCATATTTATAATAGATTTTGTTATAAATAAATTCAACCTCATATACAGATGGTTCTGATTCTGTTCCTTGAAGTAATAAGTGTCTCTCATTTAAAACAATTAAATTTGGATTAGAAACCGCAGAATACATAATTGCTGATTTCATATAATTTAAACCTTTAAGGATATTTGACTTACCAGAAGCATTGACACCAAAAAGAACAGCACTTTTCAAAATCCCATTATTTTTTGCTTCTAATACATTATTATAGATTGATGTTACGTTTAGCTCTTGTAATTCATTATCTGATGTAGCTCTTAAAGAAAGATTAACTTCTTCATGGAATGATCTATAGTTCGACAATCTCAAATTTACTAACATATAAAATACACCTACTTTTTACATTTGTTATAACACAAAAAGGGTTGTTGTCAACCCTTATACATATTTTTTGTATTTTTTTTACATATAATATATTTAAGCAAATTAAATAACATATGCTTTTGGTTCGTTATATACTACGCATCACAAAATTTGGTGTACTAACCCATCATCAATTGTAATGTCTATATCTTAGTAAGGATATTGATCTCCTTTATCTCTGTTTTTCTCCCATTGTAAAGGTTGTAAATTGCTAATATCGTCAGTACCACCTTTTGCAATTGGTTTAATGTGATCAACTTCCCAACCAAGTTTTGAATTAGTGTTGCCATACTCTCCATACTGCATTAAGTTATTATATTTGTCATATCTATATTGAGATGGTGACTTACCTGCAACTAGTTTCCCTTTGTCCCATACTTTAAGTAATTCAGCACTACTGAAATTACCTCCACCAATTTTTCTGTTTCTCATACACATCACATCCTTTTAAATATTTACACAATCAATGATTGGGTTAGCTAAACATGAATAGAATTCTTTATTCGAAATTTTATCTTAATTTCAAAAACAACCACCTTTTAACAAAGGAAGTTGTTCTGTCTTATTCTTGTTTGTTACTTCACACGTTCTTTGGTTGAATTATCTTTTCTAGGTTTTTCTGATTCTGTAATTTTCTTTTCAATTTTAAAACGAGTAATATAATCAGTAACTCTATATGATACTTGTTCAATATCTTATTTAATTGGTTTGCGTTCTTTATTTGGCTGAGTTCAACTTTGATCCTTTTCTTTACATTGTTGAAAATGAATATCTTTCGTATTATCCTAACAAAAAGATTTTTTAAAAATCTATGTTAGCTTAAGACTAGTATAGATTATTGTAATTAATTCAATAACACTACCAAATCATTCAATAATTTACAACCTTCATTGATGTATTAATTGTCATTGAATAATAATCAATATTCAATTAATCTAAACCATACTTGAACATCATCATCAAATTGTTGGTCAATTACTTTTGCAATACGATTAATATTATGCTTAACTGTTTTTTTGTGAGAAGTGAAGAGTTTATTTAGTTCTTCTATATAATTTGCTGGCGTTATAGTTTTTTTTATTTTTATAATCTTAAAGTACAGACAAATATACATAATAACTCCTTTCTTAATTATTTACTGATATACCCATGAATGAGTATATTGTTTCTAAATATGATTTGTTAAATGGCCACTGATGGCATATGATGTTGGGAAATTTACTGATTAAATCTATGATAACAATCAGTGAAGGTTGTTGATATAAAAACGAATCATTTCTACTCATTATATTTTTAGCAACTAAACAAGAATCTTTAGAAATCAATGACAAATCGTAGACACAACAACACTGTTCTGAAACAATAGTTTCAATAAAATTTATTATCCTGGAATTTAACTTTGGTATAGTTATATATGCAATATTCTCTTTTTTACATAAAGATATTGATTCAATAACAATCTTATCGTAGAATTTAGTTTCAGATTTAATACAGTCGTTGGTTTCAACAAAGTATTCATCAACAACTTCCATTAAAGCAATTGATCTATGCATCTTTCTGTGAAGACCATTACCTAATTTTGCAATGGGTTTTTTATAAATTAACTGGTGACTTATCTCAGCATATGCATGTTGTAAAATTGATCTAATCTGAATTTCGCATTTAAAAGTTTCATCTATTTCTAAATTATTGATACATATTTTACTTTTGGGCCAGCATATTATATGGACAGACTGATAATCAAAGTAATTTGGTCTAGCATCCATTTCTTGAAAAAAATCTCTATCACACTGTGAGATCCACATGTCAGAATTCAAAATAAGTTTTTTAATTTTATTCACATCTGAAAGCAATGACACTATAAATCTTATGCCAACCTGATCCGTTATCTCAAAGAGTGGATTACTATAACTACTTTTTCTAAATAGTGCTTTCTCTATAAAAGATCCTTCTTCTTTAATTCTTGGACCATTTATAAATGCTATTGTGTTTTCAAATTCTGCCTTTACGCATTTTTCAATATTTTCTTTTAGGTACTCTCCCCAAACTCTTAATTTCTCTTTTCTACTTTTGTAAGCAAGTAACAACTCATTTTGACTCATTTTTATCATAATAATTTCCCGATTATGGTAATTTTATGTTCACTATCATATTTATCAAGTTCAATCTTTATTAGTTCATGTGATGTATATGGTATATTTATAGTTATTCCATTATCAAAAATTAATTTCTTTCTCTTAGTTAAATCGAGTACCTTGTTCATGTCTTTGATAACCAAGTTTGTAGGATAGTCGTTGTCAACCATATAATTAATGTACATCTCAATTTCATTTGTGCTGGAAAAGCAATTTTTTGCAAATTCGTTGATATCTATTACATTATTACCAGTCTGGCGTAAATATGAAAACAAATGCATATGTAAATAATAATCTGAATCATACTCGTTTTTAATGTACTCTTGTGTTAGTCTAAAAAAATCTACAGTATATAAACTATTATCATTTTTTATCTTACAGCCTAAAAAGTCTTTATAAAAATACATTGCTGCACCTTGTAAAGTTGCTCTTTCAACATTCTTATCAAATACTAATATCTTACTTTCTTGATTACTATCTATCGAAACAAATGCAATTTTATATAACTTTTGTTCTTTTCCTAAAAAAGCGTTAGAAATCATTTGCACTTTAACTTCATTTTCAGTAAGTTGATCTATTGAAAAAATTGAATCTATTTCTGCCTTGATTAAGCAACAGTAATCATTCTCAAGTTTTAGACCATATTTACCTTTTATTATTAATACAATGCTGTCTTTAATTAGTCTAGTTTTTTGCGAATCGGCTAAATGGTTAACGAGGAAAGGGGTAACTTCAAGCAACTTATGATCATTAACAATTATAGTACTCATATGTTTCACTGTGCTTAGATTTAATGTAGAATCCTCTTCTAGTTCTATGCTTTTTCCTGTTCTACCCAATACATCAATAATTCTTGTTCGTAATAAGTCAATAGTTTCGCTACCCAAGTTGGTGAGTTTTGTTGCTACAAAAGAAGGTAACTTTGAACCATCATCTTGAATAGAATAGATAATATTTGTTGTAACATGTTGTATGACAAGATTCACTAAAGTATGATTGTTTTTCCCCATATTATTTCCTTTCTTATCGCTTTGTGCAGATTAACGACTAAAATATAGTTTCAAACAGTATCTTCTTTCGTTGTTTTAAAATCCAGATTTACTTTTTTAGTTAGTCATATAAACACAAATCATTACATTGATAATTTTACTACACTTTCGAATATTATTTTATCAACATTTTTAGTTGAAATTAGCCCTTTTATTTCGCCAACATATCATATTTTTGTGCTCTTTTACACACAAATTGAGAAAAGCCAACTCATTTTGATTGTAGTTGGCTTAAATATTAAGATGCATTTTTCACTTTTTTTTCTCTTAGAAGCCTTATATTTTTACATGGCCCCTTTTCAATTATTTGCTTTTCAGTTAAAATTAAGTTAAATATTAATACCTTAAGTTGCTTCGCAGCAGTTTTAGCATTCCAAACTTGATCTATCGTTTCATATGCCTTCTTACCTAATTTTTCAAGTCTAGAAGTATCGCTTAATAGATTTTTTGTTTTTGTGATTAAATCATTCAAATCATCAAACATAATTCCATTAACATTTTGTTTGATTAAGAATGGTGCTGCACCAACCAAATAAGATGATAAACAAGCACAACCACTATTCATTCCTTCATTTAGTACTGCCCCCCAACCTTCTTTTCGGTTAGATGTTGTGATGAATATGTTTGCTTGCTCCATGTGTTTTCTAACATCGGTTGGTGACATGGATCCAGTTAATGTGATAAAAGATTCTAGTTGGAATTTTTTGATGTATTTTTCTACCTTTTCAAACTCTGGTCCAATACCAATCATTGTCAAATGAATGTTTGGAAACTCATCTTTAATTTTATGTATGAGTTTTACTGCCATTAGTGGTCTCTTCCAGTCAAGGAATCTTCCAACCCATACAAATTCTACTTTTTCATTTTGTCTTTTTCTTTCCCACAATGTTTCATCGTACTTATAATTTTCAGGAAAATATCCCCACTGATACATTTTATTCGGGTAAGCAAAATACCATTTATAATCGCTTGCTGCGTAGGCACTTGCACAAAGGAGATGAACATTCTTATTTCTTAGTCTAGTATCTTTGATAAATCGCCAAAACCAAACACGTGGATCAAGAAGTCTTATCCATCCTTCTTTTAAGACTCGTTCACTATAGCGAAATGTTAATTTATTCGCCTTAATACGCTCTTTGATATAAATATCAGGTGCACTACCAGTGATTACAACATCACTCTCAAGCCCAAGTTTTAATGCCTTCTTGTGATGTTCTTCACTTTCATAACTTTTAAGTAAATATGGAAATTTTGAAAAATCATCTAAATATCCTAAGTTCTTTCTCTCTTCTGGAACGGGTTCTGTTGCTACAAAGGTAAAGTTTCCATCTAGGAGTTTATACATTTCATTACAAAACGGAATCTGATGATGATTCAAAAAATTAGAAAACATCGTTATGGTTTGCTTTTCCATTGTGAAACTCCTTTTCTTAATTTATTGTTTCTTAATTAATACATCTAATGTAAATGCTCTTGCCATTAAGGTTGTGATGCCTCTTGTCTCTAGGAAAACAAAAGGAACTATAAAAGCAACTACAAATTGTGAGATTAAGGTTGCAAACGCTGCACCTTCACCTCCATATAGAGGTATAAAGATTGCATTTAAGGCAATATTGGTAACAGCTCCAAAAATTGTAAAATATAATGAGTATTGGTTTAACCCTTCTGATACCAACCATATGCTTCGCGCTGAACCCAATAAGGCAAATGTTCCAGCCCAAACACTGATGATTAAGATGCTAGAGGTTGCTTGCGTATACTCTGACCCATACAAAATATTGACAATGACACTTGAAAAGAGTGTAATAAATATCCCAAAGAATATCGATATCCAAGCAACAAGTGTGAATAAGATTTGAAGTGCTTTTTTGTATTTGTAAGGATCGTTTCCTTTTGCTGCCATGATGATTGGTTGAAAGGATGTGACTAAGGCAAGTGGGATAAAATACCACATTTCAGCAATCCGAACCGCAGCGGAATAAAATCCAAGTTCAGATTTTGATGCAATCATTTTTCCAATCATGACTTGATCGATTCTCATATAAAGAGTAATCATCACACCAGATAATAAAATATACCAGCTTTTGGACAATACGTCTTTCGCATAACTTAACTTAAACTTCCAAATTGGTTTTTCTTTTTTAATAAAGAGATAACTTACGACTAACGCAATTCCTACCAACAATACATCTAGTAAGTACACGAAAGCATACATCACCAAATCTTGTTTTGTCAAAACAATGAGTAATTTTAATCCGCTTGATATCACATAAACAATCATACGGATTGTACTTGAAATCCGAGCTTTTTGATGCGCCTGAATCCAGTAATCAATTACATCTAGGCTTCGAATCACCATCGTGAAGGATGCAATGAGTACTAAGATGTGAATTAATCCATCGTTTGGTTCTAAAAAGGATATGATTCCATATGCTAAACCAGTTAATAGGATTCCACCAAAAAACCTCAGTATCAAACTAGTAAATAGAATCGTACCTTCTTCTACTTCTTTATCAATTATGGATTTTACTGTTAAGGATTCTAAACCTAATGTAGATAGTGCAGTAAACAATGCAACAAAGGCTAAGGCATAGTTAAATGTTCCATATAGGGTTGGGCCAAAATACCTCGCAACCACCGCAGTCACAAAGACCCCAATTGCCATCGTAAAAATTCGTTCCGCCATCAGCCAACTTGAGTTCTTTAAGGTTTTTTTCGCGATTTCATTTTGCATGAGGGTATTTTTTAACTTTTTTAAATTTGCTCGTACCGCCATCATACCCCTCCTTACAACATTAGTTTACTTCAGTATCGTTTGATATACCTTAACTAGATCTAATGTGTTTTTTTCTTTATTGTGTGTGATTCTTGCTTTCTTTTTCGCATGTTCTGATAAAAATAGACATAGTTCTAGATCTGTAAATATACATCTAATTAAATTTGAAAGTTCTTTGGTATCGCTAACCTCATACATTAAACCATCAAGTTTATCTTCTATCATATCAGGGACTCCACCAACACGACTTGAAATCGTAGGTACTCCCATTAACATTGCCTCACCAACCGAGTTTGGACTGTTTTCAATTGTAGATGGACTGATAAATACGTGAGATGAACGTAACTGCTCAATCACTTGTTCTTCTTTCATAATCCCTAAAAATGTAATGTGAGAGGTTAATCCAAGTTGCTTTATTTTAGATTTAATATAATGACCAAAGCTTGTTTGTAAGAAACGTTCCTTCAAGGTCTTTGGAGTAAAAATATTCTCTCCACCAATAAAAACATGAGTGTCTGGAAACTCTTTAACAATGGTTGGCAATGCATCAATCAAATACTGCATTCCTTTAATTGGTGTAGCAGCTTGTGAACAATAAATGGAATATTTTTTTACTGATTTAATATCCCAACTAGTATGGTAAAACCCTTCTCGAAGCGTTTCATTCACCTTATAATATGTGATGTTAGGATTGATGTTGTGCGTATGTTCATAATCCCATTTCGTTCTACCAATGATATGTTCTGCTAATTCCAATGTCTTTAATTCTGTCTTACTTCTTGCTTGATATTGATGATATTGATCAATGATTCGGTTTTTCTTGATGAAATCTCTAAGCATAAATCTTCTTTGAATGTGTTCAGGGATATGTTCTAAATAATGATGTTGATATACACTCATCAACCCTTGAATCGATACGACAAATGGTATCCTAACTTCTTTTGCATAATTCGCAAACAAGTAGGAATGAATGAATTCTGTACCATGAATATGAATGATATTTGGTTTTACATAATCAAAGACTTCACCCACCCATACATTTTCTAGATTATGTGGTTTCGAAAATCCAATGTAAGTGATTGTTTCTCCTTTTATGACCTTAATCTTTGTTAGATTTGGTAAAGGAAACGCAATTGTTAGTTTCATTGATTCGTTTCTTGCTAAATCGATCGAACTTGAAACCAACCATCCACCAAACGGATTGATGGGTTGATTGATTAGAATGGATGCTTCTGGTAATATCGTATTGGTTATCCATAATACGTTCATACAAAATTTCCTCTTGCTTTTTTCTCTAACTTCTCAGTTTTATAATACTTGATGACATATTGAGTTACCAATCCATTCATGAAACAAAAGACCAAAAAGATATAAGGAACACCATCTAAAATCGGTTCGGTCATAAAATTAATCATTAGTCCTAAAAAGACAGAACTGTATAATATCTTAATTTCGTTAGTTACTTTCTTAGCAAGCAATAATCTTGCCCAAGTAATCAAAGATACCAGTGTATAAGATAGTAGTACGAAAAACGGATAAATTCCTCCGACATATAGCACATCTAAATAAATGTTATGAGCATAATCTAACCCGCCAATGTCTAATTGATATCCACCATATGGATAATCAAATAGTTGATCATACACTTTTCCATAAACTTCAAATCTTGGATCATTTGTAAGACCACTTTCAATCGAAGCCGTAACTCTAGTATACCATAGGCTTTCTTCCACAAACGACTTTACTTCAAATAAATTCATTCGGTAGGAAAGTACTACTAAACTTAAGAACAAGGTTACAATAATCGCAGGAATCATGAGTTTCCCTTTCGATAAAATGCTATCGAGTACAAACATTAGAACTAACATCATAGCAGTAATGATGAATAGCGTTCTATTTTGTAAAACGACACTTGTATATAATCCAAAGAAAATTCCTAATATCATCAGCACTTTTAAGAAAACGTGTTTTCGAAACGACATATATACCAAATTAAAGAACAACAACGAAACAACAGGGGTAAAGTAGATCCCTTGTAGAGTTGCTACTACATCGTATCCTGTCCAAAACTCAATTGCTAATCGCCAGTTGCTATAGATTCCATAGATGGTAAAGTAATGAATCATATTCAAAACACCATATAGTAAGAAGCCAAATGCAATCATTAACATCACAGACTTAAACATGTTATCTTTGTATTTGGATTGTATTATCATTCCAATCAAAAACATACCTGCAGGTCCAAAAAGATAAATCATATAGATTCTAGGCGAAGTAATGTTATAACGTGTATAAAAATGAAAATACAATATGCTAAATGCGATTAATACAATCAAATCAAGGCTGATAAATGGTCTTGCTTTGTAAACAATACTATAAATTAGTGTTACGATTGCTAACAAGATAATGAGGTGATTGATTAAAAATAAGTAATTAATAAGAACTAAAAAAAGGAGACCAAACCATCCAAGTATCATAACTACATGAAACAAGGACATTTGTTTTGCTTCTTGCATCATTTGTTTCAAGTTACTCATTTGGTCACCTCCCTCATGTTCGCTATTTATTTGACTAAATCTATTACTTTAGCAGCTTGAACAAGATAGTTTTTTTCATGTTGACAAAAATGTTTTGCATGTTGTCCAAACGTTAATAATGTTTCTTTCGGCGTTTGCATGATTTCTTCTAACTTATTGATTAACGCGTATTCTGTTAACTCGTTAAGATAGTTCAAGTATGAATCATATTCATCTGGAATTCCCTTTAATTTTGTACAAAGTACTGGTGTCCCTGAAGCCATATATTCCATCAACTTTGATGGGAATGAATACATTGTAAATGGGTCCGCAGGATTTCTTAAATTAATCAATAAATCGGAATCGCGTTCTGCTTTTAATACTTCTTTATTTAGCTTTGATCCATGATACTTAATATGTGGATATTGATTTGAATAGTCCATTACCACATCTTTGAGTTCACCATTTCCATAAAGATGTAACTCTATTTTATCCGGATTCATCTTTGATATCGATTGGAGTAAAAGATCAATATAATTGCTTTTTGCGAATCCTCCAGCATACATCACTTGAAATACATCATGATTGGTCTTTGGATATTCCATTATACTTTCTTCAACCATTCCTTCTATTACAACAAATGGCTTGTTTTTATAACGGATTTGTTCCATCATATGTTTTGTTAGTACAACATAATGTGTGTAATACTTAAGAAGTGTTGTAACCATACTCTTATAAACTCGACCACCTTGTTCTAACATATAAGGTAAATCAGTTAAGACGGCCACTCGTTTGATGCGAAACAACACAGCAAGTTTAATCGAAGCAAGAGAAAGACTAAAAATAAGTGGATCAACGAGAAATACTACATTTTTTCTTCCATACTTTTGTATCATACGTAGTCCAGTGAAAAACGCAGAAAGAAACAACCATATTTGCTTTAATCCTTTTTTGTTAACAAACGGTAAATAGGAATACTCGATTCCATCAACAACTTCAATTTCTTTTTTAAAATATCTTTGTTTTAGGTTGGATCTATTAATTGGTCGAGCGGAAAGGACTGTGATATCATTACCGTTTTTCGCAATCCCTTCAATCATCATCCCATGAAACTTTTGATCTTGTTGTTGAGGTTTCACGATGGAAGAATCAAACAATGATTGAAAATATGGTTTTGATGTTGTTTTTGTAAAATATACATACTTCATATTTTCATTCCTCAATCAACGATTTGTATAAGTGAATGTAATCTCGGTAACGATCATCTTTATTATACATCATTGTCGCATGTTTTACACAACTAGTCGTAAATGCTGATTTTTCTTGACTTAACATCGTTTCAATCGCTTGATGAAGCTCCTTGATGTTATTCTTTTCTACAACGAGTCCGGTTTCTTTCGTAATGCTTTCTGGACTACCGCCTGTTTTATAGGTAATCACAGGTGTACCACACGCCAATGACTCTAAATTGGTTGTTGGAAAGGTGTCTTCTAATGTTGGATTCACAAATACATCAGCAGAAGCATAAATATGCGCAAGTTCTTCTATGTTTGAGGTTCTTCGAATCGATTTTATACTCGATGGCAATGACTTTTTTTGATCATCGCTCACACCTACAAGTACAATTTGATAAGTTTCATCTAACATGCTCGATAATTGAACAAATGAATCAAGGCCTTTTCGTTTTTCCCACTTGCTTGCAACCCCTAAAATCACTTTTTTACCTAATGCGTGAATCTCTTTAAAATAGTCATTGCTCAAAGGTTTGAACACATTTAAATCAATACCATTGTGAATGGTTTTGATATCATATTTTCCTAAAAAACTTTGTTCAACAAGCTTTTTTAATTGATTAGACGGTGTCACAATCGTTAGATTCGGAAGTGATGTAAATAGTTGTCTTTTATCGTTATAATTTTTCTTTGATGCGTCCAATAATACACTTTTTGGATATTCCTTTGTTTGAGGACATTGGTAACACCCTGTAATCCATTTTTGGCAATTCACATACTCAAAGTAAACACAGTGTCCCGTAATAGCCCAAGTATCATGTAGAGTCCATACAACTGGCTTGTTACATTCTTTTAAAAATTGAAATAGCACACCAATATGTAAGTAATACCCATGAACGTTATGTAAATGAATGATATCTGGATTGATTGATTTCATTTTTTTGACCAGTTTCTTCGTCTCCAAATAGGATCCAAATCCATGTCGATCCAAAAGTCTTGTTTTTAGTCCGTGTAGGAATTGAGATTGGTTGCTTCCAATTTTGATGAGATGCTCTTCTATTCCAGAATAGTGTCTCCCATAAGCAACATATGAACTATGACCATTGGTCTTAAGAATCGTATCAATATCTGCTACAATTCGACCAGTACTACCATATTTGTACGTTACATTGACTTGTAGTACTTTCATAGTCATGTTCCTCCTTTTAAACCTAAATCATTCCATTTGTTTTAAAATGTTAGTGATTGATTCTACATTCGTTTGTTTCGAGAAAAGGCTCGAAGCCACTTCAAAACTAGCTTTATCAAATGAAATTTCTTTATTTTTTATTTTAAGAATGGCGTTTGCTAAACCTGATGCATCATTTGAATCTACGACAAGACCTATTCTACTTTGTTCAATAAAGTGTGCATACTTAGAATGTTTATCAACACATGCGATGATTGGTTTTAATGCATCGATACAAGCACTTGTTTTACTAGGTAACGCGGTGAAAACAATCCCTTGATTCAGTGTAATCAAGTTAATGTCGGTTGCTTGATACAGCGTATCAACCTCTTCAATTGCTACTTTATCGTGAACAAACATATTGTTTAGTTTTTGTTCTTCGATCATTTGAATGACTTCTGGTTTTCTAATTCCATCTCCAATAATGTGAATATGTATGTCCTCATCCACTAACAATTTCGCAGCACCCATGATCACATCCATATTTTGAACATATCCAATGTTACCAATGTAGGATACCTTAAAGGATTGATCTTCTATCATTGGATGTTTTATCAAATCATAACATGTAACATCATCAAACTTCCAATTGTAAACAACACGTATTTTACTTGGATCAATTCCTTTGCTTTCTAACATATCTTTTAAATCTTCGGATATGACAATGATTTTGTTCACTGTCTTCATAGCTTTAGTGTGGTAATGATTTAACACTTGATAAACCATACTTCTTTTTTTAAGTGATGTGATATTATCTGGTGCTAAATCTTGAATGTGATATAGTGTAGGAATTCCCAACTTTTTACATACTCTTGAAACAAGGAGTGCATATAAAATAGGTGGGTCTGATTGAACATACACTTTATCTGGCTTTATCTTTTTAATCATGTTTGAGCATTTTATGGATAACATTACGTATCGAAGAGCTCTACGTAACATTCCACTGTTTGTATCAAACGGAACATTCACTCGATGTATCGTTTGATTTTTATACTCAAGTTCTTCTTTTATATTTTTATATTTTTTACGATCTTCAATGGTTAATCCTCTTACTGGGTTTGGAGTGATTACACTTATGATATGCCCATCATTACGCAAATGTTCCATCAAATCATCATATAAATAATAACTGGAAACCCGCTCTGGATGGTGATACATCAGTAAAAAAGCAATATGCATTCATCTTCACCCCTTTCCAAAAGAGTCATCTATAGTTTAAATAAACTGAATACCGTTCTAAAGATTAAGCGCAAATCGTTCCATAATGAAATATTACGAATATAAACCATATTCAGTTCTACTTTTCTTGGAATGATTTCTTCTAAATATGTTTTATCAGGATCACTTGAACTAGCTAACAGTTCACTTTCTTTTCGAAATGATATGGATGCCAAATCGGTAATTCCTGGTTTAATGCATAAAATTTGTTTTTGATCGTCTGTATATAAACTAATGTGATATGGTACTAATGGGCGCGGCCCTACAAAACTCATATCTCCTTTTAGTACATTGATGAGTTGTGGAATTTCATCTATTTTTAATTTGCGTAGTACCTTTCCAACTTTTGTAATTCTAGGATCATCCCCAATTGTCATAGGTTTACCTTGACTATAAGCATGATCTACCATCGTACGAAACTTCCAAATATGGAATATCTTACCATCTTTTCCTGCTCGTTCTTGTATAAAAATTGGATTTCCCTTACTTGTTAGTAAAATGAGTAAATAGATAAGAATAAAAAACGGAAATAATATAACAATTCCCATAAATGAAAAGAACACATCAAAAATGCGCTTATAACATAGTGTTTTTTTCTTTTTATCTAATAATTCTAATATTTCATTGGAATACTGTAACATATCCGTTTTCTCCTAAACAGGTGTTTATTATATTATACACTTTTTCTATAATTCTTATCAATGTTTTTTATAATGTCTAAGTAAGTTAAAGGCGGTATTTCTACCGCTATAAGAAAAGGGAATATGTTAAAACTACCTTGAAGATAGTATACTTTTGATGAGTGTGAAGTCATAATTACCATTATTTAAACAATTTTACCAATGAGAAACATCAACTCCATTACAATATATCTTTTAATGTAAACATTAAATTAGCGTATAATTTAGATGTGCAAAACAAATACAGTAAACTAGATCATAAATGACTTTGTGCAAGTATTATGAAGCGACAATAGTAATTTTTAAAGATCCAACTGTTGGTGTTTATTTAAATAAGACATAGTGATTATCCTTTTGTAAGCTAATTGTTATAATTATGAAAGAGTGTTAAGATATAAAAACATTTCAAAACTCATTCGATTTTATATACCACCCAATAAAATTTTGTTGAAGGAAATGTCTATAGAATGATGAATTGAAATAATAAAATGTTTTAGGTCAAAAGTGTTGTTATTGTTTTGACACCTTGTAACTATTATGTGGGGTGTGGTTTTTTCAGCTACAAACCAATACGAAAATATCACATCATTACTAATTTTACATAATTATTTAATAGTTTATTCTAATTCTTTTTATTAACTTTGTTTTTAGTAAACAATTTTCTTTTAAAAACTAAAATTCTATTAAGCATTTTTTCCCCAATTATAACCTTCAGAATATATTTTGTTGCAAAAATAATGTCTTTTTTTACTCTTAATGTGCAAGGAGGTAAAATTATATTATCAACCTTTTTTTCATAGATGTCATTTTTTTCGACAACATTCGGATGTTTCAAGGGGAACTTTAGTTGTTGAGTTTCGATTCCACAAAATCTTTGTGTCATTATATTATTAAATGTTGTCCCACCATGCTCAGATACGTCATCAACCCCTATATTTTTAATGAGATTTACACAAGGTACAATACCATATAAGTTATGTAGTCTAATAGATAATGCAAGTTGGTGATCCCATGATTTAATTCTTTTACCCCTTAATTGATCTTTTCTTTCATCAACTACATTTCTGAGTTGATATCTAAATAGACTTTTATTTTTGTAATTCTTTCTTATTAGTCGTAGAGATTCTTTATTTAGTACTGTCTCAATTTTGCCATCGTAGTATTTGATAAACTTGTGGCTCCATGATGCCCATCCACAAGGCATTAAATGTTGAGAAAATAAATAACTTGAAGAGTCAATGGGTTTGAATTTATCCTCCAAATAGTTAGTACCACATATCCATAATACTTTCTCTTCATCACTATATTTATTGAGTAGTTCTTTGCAAAAGAAAAAGAATGAAATTTCAGGAAGATTATCATCTTCAATAAAGATTGCTTCCTTTTCATGACTTAACACCCACTTCGCACCTTCACCAATATTTTCGTAAACACCTATATTGATTGGGGAATATTTTTTTATCACTTCACACTCCCAATCAATAAGTCTTTCAACACTATTTCTAATATTGTCAACAATCAAAGTCTCCTCATCATTTTTTGGTCCGTCAGATAAAATATACAACTTGCTAGGTTTTATACTTCTAATTCTATCAATTATTTGTACTACTGTATCTAGCCTTTTATACAAAAACAAAACTATTGGTGTAGAAAAAATATTTTGATTCATTTTGCTATTCCCTTTCTAACTACTTGTATAATTTCGACAATATTTTTTTTATTAAAAATATAAACTACTAATATGTTAATTAATAGAAATATTGAAACAGTGCATACTCCCCAAAAAAACCAAATGTAATACGTATCAATTATCGGCAGATATCTAGTGAACAAGAGAATCAATACAAAAGAAACAATTATATTAGGTAAGTATTGTGATAAAATGTTTTTATAGTTTATATTTAGTACCTTCTTCGATGAAAATACTAAGCGAGCACCAAAGAGAAATAATTCTGATATTAATAATGAATAAAGAGACAAGTCGTATTTTTTAAATATTATGGTAAGAAGTAGTGTAGTAATTAAAATAAGAAAAGTTGTGATTTGTATTTGCCTTGATGCTTTAAAATGACCAGATAAAATTATTATATTTCCCAAAGGTGTACACATTATGTGGAGAACCATTGTTATGGATAAGATATATGGAATAATTGTGCTGTAATAATTAGCATCTGTTATACCCTTTGTATATAAACTAACAAATGGCGTTAGCATTATTATTAGAGATGACCCCAATGTCAATGCAATAACATTTAAAACAAGTTGAAAACTCATAAATTGTTTTCTAAATTTACTCATATCATTTTGTGCAATTAATCTTCCAAAATAAATTCTGGGTCCATTAACTACTGATGTGAGAAGATTTTTAATTGTCCCAATTATTGTATTATATATAGCAAATATACTTAAAAAAATCGTACCTATGAAAATGGATGAGTAAAACACAAATGAAGAATCATATAAACTTCCAATTACCCTTTCCAAGTACATATCTTTTGAACCAGAAATGTTTGCGGTTTCACTTATATTATCAAATTTTATATATCTAAACATTTTCGATACCACAAACCTTAGTAATAAATAGTTTAGCAACTGTCCTAGAAAGAACATAAGGCGAACTAAAATATAGGATTTAAAACTAACCAATATGTAAATGCTTGCTATATTGACGACAATTAAAACGGTAATAGTAATCAACTGTATAATATATTCGTTATTATTAGCTTCTAGTATAAGTCTATATTTAATCGTAAGTGAAATATTCAGCCATATACCAGCAATTGAAATCGCAAACAAAAGAATTATCTCATAAAAAGTAATGTCTGTTTTTATAAAAAATGAATAAATAATTGAACTCGGGATTGATATAAATAGAACAACAAGTCCAATTTTAAAATATTTCTTTTTTGCATATGAAAGCAATTTGTTAATTTCGTGATGATTCTTTTCAACTATGGGTTTGAACAAATAATATGAAAATATAACAGTAATTCCACCTTCTAAAAGAATAAAAGAGTTAACAAATTGACTAATTGTTATGTTTAATCCATTATAGTTAGATCCAGTGTGCAAAATTATTAATCTTATTAAAATTAATCCAAATATAGCGCTAATTAAACTTGATATAATTGAGGTAATTGTGAATAAAATGCTATTTTTATAATTTTTCATACCGATCTATTATTTACTTTTTCCACAAATAATTATTAACATAACCAGTGTAACTAACAATAATTTTTAATACTTTTTCCGAAACATTTTGAATTTGATAGTCTTTCACTTCATTGTAAATGTTGTTATCATTGATAAGTATGTTTAGTGCAGTTATTACTCGTTCTTCATTTACGCCAACCATCATTACTGCTGCTTCTTCCATTGCTTCAGGTCTCTCATGAGTATCTCGAATATTCAAAGCTTTAAATTTTAAAATTGATGATTCTTCACTTATGGTCCCCGAATCACTTAAAACTACTTTAGCATTCATTTGTAATTTATTATAGTCTAGAAAACTTAAAGGTTTTAGTTTTTGGATAAGCGGGTGAAATTGAACTTGCTTTGTATCAATCATTTTTTGAGTTCGAGGATGTGTCGAAATGATGATTGGTAAGTTATATAAATTTGCTATAGCATTAATCGTTTTTATCAGTTCTTCAAAATTTCTTGTGTTTATATTTTCTTCTCTATGAAATGAAACTAAGAAATAATTATTTTTTTTCAAGTTTAATTGAAGCAGTATATTAGAAGAATCTATTTGATCTCTCATTTTTGATAGTACTTCAAACATTGGGCTTCCGGTTTTTATTATTCTGTCTGCTGGAAATCCTTCTTTTATCAAATATTCACGGGATATTGTACTATAAGGCAAATTTATATCTGCGATGTGATCAACAATTTTTCTATTGATCTCTTCGGGCACTCTTTGATCGAAACATCTATTACCAGCTTCCATATGAAAAATAGGTATTTGATATCGTTTTGCTGCTATGGCGGCCAAACAACTATTAGTATCACCTAATACCAAAAAAGCATCTGGTCTTTCCTTCTCAATAATGGGAACAATATTCGTTAAAATTGCTCCAATTGTGGAAATAGCTGTGCCTGTTGCTGAGTTTAGAAAATAGTTAGGTTTATTAATTTTAAAATCACAAAAGAATATTTCATTCAACTCATAATCATAATTCTGACCAGTATGCACTAAAATATGTTCAACCATTTCACAAGAATTAAAATTGTTAATCACAGCCGATAGCCTAATTATTTCGGGTCGTGTTCCAACAACTGTCATAATTTTTAATTTTTTCAATCTTTTAAACCTCCATATATATTGTGTCGGGTAAATCTTTGTTAAATGACTCATTAACCCACATGACTGTTACTAAATCTGTGTTTCCCAAATTTGCAATGTTGTGAGTATAACCAGGCGGTATGTCTATTACTTGAAGTCTATCGCCACTAACTAGATACTCAATAATATTTGTTTCACCTATCTTTCTCAATCGAATCAAACCACTTCCACTCACAACTAAAAATTTTTCATTTTTAGTGTGATGCCAATGATTACCTTTAACAATTCCTGGTTTAGTTACATTTATAGATACTTGGCCTCTATCTGGAGTTTTGAGAAATTCTGTAAAAGATCCTCTTTCATCCATATTCATTTTTAAGTTGTATATAAGTTGGGTTTCAGGCAAATAACTAATATAGTTTGCGTATAATTTTTTAATAAACAGATCCCCTTGATTAGGTATGCTTAAATCATATCTTGAATTTTTAAATGAGTAAATTAAATCCACTATATCTCCCAACCTCACACTATAAACGGGTTCTACGTAGCAAAAATCACCTATCCGATTTTCTAAACCATTCATGCTATTGATTAACTCTTTAACGAGGTCATCAATGTAAACTAAATTCAAGACTATATCAGGATCATTGACCATTATAGGTAAATTATTAGCTATGTTGTAGGAAAATGTAGCTATAACACTATTGTAATTTGGTCTACACCATTTGCCAAAAACATTTGGAAAGCGATAAATTAATATTTTTACTCCATACTCCTTCCCGTAATTAGTTATTAGGTCTTCTCCAGCTTTCTTACTAATACCATAGGGGTTAGCAAGTTCTGCTTGAATAGATGATGAAATCATAATAGGGCATTTATTGTGGTTTTTTTTCAAACTTTCTAATAATGTTGTCGTAAAACCGAAATTTCCTACTAAAAACTCATTTTCATTATTGGTTCTATTTACACCGGCAAGATGAAAAACAAAGTTAGCATCTTTTGTATATTCATCTAAATCTGTTAGTGAAGATTGTGTATCATACTCATATATATCAGTAAATTTGTGATTTTTCAACTCTGAAATCAGATTTTTACCTATAAATCCCTTCGCTCCAGTAACAAGCACTTTCATATATTACCTACTTAAATAAATCTAATTTTAACAATAAATTTTTCATACCATTAAGATCCAACCTTTGAGTATTATGTGAGTGGTAAGCCTCCACATCCATGATGTTGTCACAACCAAGTTCAATATATTTATTATAGTTCAAGTTTCTATTATCAGCTGGAATTTTATAGAAATTTCCTAAATCAATTGCTTTAGTCATTTCTTCTTGAGTAACCAATACTTCATATAATTTTTCCCCATGACGTGTACCAATATATACAGGTGGTATATTACATCCACTCAAGTTTAATATTGCTTTTGCCAAAGTATCAATGCTAGCTGATGGTGCTTTTTGAACGAAAAGGTCTCCCTGCTCTCCATTTTGAAATGCATATAGCACTAAATCAACAGCATCATCCAATGTCATCATAAACCTTGTCATTTCTGGATTGGTTATGGTGATTGGTTTTTTTGCTTTTATTTGCTCTATAAACAATGGAATAACTGACCCCCTTGATGCCATAACATTTCCATATCTAGTTAGGCACAAAATTGTGTCATTATGTTGTAATTGTCTTGAGCGAGCAATAACATTTTTTTCCATCATCGCTTTACTCATTCCCATTGCATTAATCGGGTAGGCTGCTTTATCGGTAGATAGAAAAATAGCTTTTTTTACTTTGTTTTTTATACAGGCTGTTATTACATTGTCACTACCCAATATATTAGTTTTTACTGCTTCAATTGGGTAAAACTCACAAGAAGGCACCTGTTTTAAAGCAGCAGCATGGAAAACAAAATCGACACCAATAAATGCACCTTCAATAGAACTATAGTCTCTAATATCCCCTAAATAGAATTTAATTTTATTGTTATTATAATGTTTGCGCATATCTTCTTGTTTTTTTTCATCTCTAGATAGTATGCGTATTTCTTGTAAATCACTATCTAGAAGTCGGGATAATACAGCGTTTCCGAATGATCCTGTGCCTCCAGTGATTAATAGTATTTTGTTCTTAAACATTCTTTCCTCCTATTATATTCAATATTTTTTGTAAGACGACATCCTCTTGATAATTTTTATAAATACACCTTAAATCATTATAATCAATCTGATATGATAAATTCCCAATGAATATACACAATTCTTTTAATACCTGGGTATCCGATGAATTAATTTTTATATTAATAATGTGTGGATACTCTTTTAAGTAAATAAATGATGGGTCGTCATCATTATAGTAAAAATTAATTATTTTCTTACCTGTACTTATATAATCTACTACCTTGCTTGGAATTTGGTTAGGCAAGTTGTTTGACAAATTAAGAAGAAATCTAGATTTTTCAATAATATCTTTTGATTTATCTAACGATACCCATCCTAAAATAGTAACCTTATTATTGACTTTCAATTTTTCTATATATGAGTTGCTATTCCAAGGAATATCACCACCAGCAATGATAATATGCTTTCCAATTAAGACATTCGATAGTATCTTAAACATGTATGAAGGGTTCCGAAACTTTTTATAAAAAGACCCTACATAACAAAAATCATACTCGTATTTTTCTTGATGATGATTCTCTATGATACGTAAAATTGGCAATGGCATGGAAGTAGATTTATATACTAGCTCCTGCCTAAATTTTGCTTCTGAATTGTGTTCTAAAATCCCTATAGTTGATATAATATGATTTGCAATACTGAAACATTTTTTTTCTAATTTTTTTCGGATGGGTATCAGTAGTCTATTCCTTGTATAGTTTAACGCAAATGGATCTAATTCATAAGGAATCCATCTGGTACTCTTACCCAGTTTATGTAGTCTATTGGCAAATATATGAGAAGTGAATGGTAAAGAAAAAGAAATAATCGCATCAAATTTTTTTTCTTCTGTCATTTTGAGAAAAATTGATTTCATACGTTTAAAATTAATCGCCCAATGATAGTTTTCTAGATTAAAAATTGTACATATTTTTAAGCAAACGTAATTAATTTTTCTTAAAATCCTATCACTTAGTGTTTTGCCACTCATGGTAACAATTTTTTTGTGATAGATAGTTTTTTTTGATGGAAACATATAAACCCGAATATTATTTATATATTGGTCATGATATTCTAATGAATTCTGATTTACGCAAAAGTATACAATATTAGCATTATCTTTTCTTAAGGATTCAATTATTCTCGAAATACAGTTTATAGAAGCATTATTTGATTGTAGGTCGTATGGACTAATAATTAAGATTTTAGCGCTCATACTCATTATTTATTCTCGCTACTAAAATATAGTTTTATATACTCTTGACACATCTTCTTTGAATTGAAAATCTGTGCCTTTTTAACCGCTTCTATACCCAAAGATTTTCTTCGATTCTTGCTTATTATAAGTGATTCTAATTTGTCATATAGATCTTGATCAGTATTATGAAAAAAAACACCATCTATTCCGTCATTTATCATATCTACCATCCCACCAACTTTATTTACTACAACTGGCAAACCTGATGCCATAGCTTCAATCAAAGATAAAGGTATTCCTTCCCATAGTGATGGCAAAACAAAGATATCAGAACTAACTAAAACTTCTTTAACATTTAAAATGTTGCCCATAAAGTTAACTTTATTTGTTATATCTAAAGCGTGAGCAAGCTCTATAACTTCATTCATCAAAGGACCTTCACCACACAATCTTAATTCTAAATTTGGATATTTATTAATTAATTTAGCAAAAACATTTAACAATAATCTATGATTTTTAACATAATTGAATCTTGCAACATTAATTAATACTAACTTATCTTCATTCTCGTATATTACTTTAGGTACAAACAGTGACATATTAATTCCGTTAAATATTGTGGGAACCTGATCATCGATTAAACCATATTCAGTGATAATACTTTTTTTTATTTCTGGACTTATTGCAATAGGTATCGCATATCTAACTCTAAACAAAATTTTGTAAAAGAGTCTATATAATTTATTCATTTCTTTATTTGCAACACTGTGTATGGTATGAAAAATCTTTATATGGGGTAAAAACCACAGCGAGAAATACACATATGGTAAAGTATATAAATGTGTATTAATTACATTTGGTCGTAACTTCGTGATAATCTTCCTCAGTTCGAAAATAATATTAATATCAATGCCTCTTTTTTTGTTTAGATAAACTACATGTAAATTCTTATTTTCTAGTTGGCGACTTATAGTGGTTTTTTTGTTATACAAACTAATAATGCAAACTTTAACATTATTCAACATTAACTCAGAACACAAGGTTCCTGTCATAATTTCAGCACCACCGAAATCTAGACTAGGTATTATATGAATCACATCAAACATATTTTCCAATTAATTTCCTCCCTAAGTTTGTTCTATTTTATTGCTAGTTTTAAGGTTAACATTAACTAAACCCATCATAAATATTGTCCAAATTGGTTTAAATGAAGCATAAGATGTTAATGTCATAATCATCACAATTGCACCAATAATAGAAGGCAAATAAAAGTACAGATTTGATTTCTTAATGAGTAGTAAAAAAATAAATATTGAGAATAACAATAATCCCATTAGTCCACCATCAACAAAACTTTGTAAAAAATGATTGTGCATTGTGGGAGTTATTGAAATATTCGGAGCTCCAAAAGGTCCATATCCATAAATGAATCTAAATCCATCATTTAATGTGTTAGTGATTGATTGTTGCCAAATGATAAACCTATCACTTCCTCCATCATTATTAATACTTGTAAATTGTAGTCTCTGTAATACAGAGACAGGCAATAGATCTCTAAATACGTTAAACACTAAATAGTAGCTAATTACCCCAATAAACACAAAAAACAGTATATTTCTAATTTTTACCCTTGACTTAAATAAGGTAAATATTACTGTTAGTATGAAACTCAATATTCCTGACCTAGAACCAGTGATTATTATAGAGTAAAAAACAAGCATAAATAATATGATTAAGAAAATAGTATATATGTTCTGTTTTTTTATTATTTTAGACACAAGTATTACTGTAGGCACTATAAAATAAGCAGTTAATTCATTCGGATCAACAAACCCATATCGGAGTACTATTGTTCTTCTTCCCTCAATGAAATATGTATTACCTGAACTTGACAATAATAAAAAAACACATATAATTGCAACTAATATCCATGCTATCTCGATAAATTTCATATCATTTTCAGAAAATCTATAAACTGTAAGTGTGAAAGAGATAATCAAGACTTGTATTAATCCAAATGATACAATAAAACTTGTATTTGGTGTGTTAGACCATATAGTAGAAAGCAATACGAAAATGACATATGCTGCCCATGAGATGAGTACACCATTTTTGTATATGATGCGATTATTATACCATAAATGAACTGATAGTGATGATAAGCCGATGAATAAACTAACCAGTCTTAATAAAGACCCCAAAACACCTATTGACAACATACTCATTGGAATAGATATTATGTAAAAAGATATCAAAAAAAGATTTAGCATGCGATTGTTATCATTTGTTTGATGTTTCATGTAATTCCTCCTATGTTATCTTACATTGCATGCGCTATCGCAAATCAAGTATGTGAAATAAGTCCTCTAAAACTATACTTGGATCGTATTTAACTGCCTCATTCAGGTTATTGATTGAAATCTCATATTGAATTAGTCGGTTCTTATATAAATACACCAATCTGTCAGCTATCTCGTTTGGACTTTTTATATTTACTAAAAATCCATTTTTTGCTTCTTTGATTATTTCAGAATTATGTTTCCAGTTAGTTGTTATTATTGGTACTCCTGAAAAAAAAGCATCTATAAATGTACCCGCAAATCCTTCACCATAATAATATGTAGGGAAAACAAGACAAAAGTAATCCTTAAGCACACCTACTGTTTTGTCGTATGGTACTACTCCTTTGTACTCAACAAAATCGGAATGTTGACGTAATAGATTGTAAAATTGCTCCTCAAATCCTTTCGATACTATTCCAAAAATATCTAGTTGTATTTTTTTTTCTTTAAAATTGTATTTGCAATTTTAACCGCATCAATTGCATCAAGTATGCCTTTTTCGATATTAATTCTAGATAAGGTACATACTTTGATATTATCAGCATTAATTTGCTTGATATCTGAGACATTTCTTTTTTCCATATCTTTTAAATTCGATAAGATGTAAGTATTCTTCAAACCTAGGACATTAATTTCTTGCTTCAAATTAGTTGTTTGAACAAATATTGCTTGATATTTTTTGAGATACTTAATATATTTACTGTTTCTCCTAAGTAAGTTTGGCAAAAAGCCACCAATAACAATATAAATTATTTTATTTTTGTGAAAATACGACATTATGTTTAACAATGGGACTATTAGTTTGAAACCGTTGTCTGCTGGCATAATTATTATTTTTTCACAGTAAAAAATCATATGCAATGTAGCAAATAATAAACTAAGTTTTCTCTTTTTCCAGTTATTCGTATTGACCATATGTACTTTGTCGATACCAAAACGTGCTTTGATAGCGTTTGTAATTATCCTTGTACGAACAGCTTGTCCATCTGCAACATTCTCAGAATCACCATACTGACCCCAAATACCAATCAAATATTTACGCATATCACTCAGTTTCCTTTTCCACAATAATGTTCTCAATAATATTTATAATTTTTTGCGTGTTTTGCTTTCTGGACAAAAGTCGCTCAGCAAATATAACGCTATTCAATTTATAGATGTAATAGTCATCACTTTTTCTATTAGCTCCTATGATAAATTGGTAGGCTTTATCCACATTATTATTACCAGTCACAAAACCTACCTTGTTATCAATAATCAATTTTGCATAATCCGATGATTCATCGCAAATCAATAAAACTGGTACGCTGCATGCTAATGCTAAACTTGCCTTGCTGGGTACACTATGAAAAATTACTCCTTTTTTTAATGGTATAAAGCATAAATCACCATATGAGTAGACATCTCTAACAATATCTTGATCTTGTATAGGATACATTTCAACATTGTTTAGTTTTGCTTTTGCCAAACGTTTTTTCAGTTGATCTTTATTACTGCCATTACCAATTATTTGAATAGTAATAGTTAAATCGTTTCTTAACTTTTTAGCAAGATTTATAATAAAATCATAATCAATGACATACCCTAAATTACCTGCATACTGTACTACAAACTTGTTCTTTACCATTTTGTACTTATTTGCAAATCTATTATGCTCTAGTTCAATCGGATATACTTCTGCTTCATTATACCAGTTATAAACAACATGTATCTTTTTTTCATCAATGCCATATTTTAGCAGTTCATTTTTTATATCGTTTGAAATAACGATTACTTTAGACACCATATTATACATTCTAATTTGAAATGGCATAATTATTTTAATCAAAAACTTACTAAAGATCTTTTTGGTGGATTGAAGGCTGTTTGGAAATAAATCTTGGATGTTAAAAACTATATTTTTTTTAAGTTTCCGTAATAATTTTGGAACAAAATAGAAACTTAACCCACTTGATTGATAATATATCACATCATAATCGACCAAAATAGAAGCATATTTTATAACTTTATTGTAGTAAACTATTTCATCAATTGCCCTTAAGACCAATCTGCGTTTATTTATTCTACCTCTGCGTATGGAATGAAAAATAAAATTATTATTGTTTTTTAGGTGTTCTGGAACAATATTAAGGTCACCATACGAACTCTGTATAAGGTGAATTTTATGACCTTGTTTCAAAAAATCTTCAATTAATGCTGAATTCAGGTGATTATTCCCCCCAAATGTATCAAAACCGACTGTAGTTATGTATATTATATTCATGTTTTATGTCCTTCTTTCATCTATTCATTGTCAATAGTCATTTGAATCGACTCCTCCAACTCAATTAAAACACAATCATCGAATGCTTTAGTTAAACCGAGGTCATAATAATGATCCATAAACATCTTTCTGAACGTACTGTTTAATTTTGATATCAGTATTATTACAAAATTGAAAACACGAGTAAAAACAATTTTCTTACCTTTAACCTTAGATAGTATTTTAACTAGATTTGTAGTACTTACATAACTCGGGTTTTGTACATGAACAATACCAGTAATCTTACAATCAATAATCTTCTTAATACAACCACATAAATTATCTATAAAAATCATACTTCTTTTATTATTAATGTCTGGAAATATGGGTAATTTATCCAAAAGCTTAATAAGTCTCTCAAAATTACCAGGTGAGTTTTTACCATAAATAATTGGAGCTCTTATAATCGTTAAATCATTTTTGTTTAAATCATTGAAAAGTTGTTGTTCTGCTAATAATTTACTTAATCCATAATCATTGGCTGGTCTTGGTTTCGAATCAACTGTAATTATCCTTTCAAGTGGATTATATACTGACATTGTACTCATAAAAATAAAATGTCTAACTCCGGATGAGTATGCTTTTTTTGCACATTCCGCTGTCAAATTTGTGTTAATTGTGTAATATGCTTGCTTATTGACTTTTCTAATGTTCTTATGAACTAAGCCAGCAACATGAAATACTACATCAAATCTAGAAAAATCAAAGTGTCTCCAATTTGGATCTTTCATATCTAGTGTTTCTGTATAATAATCAGTAGGATCTTTCATTAACCATTTTTGCAGATTAGTCCCAACATAACTATTAGCGCCTGTGATTAATACTCTTACCATAATCACCTATCCCCTTGCTCTTGTTTTTTCTCTACTTTGGATTCATTACCACCTTCAACAATGCCTTTAAATTGAATAGTGTTAATTATGGTTCTAAAAAAGATATTAATATCAAGAAATATACTGATGTGCTGTACGTAGTAACCATCAAGCTTTGCTTTATCTGTAATTGATAGTTCATCTCTTCCGTTAACCTGAGCATAACCTGTAAGACCAGGATACAACTTATGTACATCAAATCTATCTCTTTCTTCTATAAGATCGTATTGATTCCATAAAGCTGGTCTTGGTCCTATTATAGACATATCGCCTTTTAAAATATTAATTATTTGTGGCAGCTCATCTAAACTGGATCGTCTTAATATCTTTCCAATTTTAGTGATCCATTGTTGAGGATTTTCTAAAAGATGAGTAGGCGTATCTTTCGGTGTATCAATACGCATTGTTCTAAATTTCAATATGTAAAAAGGTTTTTTATTGCGCCCTATTCGCTTTTGTTTAAATAATATTGGCCCTCTTGAATCTAGTTTTATTAATATTATAATTAGAAGAAATAATGGCATAAGAATAATTAACCCTATAAAAGATAAAATAAAATCTGATAAACGTTTAATCTTTAAATAAAACATATAATTATTACACCTTTTTATAGTACAAAACATACCAGTCGGTAAACTTTTGTAAACCTCTTTCTATTGAAGTTGTTGGTTTAAATCCAACCATTTTCTCCAGTTTACTTATAGAAGCATATGTTTTGTGAACATCTCCTAATTTAATTGGTTCAAATTTTTTAATAAATTCTATTCTTTTACCTAAAGATCTTGAAAGACATTTTTCTAATGTGTTAATAAAATTCATTAGTTTCTCTGGATTATTGTTTCCTATATTCAATATAGTATGACTCGGTTTGATAGATGCTTGGGAATATCTCATTACTCTAAAAATACCTTCAACAATATCGTCTATATAAGTAAAGTCGCGATACAAATCATTTTCGAAATCACCATTATTAAAAATTTTGATAGTTTCATTCTTAAAATATCTATCAACAAAGTTAAAATACGCCATATCAGGTCTTCCCAGTGGTCCATAAACAGTAAAAAACCTTAAGCCTGTAGATGGAATCCCATAAAGATGAGTATACGTGTGTGCCATTAATTCATTACTTTTCTTAGTTGCTGCATAAAGCGAAACAGGGTGGTCAACATTATCACTTTCTTCAAAGGGAACTTTTTCATTTGAGCCATATACTGAACTACTGGACGCATAGACTAGATGTTTAACCGGATAGTGTCTACACATTTCAAGAACGTTATAAAAACCAATGATGTTACTCTGAATATAAACATCTGGATGATCTATAGAATATCTAACACCAGCTTGTGCCGCAAGATTAATTACATAATCAAACCGATATTTAATGAATAACTCTTCTAAATCATTTTTATTAGATATATCTAACTTTAAAAATATAAAATTTTTATGATTTTTCAATAAAGTTAATCTGGTATGTTTCAAGTTAACATCATAGTAGTCATTTAGATTGTCAACACCCACAACTTTGTATCCTTCTTTAAGCAATCTTTCTGATAAAAAGTAGCCAATAAAGCCTGCCGCACCTGTTACTAAATATGTTTCAATCATATTATCTATACCTAATCTCTATTAAATAAATCTCTTGTATATACTTTTTCTTTTACTACATTCAGTTCTTTATAGAATCGATTCGAGACTATAACATCAGATTTTTGTATGAATTCATCAAAATTAGTTACAACTTTTGAACCAAAGAAAGTATCTTCGTGTAGTACTGGTTCATAAATAATTATTTCAATACCTTTGGCTTTGATGCGTTTCATAACACCTTGAATGGATGATTGTCTAAAATTATCGGAATTACTTTTCATTACTAATCTATAGATTCCAACTACTTTAGGTTTTTTTGAAAGAATCATATCTGCGATATGATCTTTTCTTGTACGATTTGCATCCACTATTGCTGACATAATATTTTGTGGAACGTCTTTATAGTTAGCCAATAATTGTTTAGTATCTTTTGGCAAGCAGTACCCACCATAACCAAATGATGGGTTATTGTAATGATTTCCAATTCTAGGGTCTAAACAAACACCTTCAATAATTTCTTTGCTATCCAATCCACGTACTTCAGCATATGTATCAAGTTCATTGAAGAAAGCTACCCTTAATGCTAAATATGTATTAGAAAACAGTTTAATTGCTTCTGCTTCTGTAGAACTTGTAAAAAGAACTGGAACATCTTTTTTGATTGCTCCTTGAAGCATTAATTCAGCAAATTGTTTGGCATATTCAGAATGTTCTCCTACCACAATCCTAGATGGATATAAATTATCATATAACGCTCTTCCTTCTCTTAAAAACTCAGGGGAAAACATTATCTTAAGAATTGAATGTTTAGTTTGTTGTTCTTGTGTATATCCAACTGGAATAGTAGATTTAATAACAATAATGGCATTTGGATTCACTATACTAATATCATTAATAACTTTATCAACAGATGAAGTATCAAAATAATTAAGTGTTGGGTCATAATTAGTCGGAGTCGCAACAATCACAAATTGCGCATTCCTATATGCAAGTTCTTTATCCAAAGTTGCTTTCAGATTTAGATTTTTAGTTTTAAGATATTCTTCTAGTTCATAATCAACAATAGGTGACTGTCTACGATTAACCATTTCTACTTTTTCATCAACTACATCCAAGGCAATAACTTCATTATGTTGTGCTAATAAAACTGCGTTTGATAAACCAACATAACCAATTCCTACAACTGATATTTTCATATTTTCCTCCATATTCGATTTATTGAAGAATCTTTTTTTATATATATGTAAAAAATTCTAAAATTTTATCTGGGTTATATTTTAATTGAACTAACTTTGAGTAAATAGTTTTGTGGTGCGTGTAACTAGATATTAGTATTCCATCATGTATCACTGAATCAATCTTATCGATTGAAACGATAGTGGTGTTCAATAACTTCTTGCCAATTTTATCCACATTATCGTCGATGATTCCGACCACTTCTAGTTGGATAGATTTATCATTTTTGATCACTTGAAGCAAAATCTCAGCTACTTCACCAGCACCATAAAGCAATATTTTACGAAATCCAGATTCGTTTAATTTTGTTAAAAATTGAATTATGTTGTTTTTTGCAGTATCATATATCTTTTGGGTTGCATTTAGAAATCCTAAATTAAGAAGTTTTCTATGTTCTATCCCTTTATCTGTTATTAGATATTGAATTGTTTTTGTAGTTATATAGTTTCGTTTTAAATATCCTTTTTGTTCATAGGTTTCAATATAATCATTGATTGTTGACACGGAAACATGAACAACATTACTTAATTCTCTTTGGGTAATGTTAGAGTTTTTTTCAATTAAATCCAAAATAATAAACTCTTTATATGTTGTAGTAGGACTAAAATAGGCATTTTTAAGCATAACACACCTCAATGACAATTGTTCGCTTACCGAATAATAATATTATCTCATAACTTGATAATCTTTACAATAGTTTTATTAATATTTTAACTACTTTTTTCATTGCATATTGAAAAAACCACAAATGATGTGGTTTTACTTCTTGTTTTCATGATATGTCTTGACTAGTTTTTTAAGTAGTTCTTTTGACTCAACATTTGTTAATGTTTCTATATGATCAATTGCTTCCACTATCTCATTATTTACTTTTTGATCGGTGTGACCATTAGACTCAATAAAAATTTTTTTATTGTCTGTCTTAATGCTATTTTTTGATATATCAAGGAGTAACTCTTCATACAACTTTTCACCAGGTCTTAATCCAGTATATTCGATCTCAATGTCGATATTTGGTCGAAATCCTGCTAACCTTATCATCTTTTCAGCTAAATCTTTTATTTTAACTGGTTCACCCATGTCTAAAATAAAGATTTCTCCACCTTTCGCATAGACCGCCGATTGCAAAATCAAACTAACAGATTCAGGTATTGTCATAAAGAATCTTGTAATCTCAGGATGAGTTACTGTCACAGGTCCACCGTCTTCAATTTGCTTTTTAAAGAGTGGTACAACACTTCCATTTGATCCAAGTACATTTCCAAAACGTACTGCACTATAATTCGTCTCAGAAACTGAATCAAAATATTGAATGATCATCTCCGCGTAGCGTTTGGTTGCTCCCATGACATTGGTTGGTCTTACTGCTTTATCGCTTGAGACTAGTACCATTTTTTCTACTTTAAATTCACTCGATAGTTTAGCAACATTATACGTACCCAATACATTTGTTCTAAGTGCCTCAACTGCACTATCTTCCATTAGCGGAACATGTTTATAAGCAGCCGCGTGAAACACAATTTGTGGTTTAAACTCCTCAAATATTGTTCTAAGACGATCTTCATTATAAACACTACCAATAAATACCTTTAAACAACTACCCACATGTTCTTTATGAAACTTACGTTCTAATTCCATCTGAATGTCATAAGCATTGTTTTCATAAATATCAAAAATAATGAGTTGTTTTGGCTTGAATGTTACAATTTGTCTACAGAGTTCAGATCCGATTGATCCACCACCACCAGTGACTAAAATAATCTTGTCTTTGATAAATGATTCAATTTGATCGTTATCAAGGTGTATTTCATCGCGGTTGAGTAAATCCTCAATCTTAACATCAATAATTTTTCTTGTTTCGTTCGCACCAATCTCGGTGAGTAGTGGCAATCGTTTTATCTTGATATGTTTTTCTGATACAAGCTCTACAATTTCTCTTAATTGAACACTTTCGATATTCGCAATCGCAATGATAACTTCTTCGATGTTATAATCATCAATAAAGATTTTGATATCTTTGATTGGACCTATGATTTTAACACCGAGTAACTTACTACCAATTTTTTCTTGATCATCATCCACAAATGCAACCGGAATGTTATTTAGTCTTGCATTACGATAAATTTCTTTTAAAACAAGTTCTCCACCATTTCCAGCTCCAACAATTAATGTTCGTTTTCCCAAAGATTTATTCCATTCAATGTTGGACTTAAAATAGTTGATAAGGCGTTTGATGATTCTAGGCAATGTAATCAATGCAATTTCAAGTGGTGTGATAAAGACAAACGCAAATTTATTCATAAATTCTGTCTTTGTAATCGCATAAAACAATACAACGACTAAATTGGAAAGAATCGCAATGACGGATATTTTAATGATATCTTCAAATCCAACATGATTGGTCACCATTTTATAAAGACCAAAGAGATAGTATGCGGCTAACTTAAAGGCGATGACAAGAGGTAAACCAATCAGTACTTTATTCACATCAATTGGAATATCCCAAAACATCATTGCGATCAAAGCAACAAAAAAAGTGAATAAAAGTAAAAAGGTATCAATAATCAAATACTGTAATAATCTTAAGTATTTGTTTGTTCGCTTTTCCCTTTTCATCATTTTTCACCCAATTCATTTTAAATAATTATTTCTTAAATCGGTTATTTGGTTCTACTTTTGTGACTTGTTCACTTCTCGCAATCGCAAACGAGTCTTTTGGTATGTCTTTACTAATCGTCGATCCAGCTGCGATAAACACATTATCACCAATCGTCAGTGGGGCAATCAAATTGGTATTCGCACCAATAAAGACATCATCACCAATGATTGTTTGATGTTTCTTTTCTCCATCAAAATTAACAGTCACAGATCCAGATCCAAAGTTTACATGATCTCCTGTAGTAGTATCTCCAATATAAACCAAGTGAGTTGCTTTGACATCTTTTCCGGTCACTGTTTTTTTGACTTCCACAAAGTTCCCCATGATATTATGTTCACCAATCACTGAGTTATTTCTAACATGAGCAAATGGTCCAATGATGGAATGATTCTTAATCTCAGAATCATGGATTAATGCGTGTTTGACCGTACAATATTCACCAATCGTTCCATTGTTGATTTCCGTGTTTGGACCAATTTGACTTTTTCGCTTAATAATGGTATTTCCGGTTAAATAGGTATTGGGAAAAATCGTCACTTCTGCTTCGATTTTTACGCTTGATGCAATCGTAACCGTTTCAGGGTTAACTATATTAACCCCTTCCATCATGTATTTCTTATTAACTTCCATTCTCATTCGCTTTTCAACCAGCGATAAAGAATATAAGTCATTGATACCAGAAAGTGCTTCGTGATCTTCCTCAATATAGGTTCCAACACGATGATTAATCCCAATAATCTTAACAATATCGGTTAAATAATATTCATGTTTGGCGTTGTGTGGGGTAATTTGTTTTAATGCATCAAATAATAATTTATTATCTACTACATATAATGCGGAATTGATTTCTTTGATTTTTTTAATCTCAGCCGAAGCATCTTTTTCTTCAATAATGGCCACTACATTTTTATTGGCATCTCTTACAATTCTTCCGTATCCATTTGGGTCTGGCATTACACAAGATACGATTGTTAACGCATTGTTTTCTTTTTGGTGATGTCCTACCACTCGATCAATCAAATCTTTGGATACCAAGGGAACATCTCCTGCGAGTATTACAGTTAAACCATCTTTGCCTTCAAGGAGTGAGGCTGCACTTAACACGGCATGCCCTGTTCCAAGTTGTTCTTTTTGATAAGCATAGGTGACTCTATCACCAAAAATCTCTTCGAAGACTTCTGCTTTGTGACCAATCACAACTGTGATGTCATCGACAACAGATTCCTCTAAGGCTTCTACAATATACATAAGCATCGGTTTTTTCAGTAATGGATATGCACATTTTGGCATTTCCGTTTTCATTCTTGTGCCTTTGCCAGCTGCTAGAACAACTGAATAAATTTTCATAATAGCACTTCCCCCGTTTTTTCCATTACTCGATTAATACTTTTGGATTTTCGTTAAATATCTTCTTAGCTAACTCAATCCCAAACTTTTTCCTAACGATATCATATGCTTCTTTGAATGTATATTTCCGGTGTGCATGTGTATCACTTGAAATATAATCAACTTCTCCAAGTTTCAATAACTTAAATACTAATTTTTGTACCTTTTTCCCATAAAGACCAGTGATTGCAGATGCATTCACTTGAATTTGTGCACCATACTTTTTATATCGCAAAATATCATCGACTGTCTTACAGTAATCGTATCGTTCTGGGTGAGCTAAGATCACTTTATACCCCGCAGCCGAAATATCATATAACACTTCTTCTGCGTCTGGATACTCTTTCATCATCGAAAACTCAAACAAAATATACTTGGTATGATTGAGTGTTAAGGAATCTCCTTTTTGAAGACGCTCTATAATTCGACTTGACAAATAAATTTCATTCCCTAAATAAAGATTGATTGGAATTTGATGTTCAAGTACTTTCGTTTTTAACTCTTCAAAAATCTCTCTGAGGCGTGCTGGATGTACATCATACTGACCCTTATGCATATTATGCGGGGTCAAAATGATGTCAGTAACACCATGGGAATAGGCTGATTTGATTAGCTCAATCGCCTCTTCCATCGATTGTGCACCATCATCAACACAAGGTAATATATGGGTGTGAATATCAATCATACAAATCACGCATCCCTTTTGAGAGTAAATTTAGTTCTATTTATGCCTATTTAATTCGTTTCCTTTTCATCTTGATAATACTTATATTTTTGACCATATCCAAAGTAAGATTTCGCATGTTTTGCATCTACTTTTGTTAAGACTGTCCCAATTATGTTTGCTTTATTCTTAATCAATACGTTGATTGCTTCTTTGGCAGAATCTTTCTTTGTTTGGTTATAAGCTACAATAAAAATGGTTCCATCAACAATTCTTGATACGAGTACTGCGTCTGTCACGAGTAGTACTGGAGGTGTATCAATAATGATAACATCATAGATTGATCTTAATTCATCAATTAACTGATGTAACTTCTTGGATTCTAAAATCACATTTGGAAATGGTGATTTTGCTCCTCGTAAAATAACATCAATTCCAACTTCCGATTTTTTAATAATATCAGCTAGTTCACATTCACCAGCGATATAACTTGTAATTCCGCATCCAACATTTCTCATATTGAAAGCACGATGAACTTTTGGTTTTCGTAAGTCTAAGTCAACCAAACATACCTTTTTCCCTTTTTCCGCGTAAGCTGATGCAAGGTTAACCGTAACTGTTGTTTTCGCTTCCCCAGGTAACGCAGATGAAATTTGAATGACTTGCATTTTTTCATCAATCCCAGAGAATGCAACATTGACTTGAAGCATACGAAATGATTCAGCCACTAAACTTTCAGGGTTTTCAACGGTAAATATTTTGTATTTTTCATGAACTTTATGATTTCCATTTGCCATGATTACCCCTCCTATTCTTCATCAAATCCAATGTCTGGAATGCTTCCAATCACTGGGAATCTTAAGATTGATTCTAATTCTTTTTTACTCTTAAATGTATTATCAAACATTTCTTTAATAAACACGATACCAACACCTAAGATACCACCAGCAAGTACACTGATAACAACATTAAGTGGTTTGTTTGGTGAAGACGGTCTTAGTGGAACTTTTGCAACATCCAATACCGCTAATTTATCTTTTAATTGTGGGTAGTTTCCACCATCGACTGCTTCAATTAATTTTTGAGCGATGAAATTGACAATCACCGCAGCATCATCGGGATTTTCTGCTGTATATTTTACTTGAAGCACTAAAGAGTCGGTTACTGCGACGATCGCAATGTTATCTCTTACTTCTTTTGTGGTTTCGTCTAATGATAATTCAGCTATAACAGCATCTAACACCAAATCACTTTTGATAAACTCTTGATACGTTTTGATCAAACGTTGTAATGTGAGTACCGCATTATAATCGGTTGTTTGTCCACCAGAGGTATCAATTTGAACAATCACGGATGTGGTTGCTTCATATTTTGGGTTCGCAATTACCCATGTGTATAATACACCTACAGTCAAAGCTAGAATAACCGCCCCAACGATATAGTACCAGTTATGGACCATCATAAAATACAATTCTTTTAATGTGATACCTTCATTTACTTCTTGATTTGAAGAAAAATCTTCAAACTCGTGTCTCGTTTCTTTCATATGTAAAACGCATCCTTCCTTATACTTTTAACTAAATTATAATAATATGATGTGAAATATAATAGATAAGAGACCTACTATATAACAGTAAATGGAAAATAAGAATAATTTTTGTTTTTTTAATACTTTTACAAAGATACTTAATGCAAAGTATGTCGTAATTAAACTCGCAACAAATGCGATCCCTAACCCCAAATAACTCATACCTTCAACTGGATTTTGTACAATGTTAATCCCACTTAGGAGTAAACTCGCTAAAGAAATTGGGATAAAGAGTAAAAATGAAAACTTAATTGCTTCATCGATCGATAACTTATTTTGTAAGGATGTTGAAGTAGTAATGCCGCTTCTTGATACTCCTGGTACGATTGCTAATGCTTGAGCAAACCCAATCCATAGTGCCTTCTTTACATTGATACTCTCAGTCTCTACACGTTTTCCTCTAAGTTTACTTACAACGAGGAGGGTGGTTGCAGTTAGGAGTAACCCAATCCCAACCATTAGAAGCGATTTATAGGCTTCTAGTGTATCTTTGAGTAATAGCCCTATGATTCCTGCTGGAATACTAGCTAGGATTAACAATAACAAGTAGTTAAAATCTTTTTGATATTCTTTTTGTTTTTTAAAAACAAAAGCAATGTTATTTACAATTAAATCTTTTAAATCATTTCTAAAGTAATACACAATTGCGAAGAGGCTAGCCGCATTCACAATAATCTCAAAATCTAGCCCTGGGAGTTCCATATGAAGCAAGAATTGAAATATTACTAAATGCCCACTGCTTGAAACTGGAAGTGGTTCGGTGAGACCTTGAACAATCCCTAATATCAAATATTTGATTAGTTCAATTAACTCCATCTATGAAACCTCACCTTCAGCAAATTACATTATAGCACTTTTTTCCATCAGTCGCAACCGCTTTTATCGTAAACTAGTAAACTTTAATGTTGTTGTTTATTTTGGTTTGATAAATACCACTTTATCGTGTTTGACAAACCTTCATTCAATCTTATTCTAGGTGTAAATCCCAGATCTTTTTTTATTTTCGAAATGGAAGCAACACTTTTTGCGATATCACCACTTCTTGCATCCTTAAACAAAATATCTATCTTCTTATTGGTAGTCTTCAAAACGAGTTTCGCAAGTTCTAATACACTCGTTTCAATTTCGGTACCAACATTATAGACAAATGCACCTTGAGAATTACTTTCAAAGGCTAAAATGTTTGCATCAACGACATCTTCTACATACACAAAGTCTCTTGTATTAGAGCCATCTCCATAGATGGTAATTGGTTGGTTAGAGACTACCTTATCAATGAAGATCGAAATCACACCGGAATAGGGGCTACTTGGATCTTGTTTTGGACCATAGACATTAAAATAACGCAAGCCCACAGAACTTACACCATATAATTCAAAGTATAGTTTTGCATAAAGTTCATCGACATATTTCGCTAATGCATATGGTGATAAGGCATCACTCGTATGTTCTTCTACTTTTGGATAATGATCATCTAATCCATAAGTTGCTGCACTTGATGCATATACTATTCTTTTGACACCATTTATTCTAGCCGATTCTAATACATTCACCATTCCGGTTAAGGTTGAAGAGTGATTTAAGATTGGTTCTTCAATGGATTTGGGAACAGATACAAGTGCTGCTTCGTGAATGATGACATCCATTCCGACGGATAGTGTTAAACATGTTTCAAAATTGGAAACATCTCCCTTAATAAACGTAAACAAGGGATTGTCCATAAATGGTTTGATGTTATCCATATGACCGGAGGATAAATTGTCCAAAGCGATTACTTTATGCCCTAACGATAATAATCGTTCACATATTGTACTTCCGATAAAACCAGCACCACCTGTTACTAATATGTTCATAAGATGTCCCCTTTCTGTAACGTTATTTACATGTTGATTATTTCCTACTACTCTTAAAAACCAGTTCTTTTAAATTTGTCATATTAAAGCTAATGATGGTACCAAATCCCAACATTACGATTCCAATCAAAATCGTCCAAAATCCACTTTGGGATTTGTCCATTAAGAAGATGATTGGAATTGGGGAAGCAACAATTAACCCTAAAATTGCATAATATACATAACTATAATAATTCTTTAATAAATATTTGATTAGCTTTGATAAGCCAAAAATTCCAAATAACACTCCGACTCCAAATGGAATTAAATAAGGAAGTGTTGCAAGTGCCGATGAGAAATCGAACGTGATAAAATGACGAATAAAATTGGATAGTTCACTTGTGATAAAGTAATAATACCCTAAGATGACTAGTACCATTGATCCACTTACACCAGGCACAACCATCGCAGATGCCGCTATTACACCAACTAAGATTAATATTATAATACTCCAAAAGTTAATATCAAGTGTGATGAATGCTCCATCATTTATGAGTGGGAGTAATATAATCACAAGAGCCATAATACTAAATATTATGATTTGAACTAGATTTGGTTTACTATCCTTTACACTCGAGTAAACCTTAGGAATTCCACCTAAGATAAATCCAACAAATAAAAGTGTTGTAGGAATTGGGAATGTTTCTAAGAAAAATACAATCACATACAATGCTAAAACAATTCCGAACACTAAACCAACCATTAAAAAGAACAAATCTTTTAGTACTTCTTTTGGTCTTTTTAAAATATCGCTGATTCCACCAATCAACCGGTCATATACCCCTATTAGTACCGCAATTGTCCCACCAGATAATCCTGGTATGACATTCGCAACACCAATAAATACTCCTTTGATTAAATCTATCATCCAATTCATAATCTACCCATGTTTCCTTTATGTTCAATATTAAGTACGTGTTTATTATATCATATATATACCTTTTTCTCAATCGCTTTTTCTTAGATCTTCGTGTAAAATAGGTTTTCGGATAGTTATAGTAGCATAAAAAGCAGCGGTGATGATAAAATCACAACTGCTTTTGTATTAGCTTTGTTTATAGCACGTTTTTTGTAATACTTGGTTCGCCAAATAGTTTCGTTACATTCATGATTGGCAAACAATAGGGCGGTATGTTTCCATTTGTTGTGATGGTTGAAAGCAATGTTCTTAAATAAGGAAACATAATTGCTGTAGCATTGTTAATTGCGATATAGTATCTTGACGAGTCTTCCCATTGGTCAAATTCAAAGAGAGCCATAATTACCGCTTCTGCTTCAAATGGAATTGGTTTTTTGTTCATTTGTGATGTGATTTTAACAGTAAGTTTAATACGATATTTTGTGTCATCTACTTTGATGATTTGACGTTCGAATGCTGGCTGGATGTCGATCACTCCACTCATTGACTGAAATAATTCGTTGTACTCAAAATACGTCTTTATCACTTTATACTCAATCAATCTCATATCACTTGCACCCTTCATAAGTAAACACCCCATTTCCCTCTTCGATTGTATTATATACCAATGCCGAACTTTTTATTTCGTATTTCATAGGTGTGGCAATAGATTTACATATTGCACTTGTAATCTTGTCATTTTCTTTTTGAGTGAGATATCCAATGTTTACCAGCCATAATTTTGAAAAAGCATCATCTAAAAACAAGACTCTCAATAAGTTATCATGAGCACGATCTTGAATTGCACCATTTTCGTAGCGCGTAATCGTCTTTTCGCCAAAACCTAATAATTTTGACAATGCTGATTGAGATAAATGATATTTATCGCGAATGTCAATGATGTCTTTTGATGTTAATAATCCATTGATTTTCTTATATTCATCAAACATGATGATATCATTCTTAATTTCATTATCTTTATCATATATCTCTTCACCGCAGTGGTAACATGTCAAAATTGTGATCTCAGCTTTAATTTCTCTTCCCTTAATTGTATACTCTCTTGCTTCTTTTATCTCATTTACTTTATGGAATGCTTCACAATTTCCACAGTATTTCTTCATTTTTATTTCCTCCTATGGTCTAGTTATATACAGTCAATATGACAACTTAGACACTTAATTACCGATTCATTTTGTATTATTTGCTTTTCTTTTCGTTTTATATAGAGTGTATGACCCTCAAAGTTATGTTTGAAAACCCAAACCTTTCCAGTTCGAGTTGCATCTAAATCATTTGATGGTCCACTATAATATTCTGCTACAGTTAAATTCCTAACAATATTTTCCTGATCATATGCGGTTAGGCCAATTAAAAGTCTGGTATGACGGTTTTTTTCCGTGGGTACAAAATCAATGTAATCAGCTCTTCTTACTTCGTGTAAGAACTGACTAATTTCAGAACTATCCGCCATACTACCCCTCCTTTTTGGTATCATATGATACTATTATAAAGTATAGTAATTCAAAATGCAACTATTTTATTCGATTATTTTATTTATATTGGTAAAATGAAAAAGAACCAGCCTTCATCCGAAAGCTGGTTCTGCCCCTACCCTAATTTTCTAACACCACTTGCTGGAGTGACCACATAAAATGATGGCTTATAACCAATCACTCGTTTGTAGTGTTTGGTAACTCTACGTTTGAATGCCGGATAATCGATTGTCTTCACAATCGCAATTGCGCATCCACCAAATCCAGCTCCTGTCATGCGAGCACCATATGCTCCACTTGCCCATGCGGCTAAAATTAGTTCATCAAGTTCTCTTCCCGTTACTTCATAATCATCACGTAAACTTACATGTGATGTATTCATTAATTTTCCAAGCGTTATGATGTCTTCTTCTAACAAAGCATTGGCAGCTTTTTTAACACGACTGTGTTCTGATACAACGTGTTTCACACGTTTTCTGAGTCTTGTATTTAAAATGTGTAAGTGTTTGCTTAATTCATCTGTTGTTAATTCACACAAGTTTGATAATTCTGGATTGTTCTTTTGAATCAGTTTTAATGATAGTTTACATTCATCTAATCGTTCTTCATATTTTGAATCGAGCAAACTGCGTTTTTTGTTTGTATTGATTACCACAATTTTCATGTCTTGAAATTTGAGTTTGCGGTATTCATATTCCAATGTTTTGGTATTGAGTAGGATTACTTTATCCTTTTCGCCAAAGCCAACCGCGAATTGATCCATAATACCACAGTTAACACCAACAAAATTGTTTTCTGCTTCTTGAGCGATCTTTACCATATCGATTAATTCTAGTCCTAAATTGAATTGATCATTAATTGCATAAATCGTTAACATCTCAACACTAGCTGAAGAAGATAGTCCTGCTCCATTTGGAAGATTGCCATAAAACCACATGTCAAAACCAGTGGGTAATACAATCTCTCTTTTATATAAGGAATAGACAACCCCTATGATATAAGTAGACCAAACCGGTTTATCTTTTTTTGAGAATTGTTCGGTATAATACGTCACAATTCCATCCTTGTGATAATTTTTTGAATATACATTGATTTGCGCATCACTACGTTTTGCGATGACACCAAACGTACCATAGCTTATCGCAAATGGCATGACAGATCCACCATTATAGTCAATGTGTTCCCCAATCAGATTGACTCTGCCTGGTGAAAAATAGACCGTTGATTTCCCGCCATTTTTCATTGTTTTTTTAAACTTGTTTTTTAATACTTGTTTCTTGGTTTGAAAGAGATCAAAAAAGTCTTGTTTTGCTTTTTCCAAGAACATCACCTTGCTTCTTTATTATACTTTATCTGGTGTTATATCCATTTGGGTGTGATTGATGAAAGTTCCAAGCCGATTGAATAATATCATCAATTGAATTATATCTACGAACCCACCCGAGTTCGGTTTCAATCTTTTCGCTTGATGCGATCAGTCTTGCTGGATCGCCTGCACGTCTTGCTTCTACTTTTACGGGAATTGGATGTTTGGTTACTCGCCTTGCAGCTTCAATTACTTCAAGGACGCTATATCCAGATCCACTTCCTAAATTATAGATATTAGACTGAGCACCTGATCTAAGACTCTTTAATGCTAATATATGGCCTTCGATTAAATCCTCTACGTGAATATAATCTCTGATACAAGTTCCGTCAAATGTGGCATAATCATCACCAAAGATGGTGATGTGTGACCTTTGACCAAGTGGTACTTGTAATACAATAGGAATCAAATGGGTTTCTGGATGATGCGCTTCACCTATCAAACTTGAATGATGAGCCCCAGCAACATTAAAATATCGTAATGCCATAAACTTGATACCATAAGCAACATCTGCCCATTTCATCATATCTTCCATGGCTAATTTCGTCTCGCCATAGGTATTTGAAGGTATCGTGTCAAAGTTTTCTGTAATCGGCATTAATTCGTGGTCACCATATACGGCAGCTGTGGATGAAAATACGATTTTTTTGACATTGTGTTTTACCATTGATTTTAATAGTTGAATCGTTCCAACGACATTGTTATCATAATATTTCAAAGGTTCTTTCATCGATTCTCCGACAAGCGAAAAGGCTGCGAAATGAATCACCTCAAAAATCATATGTTGCTTGAATATTGTGTTTAGAAGGAGTTCATCCTGAATGTCACCTAGGTAAACTGTAGCTCGTTTGTCAATTGCTTTAAGATACCCTGTCGATAGGTTATCAATCACAACAACATCTTCGCCTAAATCGCATAACATTTTTACACAGTGTGAGCCAATATAACCAGCTCCACCACAAACTAAAACGCTCATGTTTTTCACCTGAATTTAATAAATTAGAGATTTTTGTACGGTTGTTTTTTGGTTAGTCGTTTGTTTTTGTTTTAAAAAAGTTTTTGGCTGTCTCATACCCAAGTACCGTTGAAATATCGAATACTTTCCCCTGATAAAAACATACAAATACTCTCTTTTTTGTCCTTTTAATAAATGCACTAATATAATCCGCCATACCGATGTGATCATATTTATGGTCTTCGATATAATCCAAGAAGGCTGGTGTCAACACCCATCTTTTAACCATTCCGACCTTGTTGCTCATCTCCATAGATGGATGATATGGCAGTACTTCTTTTACTTTCACTAAAAAGCTCAAAAATGCCATTTCATAATCTGGAACGATGACATCATATCTCCATGTCGCATTACCTCCAGCTTGTTCACCCCCAAGAATCATATCCCGAACAAACCCAAAGGATTTAATTAGTTGCTTGGTCACAGAGTCTGTTGCTCCGATCACAAGATCATCTAGCGTAGTAAAATAGAAGGCTTCATGCATTCCTAGTCTACGAATCAGTAACAGCGCATTGACTGGGCTATTCACAAGATCATCAACTATAAACTTAAAGTGATATTCTTTGTAACGTTCAATCTTTTGAATCATTTCCTGAAAAGAAACTTTTTCATAATTCATGATAAACGTGATATCACGGATACCAGATGCCAAAATGTCATCGATTTTGTATTCGAACAACATCTTATCATCGATATCGAGTAATTCTTTGGTCTTGTATTTGGCCAAAGACCAAACACTCGAATCATCATTGCTTAAAAAGACAAATGCTTTGGTGATTGCTGCGATTGCCAAGGAATCCACCTCAATTCTATCTACGTATGAATATTATACCACAACATTCATGAAATGTAAATTGAAACTTGAGTGGTCAAACAAATAACGAATTGTGAAAAGATGAAATCTTTTTCATTCAACATAAAGTAGTACTATGCGTTATGACACTTAAAAACTCGTATTTCTTTTTAATTTCTTCCATTGAACCAGGGGATGACTTGAGGCTTGCTTGATCATCCCTTCATCTTGAAAAAGATAATCAAATCTTGGAGAATCTGTATCTATGGAATGAATGAAATGTTGTTGATTTGAATCATAGTCTGTTATCTGGTCAACAAATTCAAGTACTACCGGTATTGCTTCATTTAAGTTAAATACATCTTTCTTTTTGATGACTGGTAATAAGTCTCTTACAAAACTTCTCTTAGTGAATTTCTTAGTGAAATCACGTTCAAAATCGAGTCTATCGTTTTGAATATAGCGATAAAAGAGTACAACGTTTTCAAATACATTAACTTCATCAAAATTGAATAATCGATTTGTAATCATTTGGTACATGTCATATAAATCACGTATTTGGTTTCTCGATAGAAGTGCATTTACTTTACCAGCATATAGTTCAATTTTCGATACAGTTAAGACCATAAAAGGTTGTTCAATGATGCCTAAATCTAGCTTTTTGTGTTCGAGTGGTAACAGATGACTTCTCATCGCATAGTTGATTTCCACTTTGATATTGTCTGAGCCACCACCACTAGGGGTGTATGATATCACATAAGAATCTAGTGCGAATGAAAATCTAGAATGCTTTGATAGTACATAACCTTCCTTTGTGAAATGCATTTCTAATTCTTGTTTGATTAACTCTCTATTCTTTTGCATTTCATCTTTATCTAAATTCAAAGCAAAATCCAAATCAATGTCAACAGAGAGCCTTGGTAAATTGCTATATAATAAATTAATTGCTGTTCCGCCTTTTAATGCTAGTTTGTGTTTCAATACTTGATTGGTATTTATATATCGAACGATTTCTGATAATCGAATGACCCTTTCTAAGGTGTTCCTTACGACTCATAATTGATTGGAACGTTTTTGTAGTACGATCGAATCATATATCATGATGCTTACCTCTATCTTCTAACCACTTTGGTACAACGATTTGATATTCTTTCTGAAATGATCCTTCTAACTTTGCATCACTCGATAAATACACAACTCCTTTATGGATTTTGGTTTTAATCAATTTAAAAAACGAGTTACTAAACAGAAATATATCATGAAACAATGATAGTAAATACCCAGTTTTTTGATAGAGTGCTTGAATGTCATACTCTTCTAAATATTCGATTATTTTAAGCTCATCTAGTCTAGGTATGATTTCAAGACTATAAATGAGTTGCTCTAAACTGATGAGGGAATCAATCGATTGAATCGAGTCAATTACGGTTTTTTCAACATCAGTGATGTTTAAACGTTCTGTATATGGAGGTTTTACAACACCTTTAGATGATTTAGCTTGGATGTGTTTATACATGATATCATCACATTCAAAGGAATTAAACCGATGTGTTGAGGATACATAGCATATATGACTTACCTGATTTTGATATCCATAGTATTCTAAGGCACTACTGTGACTGATGTATGAATCTTCATGAATCATTGATCCTATTTGATATTTCGAAGCAAATGCTACTTTTGTTGCTGGATTAATACTCACATATAGATTATTGCGCACCTTTTTAACAAGACCTTGCTTTTCCAAGCGACTTAATGCACCATATGTTGTCGCTTTGTTTTTAAATATTTTGTACGCATCATCAAACCGAAAAACACTTTTTTGTGCTAATTCTTGATAACCCTTCATCATTTCACCTCTATTCACTTTAATTTTATCACGTTATTATACATTTATCAATACTTTTTGTATCTTTTTAAAGTAATCAGTTGTTTGTGTATTCTTGATTGATTACAAAAACGTTTGCGTAATTGGTAATTTGATTCTTATATTGTGTATTCATAAAACCTTTGGTATAATGAGAGCAGTCAATGGAGGAATATCATATGGAGTTAACACAACAAGAATTAAAGATGATTCTAAAACTACAAGAAAATGAAATCACAGAATATTTTGTATATCAAAAAATCGCAAGACGAATGAAAGATCAATCCAATAAAAAAATTATTATTAAGATTGCCAATCAAGAAAAAGCACATTACGAACGATGGAAAAAAATAACAGGAATTGCTTCCAAACCAAAAAAGGGTAGAATCTTCTTCTTCAACTTACTTAGTATTCTATTTGGTTACACATTTGCATTAAAACTAATGGAAAAAGGAGAAGCATCCGCCGAAGCCTTTTATTTAGAACTTGGGAAAACAATCCCAGAAGCAAAAGCGATAGCGTTAGAAGAGGATGCTCACGAACAAGAGTTGATTGCGATGCTTGATGAAGAGCGCTTACGTTATGTAGGGTCGATTGTCTTAGGATTAAACGATGCACTCGTGGAACTAACTGGGGCACTCGCTGGTTTAACCTTCGCTTTATCCGATACTCGAATTATTTCCTTATCTGGATTAATCACTGGGATTGCCGCATCTCTATCAATGGCAAGCAGTGAATACTTATCCGCGAAAGCCGAAGGTAGAAAAGATGCATTAAAATCAGCTTTTTATACAGGAACTGCTTATATTTTGGCTGTTTCTTTACTCATCTTACCTTATCTAATCCTAGGTGCTCAAAAATACTTAGCTTTGGGAATCATGTTAGCAATCGTGGTATTCATCATCTTCTTCTTTAACTACTATATTTCAGTAGCCAAAGACTTGCCATTTAAAAAACGTTTTTTCCAAATGGTTACAATCAGCTTAGGGGTAGCCGCGATCTCGTTTGGAATCGGTATGTTACTCAAGGTCTTCTTAGGTGTTGATGTATAATTAGAACCTACAAAGATGTGTCAAGCACAAAAAATGTGTGATAGCACATCTTTTTTTCATTGAAAAAAAACACATTTTGGTATATGATATTACTATATTTCAGGAAAGAAGGAATTCATCATGCGCTTTCGAGACAATCTTATAAGACTCCTAAATGAAACCCAAATGCCAATTGATGCATTTATTACAGCTGTAGATGCGAAAGATGTTTATTATCTTGATTTATGGCTGAATGGAACAAAATTACCAACTCAAGAACAACTAGAGAAAATGTGTGAATTGTTTAAAGTCACGATCGAAGAACTTCTAGGAGATGACTTTGGATCTACAAAAAGACCAGAAACTGCGACTCGCATATACAATGTCGATGCCCATTACAGTGGATTAGGCATCACGATGATTGAACTATTCAATGTATTTCGCATGTTTTTAATCGCTTGTCTTATGATCTTTACTTTATTAACGATTAAGCAAATTCCAAACGATCCACTGCTGTATATCATGATATTCCCTTATATCGCAAGTTTGATCTGTACTATTATTTATGGCTATCGTGCCATCCATGAACGAAAACTGTTTAAAGTGCGTTCCTTACAATTCATCAAAAAAACCCATATGCACCGGCCATCGATTATGATGAGACTGATTACCATTATTTTACTCTTTGGTTTTGTCAGCTATTTTTGGCTAAATACACTAAGACACTTTGCGAGTCAATCGATCTTACTCTATTCGATTGTCGTCATCCTCCTATCGATTTCGATCAATCTGATCAATTGGGTTTTCTTTCAATCCATAACAGTGGTTAGTATCGATGTCTTTAAATACAATCAAATGCATGAATTTCTTCATCCATTTGAATACGTCATTACCTTACAAAATGAAAAAAAATCAAATATGATTATCGACCAAATCAATGCCAAATATTTTCGAATGGTTTATAACGGAGTAGAATACTTCCAAAGCAACAAGAAATCGTTTAAAGTGATGAAAGAGTCAAGAATAGAAAAATCAAACGAACGTACCTATTTGGTTGGAGATCAAATGCTAGAGGTAAGAGTAAAATCAAGATTCTTTTTACCACCAATCGTAACATTTCCCAACGCAAAAAACGTGAAGTTTATCAAACCAATCTACGAACTGAATTTCTTTATCTTAACCCAAATTGTATATGGAGTTGGAATCTTATTTATATTGTTTCTACTTCTATGATAAAAAAAACATCCCTAACCGCTTATTACAGGATTGGGATGTTTTTTTGATCGGATTTTTGTCGTTTTGTTTTCATATAATAGATTAGGAGGGATGCTACAAGTAGTCCAATAAAATCTATGAATACATCGAAAAACGATGGACCTCTATTTGGTGTTATGATTTGAATGCATTCATCGATCAATGCAACTGCGAAACCAATAAAATTTGTGAGTACATATGTTTTACGCAAAGGCAAACCATATTGGTAGATTGTGATCGATAACAAAATTCCTAAAATAAAAAACTGACCAAAGTGGGCAAGCTTTCGCACCCAAAGTGAAATCGTTTCTACTGCGATTGATGTTGAGAATAATTGATTTACGTAATTGGTAAGAGGAACACTAATCAGTGAACTTTGTTCACTTGAAATCGAACCTGGTAAGATAGAGTTTCCCCAGATGATACAAACCATTCCTATACTTAACAACAGCCATACACGCTTCAAGTTGCACCACTTCCTATTCTTTACGACCTAATTATATCACACAATTATAGTTGGTAGAAAGAAAAAATGAGTCATGCGAATGACTCATATTCTTCATCTTTAATCAGTTCGTCAAGCGATACATCAAAAAACGAAGCCATTTTCTTTAAGGTTGGAATATCTGGGTAACTTTGCCCAGTTTCCCATTTTGAGACAGCTTGCTGTGTTACATCAAAAAGTGTCGTAAGATCTTTTTGCTTTAACCCTTTTTTCTTTCTTAACTCAATCAGTTTCCAGCTGAACGCATTCATTCATGTGCCCCCTTTACAAAATACGAAACAATATGACCATCAATTTAATTGTATCTTTTTTAAAACCGAAATACAAACAACTTAACGTTGTATTTATACTTTTTTTATATAAATTTTATATTTTTATTCATTTTCTAGAATTTCGCATATACTCATGCCAAAAAATGAAATAAAAAGACGATTCTACTTTTGATGTTACACTTTTTTTATGAAAAGCATTTTGATAATTCTCACACAGTTTAAATGTTAACCGGTTGTTTTTCGCAAGCATAATCTCATCTGGGTCGCACACATAAATGGATTGATCCGCATCGACAATCTTCATTGGATTCACTTTTCTTGTCTTTAGGTAGTCACAATACTGTCTTGATGAGATGTGATGCAGTTGTATTTTATAATACAGATGTGGTTTTCCACCTTCATATAAATCTCTTCCGATTCCTAAGAGTGTAATCTCCATATCACTCGGTGCTTCAATCCCAATGCCTAAACGCTCTTTTAATGATTCTTGTAACACGTTGCAAATGTCTACACTCCCACTTAAGGTTTTGTTCCCATTGGGTAGTTTTAACCGACAAGCAAGTGAGGTTGTAATTTTATGCTTGGAAGTGGTCGCACTTCTACTTCTTCTTGGAAATAAAACAAACCCATCTGACAAATAGACAAGTGCCCCAATTCCTAAGTGATTTGACATCTTAGATTCTTTTAAAGGCGTTAACAGTGGGCCATATTCGTAAATCCCACGTAGACTAATGCGATTGTTAATCCGATAGTCAATGGCTCGATTGGTTACCATGTGATTGAAGTATGTGCTTCTAGAGGTATGTAACACAATCTTGTTTTGATCTAGTGTTAAATCATCTAACCGAATCGTGTCACTGTTTTTAAAGTAGGATGTTTTATGGGCATGAATCAAATCGACATAATTGTTTTCAATGATACTATCGAGTTTAAAGTCATGAACAGCTCTATCTTCAAAAATCAGTTGATACGTATCATCATCGGTTGTAATCAAGCTATCATAGACAAAACTGCGAACTCCGTTTTTGAAAGGAACTTCTTTTTTATAAGTTACCTCATCATAGATGTCGAGTAATAGATCATGGTTGACATTTACCTTTCGAGCATCTTCTCTTGATGTGTTGATAAATTTGTAAATATTAATCGCTAAATTCCCAATAATCGTACCAATCACAACGGAAATGGTTGTTTCTAAGAAGGAAAAGAAATTAAAAAGCAAAATAAATCCAGTTGCCACCAAGGCGGAAACGACTAAGAATAACATCAATTGTTCTAACGATTCAGGGATAAAAAAGCGTTTGATAAAATACTTAAACCGATTTTTATCAGGATCTTTGCTTGCTTGAAAAAACAATTGATGCATCCGTTTTACGATAGTATCACCTGTTTTTAGATTGCCTAACATCGCTAACATATTGGTATAATGTGTTTGCATACGGTCGGTTGAATTGCTTCTATAAATGATTTTCCCATTTCTTAAAATACGTTCTTTGGTGTGATCAATCACAAAAACACGTTTTTTCGTCCAAACTCTCGTAACTTTATAATTGGTACGCTTTGTCCAAGCAATATCAACCTTCACCTTTGCTTTGCATGTTTTAAATTGGTGGGTAGAATGATATGAGCGCTCCATTAGGTTATCGTAACGAAATTTAGAACGTTTTTGTTCAATATGTGCAGAAGGTAGTAATGCATAGATCATAGAGAGTGCGTTGATTCCACTATCGAACCATGTCCCTTCATAGGAGTGTTTCTCTTTCTTAATTGTTCTTGCTTTTTCTAGGTTGGGATCTTTGATTGAAATCTGAACCTTCCTAATATCCGTTAGTTCTTCTTTCCAGGATTCCAACGCTATCACTTCATCCCCATATTCCCAATGCAATAACACATCAACACGAACACCATGATTGCTTGCTAGTTGGTACAGGGCTTCTAGATGAGGTTGATTTAACGTAGCTGGTTTTTCTAAAATGACACTGATCTTATTTGACAAAAAAAACGAAGCAATCAAAAAATGAGTACTCGCAGGTGTGGCAATGATAACGGAATGAAGTCCTTCGATTGTAATCAAATCCTTATACTGGTTGAAAAAAGGCACATCTTTATAATATGATCTTGAGATTGCATTTGGATTTAAATCACATACCGCCGACAGTTCAAAATTCGGGTTTGTTGATAACGGTAAGGCATAATACTTTGAAATGTGCCCTAACCCAACAATTGCTAATTTCTTCTTCATGGTAAAAAATCCTTTCAAGTAACCTAAATTAATTATACCACGCAAATCCATATGAAAAAAGTGGTATTTTGTAAGTATATAAAAAATCATCAACGTTGGTAGTTGATGATTTTTAATCTTTATTGTTTCTTGTTTTTTAACTCTTGTTGTTTGATAAGGTAGAGTTCTTCCGTCGCAAAATGTATTTTTGTGACTACATTTTTTAAGTTTTTGAAGTAAACATAGAAGTTATCCGTTAGTGTTGTCAGGTCTACTCCATCGCCACGATTGTTATAATCAAATTCAATGTGCACACTTTCCATTGATACAACTGGTTTATGAAGTACTTTTGTCACCCCGTTTTCTTGATACGTTAATACAAATCCGTCTTTCGTATGAACAAAATGTCCTTCGCCTAAAGCAATGAATCCATCTGCGTTTGGTAAGGAGTCGACGATGCAATCATCTTCGATATGATAGTTCCCCTGTAATATTTCGGTTCGAACAAAGTTGCGTTCCCAGTTATACCAATCAGGGATATGAGTAAATTCAGTGATTCCATGACGTGCTTTCATCGCACCAAATTCATCCATTTCATAGGTTTTTTGACACGCATCACATGTTAGAACATGTTCATGAGATCTCATTTGAAATTCAGTTTTACATGACGGACATTGGTATAAGACTTTTTCTAACCCCTTAGCACGATTTGGATCTGTAATACGAATGTGATTGTCAAGTTGGTATTTGTAATCATCATAAGCAAATTCTTGTTCAAGGATTGCATTGATCTCATCGACTGATTTTGTTTGAACATCTTTGACTGTCAATACTTGCTTCATTCGCGCATATAGTGGATTTTTACGAATGTGTAAGTTATAAACTGGACTACTAATATGATGCCCATGCATGGTTAAGATTACAACAGGAACATCTAATAACTTGGTAAGTTTCCCTAAGGATTCAGGTAATTTGCTTGCTGTACCAACAAGGGAATATCTCGCTTCTGGATAGACGATACAGATTTGTTTTAATTTTTTAATCACATAAATCAAGTGCTTAATTAATACTATGTCGTTTGTAAACTTACGCTTACAAATACATCCCACATCACGAAGTAACTTCTCGCGTTTGATGAAGCCGTCAATCGCAACAACATAATTGGCAGAATGTGGGAAGATTGCTTTCGTTGTTACTTTAAAATCGATAAATGCATTGTGATTACAAAGCAGTAAATAAGGCGGTTTGACACCATCCATCTCGATTTTTTCTAAGGTTTGTTTTTGGGTTATGAAGGCGGAGTAACTTAAGATCCAAGCAAGCAATTTTAAATGTATGGGTTGCTTTTTTGGTTTGATTGTCATATCAAACTTAATCGATGTATCAAAATTCTTCGTATTGTTCAAATTCGCCATAGCAGGTTATCACTTTCTTACGATATGACTCTATTATACCGATAAATCCTGTCTCAGGCAATTTAAATCAACAATTTCCGATAAATCCTTGACACATCTTCTCCTATGACGTATACTATTATCGAAAAACGATAATTTTAATGCGAAAAGGAGGATTTTTCATGAAATACATCATTCCTATGATCTTACTCACATCATTCATCGTACTTCTTATACTAGGACTTTCACCAATCGATTTACGCGATGATCTTGTGTTAGAGGCTAGTTCAGTCCATGATTCTTACCTAACAGAAATCGGATTAAATCCACATGAGTTTTCAAACAAAGAAAAAGAAACGATTTATAATTATGAACTTACATTTTTGCAAAGAAGCACCATGGTTGATTACATCACACCAAGTATAAACCGTTATGTCTATGAACGCAATTGGCAAATTCACAAAATGCTTGTGCGTAACCGTACACCAGAAATTGCGTTCCAAGCATATTTGTTCCAAGGTCCTGAGGAGAAATTCCACATCATCGTTTCGTATGAGCGTTACCACAACTTAACAGGAAATCACTTCTTTACGATTAGTCATAGCGATGAATTCACGCTAGACTTTGAATCACAATATTTATCGTTAGAATATAACGATACCGAATATGTCATTGGTGGAAGTGGATATCAAACCGAAGATCTCCTAGATGGATATCGTCTAATGTCCTATAATCTAAAGCAATACTTTAAAAATCCTGTGACAAAAGGTTTTTATCACTTCTATCTACGACCAAACAACAATACGTTTACCCCCTCATATGTAAATCTTGAATTATCGATGTATCAAGATGCTACCATTTCGATGAGTGAAACCATAGTTCTAGGATTTAATGGATTTCGAAACAATCCAAATAACCCAAAATGGATTCCACAAGCAATTGGAATCACCTATATCAAGGAGGATTAAATTTATGTTTGTTTTAACTATTCTATTATTTATCGCCATTGCACTCGTGATCTTATTTACCTTAAAACTGATGAATGTCATCAAAGAAAATGATTATCACAAAGTGGTACAATTTATGAACACCTATGTAAACATCCTTTTTGTTGGTGTCTTCGTTATTTACATCACAATGATGATTGTTTCTATGGTAGAGATTTCGAGCAGTGAGTATGTTTTTGTTGTCTTTATCAAGTTACTCATTCATCTGCTGTTTTTCATATCCATCTTTATACTCTCACGAAAACTGATCCATAACTTAAAAGCATCGATCATATTCAATCAACAAAACGCTACCTACATTCACCAAATTGGCTCACAGTTCATCTATATGTCCATTGTCGAAATCCTGATTGGGTTTGTGGTTGGAATCATTAGTTTCTTGGCTGGTAGCACAACAAGAGATTTCATGATTCAAACCAATACCACATTACTACTATTCGTTTTATTTGGTCTCATATTGCTTCTTGTATCCTTTGTTCTAAAAAAAGCGATTGAGCTTTATGAAGAGAATCAATTAACGATATGATTCAAATCGAATTAACCGAACAATTAAAAAAACGCAATATGACATCCAAAGAACTGTGTCATATCATTGGTATCACCGAGGCGAACTTAAGCATCTTAAGAAGTGGAAAAGCAAAAGCAATCCGGTTTTCAACACTAGATGCAATATGCAAAGCACTTGATTGTGCCCCAGGTGATATCCTCACTTTTGTGGAAGGAGAATCCAATTATGATGAATAATGCATCCTTAGCATCCTTAATCGTACTTCTACTTTGCATCGGAATCACCATTTTTTTATACACAGAAAAAAACAAGAAGTATTACAAACTGAGAAAAGTCCCTCTTGTCATAGGGGGAGTATTCTTAATTGCCATTGTATTTGTTCCATTTATACTATCTTCCATCGAACAGTCTAAGGTGGAGTACTTTCAAGGAGTCACCATCAAACAAACCAATATAGAGGAGTTAGAACTCATCACGATTCATGATACACATGAACTAAGAAGTGTAGCAACACAAGAAGTCATCACCTATCTCGAACTAGATACGCAAAAAGAATTGCGATTTTATGAACCAGTGTATCTAAAAAGTTTTGATGACTATCATTTGGTCATCTATTCTGCCAATAAAGCAAGTTATGAGCTGGGATATTTTCGTCAAGCGGACTATCCCCTCACTAAAAATCCAGATGTCATGGTATTAATTCATAAAACTAGTCGACGCTTGATTCCAATTCAAGATGGTGAATTAATCGGAATGACGTTCGATCTTTCAAAGATTACCTTATCTGGCAATACTTTATTAATCCCAGTTCCTAGAAAACATCAATTAAACTCGCTATTTTTCATCGGTTTTACAATCAACCCAACTTATTTAACAACTGGTTATCCATATCCTTATTATGAACGTTTTATGGGGTTTGAACATTATAAAACAACTTCAAACTTCATCCAACATTATGCATTATCAAAAAATCAAATTCTACTATGGGTAAATGATTTAGGAGATGTCTTTTTAGAACAGCATGTGGTGTTGTTTGAGGCATCCAGTTCGAGTTCAAATGTAAACCGACGTCCAGACACGATATTAAACTCGATTATGAATGTAAAAGAAGGGGAGTTTACTACCTATCTAGGAGATATTTACTATCTAGATGACTCGCTAACCATCAAAAAAATAGTCACGCTAGATGTTCATGAAAGCATTGTTACCCTTACCTCAAAAGACAACTGGCAATCACATATTCCAACCTCTTAGGCACTGCTATGTGCCTTTTTTCATTAACTTGTTTGTAATCAAGTCCTAAGTTTGATATAATGGTGTTATACAAAAGGGGGATTTTTATGGCTACGACACCTTCTAAAAGCAGCACATCAAAGACAAAGAAAACAACTACGTCTAACAAAAAGAAACCTATAGCGAAAACAAGCACATCAAAACGATTATCATCTTCAATAACACCAACTACACTTCCGAAAAAACGACGCACCAAAGGAAGCATGAAACGACGTCAAAAACTAATCCTTCAATTGTTGTTATTAATTCTATTTATCGTAGCTGCAAGTTATGGTGGATATGAGTTTATTGGAAGTCGTGTCGAACCAAATCCATACGAACCACTTCCACTTGGAACCTATTACGAAGGAGCAAGTGGATTAGAAGGTAGAGAGTTACGAACATTTTTAAATACACTTGTTTCGACCGATGTCATTGCTGTTAACTATGGGACCGCTCGTGAAGCTTTAGAAATCGCAGATCGTGATCCAAACAACCCAGATAACGTTTTGACCATTTATTCTAGACAGTCAGTTAAGGGGACGTGGGACGGGACAACTTGGACCAGAGAACATGTTTGGCCAAACTCAAGACTTGGAGTGCCAAGAGTAAATAACACCACTAAAAATCAAGGAAGTGACTTACACAACTTAAGAGCAATCATCCAGTCGGTCAATTCTTCCAGAAGCAACAAGGTATTTGATACCATTACCTCAAGTGATACCTATTTTCCTGGGGATGCGGATAAGGGAGATGTTGCGAGAATATTGTTCTTTATGGTCATACGTTATGATTTTCTTCAGTTAACCGATGAAATCTTGCCTAATGACTCAACAACAAACTACACCCTAGCTGGGGCGAAAATGTCCAGATTCTCTGTTTTAATGGAGTGGCATGTAAGCGATCCGGTCGATGAGTTTGAACGCAATCGAAACGAGGTCATTTATGGATATCAAAACAACCGAAATCCATTTATTGATCATCCTGAATTTGCTTCGATGATATTCGAACACGCGGATTACACTCCGTTAGTTTATGTTGAAGTCGTATCTTATGAAAGTGTCTTATACATCGAAATCAAACAAAAAAACTACCATCAAATCTACAATATATAAGAAAAACATCCACCAAAGTCTTCGACTGACCGAGGTGGATGTTTTTTATGCTTTAAATGTTATCGTAATCGTCGTACCTACATGTAACTGACTCGTGATATCAATGGATGCATTCCACTTTTTTACCGTCATAAATACAATTTGCAATCCAATACCATTTCCCTTTTGATGCATCGAAACAGCTTCTTCGCCTCGATAAGGACCTTTTTGGATCAAAGATATCGTTTCTTCTGACATTCCAATGCCTTGATCTATCATCATCATTTTTTTATTGTGTGGATCAATCACCACTTGAATCGTGGTATTTGGTTTCGAATAATAGAACGCATTATACAACAAATGTTCCATCACTCGTTTTGCTTCTTCTTTTGAAACATATACATGCGACTCTTCTAATGAAGATTCCACATGAATGTTTTTCAATTTTGACACATGTTTCATGGAATCTATTACTTCTGTGGCAATTTCACCAAGATTACAAAGACTTGGAATTTCAGTTAATTGTTGAGAAATAAGTTTTGGTATGATTTGATCGATTGTATGTATTTCTTCGAGTAGTTCCGTCAAAACCGATTCACTATATGGTAACCTGTGATGCAAAATGCCCTCAAGATATGCTTTCATGATGGTAAGTGGTGTCTTTACATCGTGTGCTAGAGTGTTGATTGCTTGATGTTGTTTTATTTTCAATTGCTCTTCGAATTCCGTTGCCTGTTGTAACCGAACATTTACATCTTGAAAGTCACGGAAACGAAACGATTTATTGTTTGATCCTAGTTGAAGCAAATCTTGATCAATAGCGAAATATTGTTTTTTTAAGTATTGCATATTAATCCACAAAACAACAACAAATATCATCAACGAAAGAACATTAAATAAGGCAATGCCGAAGGTAAATTCACGTCCAATCACAAAGGAATCAAAATCGATGCTAAGCGTACCAATGAAACTTCCATCTCGTGCGTATAGTAGATGTTGAGATAACTCTGTAGACGGATTCATATTTTGAAATAACACATTGTCGTTTGCATCAGTCAATAACATTTTTACCCCATGCGTATGATAGTAGTGTTCTAGATAGACAATGACGATTTCATGTTCTTCTTCTTCAAGCAAATGAGTGATTAATTCAATCATCGATTCTTCTTGACGGTTCATCACTTGTTGGTATTCCAAATATGCTACACCAAACAACCCGACATTTAACAAAAGTGTTAAGCTAGCAAACAAAATTGTAAAGTATTTCGTCATTTGAGATTGAAACAATTGTTTTAGACTAATCATCAAAGGTTCCTATAAATTGATATCCAACACCATATTCAGTTTTAATCCAACCATTCATTTGGGGTGAAACATTCAATTTCTTTCTAATGTTTTTAATGTGAACATCAATCACGCGGTCAAATGCATCGGGTTCTTCGAAACAAGAATCTAGCAACTGTTCACGCGAATGGATACTATTTCTATGTTTGGCTAATTGCCACAATATGTTAAACTCGTGTTTGGTTAAATTCACCTCTTGTTGCCCTACCATCACTTTTCGTTGTTTTGGGTAAATACAAAGCAATCCTTGATTGAAGGATACAACCCGCTCCTCTTCAGCAATCACTCTTTTTTCGATGTTTTGACATTTCGCAAGAACTTCCTCTATCGAAAAAGGTTTTATGATAAAATCATCTGCTCCAAGGTGAAGAACATCCAAACGATCTTCTAATGTGCTTTTCGCGGATATCGCAATGATATAACAATTGCTTTGTCGTTTGATCCAGCGAATGAGATCTTCTCCTTGCATATTAGGCAACATTAAATCCGTCAAAACAAGATCAAATGAATATTTGGCGAATAGTTCAACACCTTCTTCTCCGCTGTATGCTTGGAATACTTGATATCCAAGCTGCTTCAAAAACGTGGTTAACATGTGGTTGATTTTAACAGAGTCTTCAATGACTAAAATACGCATAATGGGTTCCTCAATTCATTGTTATAATAGTAAGTTATGCAAATGTGATAAAACATCGTCAAAATCAGACGATGCTTTACCGGGTGTATGGAGGGGTTATTGTAATTGCATCGTTGTTAAGCAGGTATTGCTATCTGCGTTCGTCGATACTCGAGTTATGCTTTGTAAAGATCCATATCGAACACTAACATCAACATCCATTCCTCTTGGTAACCAAATTCCGAAAAACCCATTGTCTTGAGCTGTTTTTTGACCAGAAAAGATTGTTTCTCCTGTGGTCGATGTGATGGTTACATCAAATGTTTGATTGGACAATTCACCACGACACGTAACTAAGTTATGCGTACCACATGGGTGAGTTTGATTGATGTATGGGGCGATGGATAGATAAAATAGATTGTTTGGTACAGCAAATTTATACATCATGCCTTTTCTCGAAAGAGTCAGTGTCGTTCCTGATATGCTTGCATTCAGTTCTTCGACAGAAATAGTCTTTGCTTCCAATGCTTCAACCATTTGAAGTGTTGTCATGTTGTCAATTCCAAACTCTCGTAGCACTTGGTTTTTGTTCTCAAATTGCATATACATGATGGCGATTGCGACAACCAAAACACTACTTACGATCATAATTGCCTTCTTCATCTTTGAAACCTCGTAATCATAGACTCGCTTACCATATAATCGATTAGTTCAGACTTAATCAAATTGATGGTTTCTATTTTTTGGTCGGTTGAAAGTGTGCTATAGTCATATAGATCAAGCAAACGGACAAACTCCAAATCGACCAATAATTGGTCTGTTGTTGATAAATGTGCATAATAAAACTCATATGTGGTTTGATTGATTCGTCTACCACAATGTGGTGTTTGATTTTGAACAATAGGATTTGGCTGTGCATTTACCAAATTACCTCGAATCAATATTACACCAATAGTCGTCATTGCGAGGAATAGTCCTCCAAGTAAGATCCACTTTTTCATCATTCGTTCTCCTTTATTTTTTTCATCAATGCATCATACTCTTGTACGGAAATTTCTCCATTGGCGAGACGTTTTTTAAGTAAAAGTTGTGCATTGTTGTTGTGTTGATGATTGATACGATCAATGCTTGTGTATGCCAAATAAATGACAACAATCCAAAACAGCCCCATACCAATCATTCCAAATGGCATCATCATTCCTTGAAACATATGAAATCCAACTGGAAATGCTTCCGTGTTTTGCCAAAAGTAAGCAATCACATAAACAATCAATTGAACTAGAATCAAAGCCCAAACAATTAGAAAAAAACGTTTGGTATGTTGTTTCATATCATCACCTCGATGATATCGTACCATACAATTATGAAGAAATTATGAAGAACGATAGTAATATAATTATTTTAAATAATGATTTAAGACTTCAATCACTTCTTCTAACTTTTCGTGTTGTGTTCCTTCTTCAAATGAATGTAAGACGCACGTATGAATGTGATTTTTAAGGATGATTGAATTTGCTTTTTTTAATAGAGAGATTGCGGCTGTGATTTGATGTGAAATATCAACACAATATCTTCCGTTTTCGGTCATCCGAATGATAGCTTCAATCTGACCTTTTGATGTCTTTAATAGATTTAATGCTTCTATATTGTCGTGTTCCATGCCTTAGACCAATCCTTTCTCAAAATTCACTTTTTTCAATCGCAATGAATTATAAATCACATTTAACGAAGAGAGTGACATCGCTGCCGCACCAATCATTGGATGAAGCAATCCAAACATCGCAAACGGTATTGCGATTGCGTTATAAAACCATGCCCAGAAGTAGTTTTGTTTGATTTTTTGGAAGATTGCTTTGGATAACCGAATCGCAACTAAAATCGATTCGACATCCCCACGAACTAATGTCACATCCGCTGCTTCAATCGCAATGTCTGTTCCCGTTCCGATTGCGATTCCCACGTTTGCTTGTTTTAAGGCAGGGGCATCGTTAATCCCGTCCCCAACCATCGCAACAAGTCCATATTCGCTTTGTAAACGAACAATTTCATCCACCTTTTGACTTGGTAAGACATTGGATATTGTGCGTGAGATTCCTGCTTTTTTCGCAATCGCTTTCGCTGTTCGGTCATTATCTCCTGTTATCATTGCAGTCACGATTCCTAAGGATTCAATGGCTTTGATTGTTTTGGCAACACTTGGTTTAATTTCGTCTGCGACTGCGATAATACCAACCACCACATCATCAACAGCAATCATCATAACTGTTTTTGCTTCATCTTCTAACTTAAACAAATCTTCTTTTACATCATCAAACGAAATGTTATATTGATTCAAAAGTTTTTGATTTCCAACTACATACTTTATTCCATCTTTTGATCCTATCATACCCATCCCAACAACAACTTCAATATTAGCAAGTTCTGTGATGTTCAATTGTTGTTTATTTGCTTCTTCCAAAATTGCATAAGCAAGTGGGTGACTTGAACCTTTTTCCAACGAAGCTGCGATTTCCAATACTTCAACTTTCGTACGACCAAACGTAACAATATCCGTAACCACAGGTTTTCCGTAAGTAAGCGTACCAGTTTTATCAAACGCAACTACTTTAATGTCTTTTAATGTTTGAACAGCTTCGCCATTGCGGATTAAAACACCCTTTTCAGCACCAAGTCCAGATCCAACCATTAACGCGGTTGGTGTTCCTAACCCTAGTGCACAAGGACATGCGATAACAAGTACAGCAGTTGCTGTTACAAAGGCAAGTGTAAGTGGTGTTTGGTTTGGATTAATCCATGGGATGATGTTTGATGCCGATTGAAGAATCGATATGTGAAAATTCGGGAATATCATGAAAGATGCAAATGTTAGCAGTGTTAATACAAGGATCGCTGGTACAAAATAACCAGTAATCTTATCTGCGAACTCTTGAATCGGAACTTTTGATCCTTGGCAAGATTCGACCATTTGAATCACTTGTGATAAAAATGTATCTTTTCCAACTTTTGTAACCTTTACTACGATCAATCCTTGTTGGTTGATGGTTGCTCCAATCACAGAATCTCCAACTCCTTTTACAACAGGAATGGATTCTCCTGTTGCGAGCGACTCATCAATTAAAGTAGACCCTTTTACGATTTGTCCATCAGTCGGTACTTTTTCTCCTGGTCGAATGACCATTAAGTCACCTAATGATAATTCACTTGTTAAAATTTCCATTTCGGATCCATCGATTAAAATTTTCGCTGTTTTTGACCCAAGTTCGATTAATTTCTTAATCGCAAGCGAAGCTTTGCCTTTTGCTCTCGTTTCTAAGTATTTCCCTAATATATGGAATGTCATAATCGTTGTTGCCATTTCAATAAATGTTGTTATCGGGAAAAAGAGCCCCATTAATCCAATCAAATAAGGAGGAAGTGATCCTAACGAAACAAGAACATCCATATTTGGACGTTTTGCTTTTAAGGATTTGATGCTTGCTTTGTGAATTGGGTATCCTAACACAAACACAACTGGCAATCCCAAAATCGCTATGATATAGGTATAAAACGGAATCTCTACAACAAACATATGAATCATCATTAGGGACATCATAATCGATGAAAACGATAAACTAATTAGCATCCGTTTTTTTGCTTTTTTCATCTTAACAACATCAGGATTTTCATCCTCTTTGATTTCATCTAATAACTGAATGTCATATCCAGTGTCTTGAACTGTTTTTTTAATTGTGCTAAAACGAACGACACTCGGGTTATACTCTAGTGTCATTTTGTCATTCGCCACATTTACCACTACGTTTTTTACACCATCAAGAGCGGAAACACTGCGGTCAATCGCTGCAGCACAACTTGAACATGTCATTCCAGTAACAAGTACGGTGATTTTTTCGGTTGCAACTTGATCAAGGGTTGCATCATATCCGGTTGCTTGAATTTCTTTGATGATTTCTTCAATAGATACTTTTTGTTCATCATACTGAATCACTGCTTTATCGGTTGCGATATTGATTGATACTTCGACTACCCCTTCAAGTCGTTTTAGGCTAGCATCAATCGAAGCTGCACAACTCGCACAAGACATTCCGATGATGTTTAGATTACTTGACTTCATAATATCCCTCCACTTTATAACCAAGTCGTTCAACTGCTTCTTTAATTTTCACTTCATTTAAACTGCTATCTTCAAATGTGACATCTGCTTCCTTTTTCGCAACATCCACTGTTGCCTGTTTGATACCTTCTAAACGACTAAGTGATCGCTCTACTCCTGATGCGCATCCGCCACATCTCATACCTGAAATTTGAACCTTTATATGTTTCATAACTTTCTCCTATCTCTACCCCCCCTATTTGGGGGGGTAGCTTCATTATATAGAAGTTCGATTATCTTGTCAAGAAAAATGATTTATTAATATATTAAAAAGCAGTTATAAAAACTGCTTTTCAAATCTCGTTATTCGTCTTTGGTTTGAATTCTCCAGTACTTTGATCCATCATGGAAACGATCCATAAAGTGATAATCAATCATTGCTCTTCGAATCGTCACATAATCATGATACATCTCTTTGATAATGTCATTGACTTCTTGTTCTGTATACGTTTTATGAAACTCAAATGCATGAATCATCCAAATTAAACATAAATACTTCTTCTTTTCCTTTGGGGGAAATACACTTAATATCAATGGTTGTTTTGAAATAAAGTAAGTGTCTAGTGTTTTTTGTAACTCTTCTTCTGTATAATCAAACATGTTAGAATCCTTTCTATGGTTTACTATTTTACTCAATCATATCATATATTTTTTATATTACAATTACTTATTTGATAAAAAGTTGATGTTTGCGCTTCTTGCTTGCGCAGTTAACAGTTTTGGTTGAATGGAATATCGTTTGTTATCTTTCATAAAGTTGCTAGATACTTGTCGAAACTGAAAACTAACATTATGTTCAACACACTGTTTTCTTATGTCTAGGACCCAATCAAAATCCATTACTCTTGTGTTTTTACCCGACTCTCCTCCAACAACAACCAAATCGATCCCATTTAAATATGGGGATAGATCTATTTGTTCAAGGAGTGGTTGACAAACGATGTTTTTATGCTTAATTGGTAGTGTTTGAAAAAAAGATAGTCGTTCATCAACACTTATTTGATCTTCTACAGTGGTACTAATGATTACATTTGGATACCCATCTGCCCAGTCATTTGGGATACAATTAAAAAATCGTTTGATTCGTTTGGTAAGAAATAAAAACGTTACGTCATGTCTTTCTTTTATCATGTTCCAACAATCTACTCGCCACGAGTCCGCATCTTCGATAAAAAAATCACTCTGAAAACATAAATATACCAATGTTCCTGATTTGATTTTATACTCACCTTTTTTGTTCTTTTGAACTGGGTAATCAAACTGATTTGTTTTAACAATATGATCTGTGTTGATTCCTTTTCTCTCATCCGCTTTGTGGATATAGCAATTCAAACATCCACTACTATACTTGTGGCATCCCCGCCATGGATTCCAAATCGCCATAGATGTTACTCAACTTTTCCAATATACATAATATGAGAAGAATGTGACATGTATTCTATTTTTTCACATAAATCCATACTAATTTCAAACCATCGTTTGCGTGTGACTTCATCAAGAGTTGAAATCGCGACTAAATTACTAGCTACAATCCCCTCTTGGCCAAACATGGTTACTTTTTCCAATCCACATGAGGCCATTAGTGGAATAATTTCATTGATATGGATAAAGTAAGCTTTTGTAAATGCATTTCCATACCATGACTTGTCTTCTTTGATGACATCAAAATAATCAAGTTCGGTTTCTAACGTAATGTCTTGTGGACACTCAGATAAAAAGTAATTTAATCCAGCGAATAACTGAATAAACGACACAAACATTAGTCCACCTGGCTTTAAATGCTTTTTTGCTTCATTGATAACTTGTTGACGGTCCTCAAGACTTCCCAAATGATACAATGGACCCATTATAAAAATGTAATCATATGTTGTTAGCGGTAAACAAGATAAATTTCTTGCATCTGCTTGATATGCCTTGATTTCTAAATTACAATTGCTTGCTTCTCTTTTTGCGAACTCAACATTTCCGGTTGATAAATCAACAAGTGTTACTTCATGCCCAAGCGCAGCAAAATGCAAAGAATATCGTCCTGGTCCACCACCAATGTCTAAAATACTAGTATTTGGCTTAATGTATTCTTTCATCTTTGCTTTTGTGATTTCAAACTCAAAGGAAAACCCACTAAGACGCTTCCATTCTCCTTCGACAAATTGATCATAAAAATCTTTGATTATCGTTATATCACTCATCTTAATAACCGATTCCTTTTTATTCGTTCATCTATCGTAGTCATGCATATTACAGAAAAATGTTAGATCTGTTTACTACGCCATGTTCTTAAGATAATACTCAAGTATCGCTTGTGTACCCTTCTCAGAGTAACCATTGTGATTCAGAGTTTCAAATATATGAATGACTCGTTCTACAACATCAAGTTTTAAATCTTGTTTTTCTTGCATCACTAATTTTAAATCTTTTAAAAAATGTTTTATATAAAATCCAGGAGCATAATCATGGTTGATCATTTTACGTCCATTGATTTGAGCTTGCCAGCTAGATGCTGACCCTCCTGTAATCACAGCATGCATTGAATCAAGATTTAAGTTTTTCGACTGTGCATAGATCAGTGATTCTGCGATAGCCGCAATGTTTCCGGCAATCACAACTTGATTTGCTAATTTCGCATGTTGACCATTGCCTGCTTCTCCCATATAGGTAATTGTTTTCCCTAATTTCTCAAGCAAAGGGTAAATCGTTTTATACACATCAAAATCACCACCAACCATGATGGATAGTGTTGCATTGATTGCTCCTACATCACCCCCTGTGACAGGTGCATCAATCATATGTAATCCGAGTGACTTTGCTTTTACATAAAGGTCTTTTGCTAAAGTTGGAGAGGAAGTCGTCATATCAACTAAAATTGCACCTGGTTTGGCATGCCTGAAAACCTCTTCATATACGTCTAATACATCTTTGGGGTAACCAACAATGGAAAAAATGATATCTGCGCCTTTTACACATTCTACGATTGTTTTTGCTGCGTGAATCAATGGTTCTAACACGACTGCTTTTTCATAGGTACGATTGTATGCGGATACAGTGTATCCAGCTTTTTGTAAATGTCTTGCCATTGGGTTTCCCATTACCCCAGTTCCTATCCATGCTATTTTCATAATAATGATTTCCTCCCATTAAATTGTTATGTGTTGTTCATAAAATAACAATCAGTTATTTATTTGGTATCTTGATGTAACCAACTATAAAAAATAGATAGTCTATTGACAATGTCTTCTTTTTCTACTACTGAATCCGTAAACCAATAATGATCTACCAATCGATATCCATATTTGATTAAAATCATAATTACTATGTCTTTTGGTTCTAATATAGAAGCATCACGATAAATGGAATACCCCTTTTTATAATTCTCAAACAAGGGATGAAACATGTCTTCTAATTGGTTTGTTGGAGTGTCATCAGCAATCAAACTTGCAAGGTCTTCCCCCAAATATCCGATGCCAACACAATCCCAATCAATCAAATATACCGCTGCTTCTGTATAAAATATATTTTCAATCCATAGATCGCGATGACTGATCACTTTTGGTAGTTTAGAAAGACTTGTAAATACCTTATCCTTAGAAAGATCTAAATCGATAATCATTTGTTTTAAATGACTTGGCAAATCACACACTTCACTTCTTAAATAGTGATATACAATAGATCGACCATCATTCCAATTGTTTTGACGAAGTGTGTTTTTCACGAAACTTGGAATTTTGCATTGATCTGAACAAAGATATGTATAATCATAGGGGTTATGATACCACTGGGATAACTCACTCTCTAAAAATGAAATATCTGTTAGATTTCCTCCGACAATTTGATCCAGCACCAATGAGCATCTACCTTGAAACTCACCCCACTGAAACGCTGTTTCTTCAAGCATAGATAAGGTTAAATCACTCCCAGATTCACCCTCAACATACTCTAACCACAGATGGTTTTCTTCATCATTTATTTCTCTATGATACCATTTTGGCATCTTCAACTTTATTCCAAGATCAAACGTTTGATTCAAGTGAATCCAATCATATTCTCTTCTCCAAGACAAAGGATCTCCAGGACGATTCCATTTTTTTGTATGTTTCCAAATAATTTTATATGGTAATTCACCATGCAAAAGTGTCTTAGCAGTCCCTTGAACGAAACATACATTGGCTACAGTTCCACCTTGAAGGTTAATTATCGTTTTAGATGCATCTGTAATCACTTCTCCAAAATATGATGTAAGTGCTCTAAGCAATGCATCTAGTGAACATTCTGGTTGTTTGTTTTGTTTCAATTAATCTACCCATCCTAACTAATTTTTCTATTGTGTTACGCTAGTATTTCACAAATAACATTACAATTAATTGTGTTTCACTCATATAAAATTATAATTTATTTATTAGTGAATTACAACCAAAAATCTATCGAAATGAAGCATAAACAAAAAAAGTCTAATACAATTGGTATTAGACTGCTTTCATTATCATATTGTTTTTCTATCTAGATACATTAACAAACCCTTAACTAACACTGGCTAATCTATGATGATATTATCTAGATCTTTGCTCTAGGAATGAATAGTCACCAATTAGTATACACAATATCCTTTGAGAGAAAGACGCAGTTTAGCAAGAACTCTGTGTTAAACAAATTATTCTACAATTTCAAATGTAAATGTCACAGGGTTCGTTACATTTGTGCTAAGGGAAGATACATCAACGGATTGTATTTTTAACTTTATCCCAAGTGCTTTTTGTAATTCGTATAAGCGTCCTCCCGCACATCGTTCAAAGTACCCCTCTACATGTTGTGGTGGAGCGTCATACTTTCCTTCTTTGGCGTGTTTATAATATCCATGAGAACATTTAAATTTGAGTGTCAGTGTGAAGTCATCATTTAGTATCGGTTTGTGTCTGCCAAAGGTTTTGGCAAATAATTCTATTTTCTCATCAAGAGCTAAATTAGCATGTTCATATGCAAATATCCTTCTTGCGTTATCTGCCCCGGTTCCATTGCATGCTCCTTGTGTTTCATACAATTGGAATCGCTGTTCTTTCGTAAGGTATTTATTCATAGCTTGACAAAATTCATCATCCCACTCAGGTTCAAAGCATTTTATGTTTGATGAATCGGTTTGGTTCATTTCGTCTCGTTGTTTTTGTAGAATACCTTCAAATATTGGAACTACCCCCACGGGGATACCGTTACTTTTTTTCTTCATTGCTTTTATCATGTTTGACATATGTTTTTTCCTTTCATTGTTACTATGTTACTTATCAACTACTATATATCGCTATGTTGTCATAGTTTGCAATATGATAGCCATAAATCATAAACAAACATTTCACCAAAGTTTTTTCTTATCGACACATTATAGCACATTCAAAACGAAAAATATACAATCAATAGATCATAGTTAACAAATATACACAAATTTATTGTAAACTGATGCAATCATGATATGAAAAGTGAGTTGAAAGTGCATTAAAAAACTTGATATCACTATCAAGTTTTTTATGTTCTGTTCAGTTTTATTCTAATAGCATACAAAGTATTTATCTATTTCTTTCTATTCCATTATCTATTGTAGATCTTTTGATTAAGATTTGATCAAATAGTAAAAGTAGTGATGGTAAAAATAACAATACCATGGCTCCTGATAACAATGCTCCTCTACCGAGTAGCAATCCAATTTGTTGTACTGCTTGAATATCAGAAAAAATTCCTTCCGTGAATCCAGCTACAGATAATACGGCGGCAGATAAAATGATAGGATGTGTAGATCGTTTCAGTGCGCTCTTCATAGCATCAAGTTTGTGTTTCGTTTTTCTCATTTCCAAGTATCGATTGGATAACAACACAGCATAGTCTATTGTTGCTCCTAGTTGCAAAGCCATTACAACCAAATAACCAATATACATCACCTGTACATTTTGCATATAAGCAATTGCCATGTTCATCCATATGGATGTCTGAATGACAGCAATCAGTAATGTTGGAATCAAAAAAGATTTAAATATCAACATAATAACCAAGAAAATTGCACCTATTGATATAATCATAACCAAAATAGAATCATTCGTAACGGTATGTTTAATATCAACTGTGCTAGTAGATACACCAACCAAATAGTACGTTTCATATTGTGATTCAATGATTGACTTGATAGAATCTACTAGTTCATACATTTCTTCGCTTTCTTCTTCCATTGACAAATATAAAACCATTCTAGCATATTCGATTCCGACGAATGGACGTTTCACTTCTTCTGGTAACCATTCACGAGGGATGCTTGGGTCAACTACGGTTACCAATGCTTCAATTCCCAAGACTTCATCTAATGCGTATAACTGTCCAACAATGATTTGTTCAGACGCTATTTGATTGTTTGGTATTAATAAAACAACTGGGTAATGTACTCCAAAGACTTCTTCTATATTTTGCGCTTGAACTTGTACTACTCCACCTTCAATAGTTGCTGTTTTACTTCCATAAAGATAAGAGGCTTTGTTCGCATAAATCATAGATAGACTAGCAATTACGACCAAAACAACCGGTAAAATCCATCGAGCTTTATGAAAGTATTTTGTCAGTTTGCCGATAGAAGGTATCCAATCTCTATGACGGGTTTTTTGAAGTAGTGGAGCAAGCCATACTAAAAGTATAGGCATAAAGAAGATAACCGACAAGTAACTAAACACAATTCCTTTTGATAAGACTATTCCAATATCAAAACCAATACGATATTTCATAAACAACAATGCCACAAATCCCATAATCGTAGTAAGTGCGGAAGCGCTAATCGATGGTAGAGCTTTTCTTAATGCAATATGTGCTGCTTTTGAAGGAGTTAATCCATCGTCCATCTCCTCATAAAATCGATGAATCATAAACAAAGAGTAGTCCATGGATAAAGCCAACTGTAGTGCCATAGCGAGCGTCATTGTTATAAATGAAACATTTGGCAAGAGTGCGTTTGTTCCCATGTTCACAATGATTCCTACTCCCAATACAAGTAAAATGATGATTGGCTCAACCCAAGATTTGGATGCTACCAGGATCAATAAAATACATATTGGGAGAATCAATAACAGTATTTTTAAAACTTCTCCTTCTGCGATCGTTCTAGATTCACGGTTATTTAATGCATTCCCACGAATGGAAACTTGATACTCACTCGTAACGGTTTCAATATCGTCAATTGCTTGATCTATTTCTACGCTATAATCATCAATATCAAGTAGTACAGTAAACAATGCATGATTATTGTGATAATACTTCATAAGCAAGGATGGTTCTACTCCGTTAATTCCTTCACTGATATTTGCAACATCGTCTAACCATACAACTTGATTCACATGATTCAATTGTTGTATTTGGTGTTTTAAGAAAACCGCATCGTTTACACTAATATCTTCAATCATTACTTGTATGGTTGCATACATCCCAAACTCTTCTTTTAATATCTCAATCCCTTGGCTAGTGTTCGAATCTTCTGGTAAATACTCTGTCATATCATAGTTTGTTTTGACGTTAATCATCCCAACTATCGATAACCCAATGAGAACCAAGGTAATTGCCAAGACTCCAAACTTACCTCTTCCTTTTAATACTCTTTTCATAAATCCTCCTTCAAACAATAATTTAAAATGTTTGTTTTAAATATCTGTTTTAATTGTAGAGCAATCATGATATAATAACAATAGAAACATCAGTTGAAACACGAATTGAAATGCAATT
>DAOSEC010000004.1:0-92366 GCA_035362935.1 Bacilli bacterium | reverse complement strand
TTATATCACAGAGGTTCCTTTTTGTATTTACCCAAAACTATTTTACACGAAGATAAGAAAATAATATTTTTGCAAAAAGATAAAATTGTGGTATAATTAATTGATAGAATATATTTGGGTGATTATATGAAAAAAGGACAATTTCAGAAGTATCTAATTGCCTTATCCATCTTAATATCTGGATATTTAACGGTAATTTACTGGCGGGATGTAGATCATTTTCTATATTCCTACCTTTCGATTGCTGTTTTTTCTGCTTCTATTGCTTTGTTGCTAATTGTGTTGATTAAAAATCGCCAATCAAAACTACAACGTGCTCTTGAAAATAGACTTTCAATGTGGGATTCGATCACATATCGCGTTAGAAAAGCCGGAGAAACCGCATTCAATGAGTTGCCAGTTGGTATTATTGTGTTTAACAATCATTTTGATATTGACTGGGCAAACAATTATGCAAAACAAATTTTTATGAGTCCGCTCGTGGAACGCAACATAGAAAATATAAGTGGTGAACTATACAATATTTTACTAAAAAATATTAAATCTACAACATTAAATCTATACGGACAAATATATCAAATTGAATATTTACCAAAAGATAATATTGTTTATTTTACCGATGTAACTGAAAAGATACATTTAGAAGAGAAGTATCTTAACCGTACACCTGCGATAGGGTTTTTGAATCTAGATAACTTAGAGGAATCTATGTCTTTGTTTGACGTTCAAGAACGTGCAGATAGTATGGGTAAGATGATCGGTGTGATTGGTCGATGGGCAGATCGACACAATTTCTATATGAGAGCTTATTCTGAAGAACGTTATCTAATCATATTAAATCATCAACAACTACAAAAAGTGATTCAAGAAAAGTTTTCAGTATTAGATGAAATAAAAAGTGTGTTTCAAAATAGTGATAGAGGTAAAGTGACATTGAGTATTGGTATTGCAACAGCTGATATTTCTATGGATGATTTGTCTGATCTTGCAATGAAACAACTTGAACTCGCACTTGATCGTGGCGGAGACCAAGCTGTAATATATTCCAATGGCAACACAAGTTTTTATGGTGCGAAAACTGTATCTACCGAACGAAAGTCTCGTGTAGAAGTAAGATATAAATCAAATGAACTAAGAGACCGAATGTTAAAAGCAAGTAATGTATTGGTACAAGGTCACAAGATGCTAGACGCGGATGGATTTGGTGCCTGCTTAGCGGTATTCCGAATCGCTCAAAGCTTAGGAAAACAATCAAAAATCATAATTGATCTTGATCAAATAGATCCAACCGTTACAAGAATATTTGAAGCAATAAAAACAGAACATATTGGTTTGCTTGACGACATTATTACAAGCAAACAGGCTGAAAAACTAATCGATGCTAATACTTTATTAATGGTTGTTGACACTCAAAATGAATATTTGGTTCTAGAAGCTAAACTATTGAAAAAAGCCAGACAAATTGGGGTTATTGATCATCACCGCAAAGGGCGTAATGATATTAAAAATGTATCGTTCTCATTTACTCAGACTACTTTTTCATCAAGTGTAGAAGCTGTGTTGGAACTTGCTAGTTATTTTGATCAAGAGATCGAATTTAGTGCGATTGAAGCTACCTGGATGTTATTAGGTATTATTGTTGACACCAATAACTTTGTTTACCGAACAAATGCAAGAACATTTGCGGTAGCAGCAATGCTTCAATATCATGGTGCCGATATGGCCTTGGTTAAAAAGTATTTGAAAGAAGATTTCTACGAAAAGAAAATTAAAAACGAATACTTAAATCAAATGTATGTATATGAAGATATTTTTGGTGTATCGGTAAGTTTAACAAACGATAAGATTGACCGGGCTATTTTAGCAAAAATTGCTGACGATATTGTTATGATAAATCATATTGAGGCAGGATTTGCTGTAGGATTTATTGATGAAAATACAATTGGTATCAGTGCAAGAAGCCTAGACGAAATAAATGTTCAAATCATTATGGAAAACTTAGGTGGTGGTGGGCATTTTAACAATGCTGCATGCCAAATTAAAGATAGCACATTAGAGGACGTTAAAAAAAGATTAGAAGAAACACTTTCAAATTATTTGAAAGAAAAGGAGAGCAGTATGAAGGTTATCTTAACAAAAGACGTTAAAGGAAGAGGAAAAAAAGGAGATGTAATTGAACTTGCACCAGGCTTTGGGAATCATTTGGTTCGCACCGGAATGGCAATCATGGCTACATCGGAAAACTTGAAAAAAATAGAGTCTAATAAGCAAGCAGCAGTCATTGAAGCAGAAAAGCATTTGAATGAAATGAAAGCATTGAAAGAACTTATTGAACAAAAGGAAATAAAAATTGTTGTAAAAGTTGGAAAAGAAGGAAAATTGTTTGGTTCTGTTAGCACCAAACAAATTATCGACACATTTGAAAAAGAAACATCAATTTTATTAGACAAACGCAAAATTTTATTAGAAGAACCAATTAATGCATTAGGAACATACTTAATTCCAATTCAATTACACAAAGAAGTGGTTGCTAAAATTAAAATATTTGTTGTAGAAAAAGAGTAGGAGGTATTCTATGCCAAGAGAACGAACTGTTCCATTTAGTAATGAAGCTGAAATGTTTGTGCTCGGTAGTGTTTTTATGGACTCAACGATCATGGCTGATGTTTCAAGTAAGGTATACGAAACAGATTTTCATGACCCACGACATAAAAACATATATGGTGCTATCTATTCTTTATACAAAGCCCAAAAGGAAATCAACTATATAACCGTTTTAGAAGAACTAAGAAAGAAAAATTTGCTGGAAGCAAGTGGTTCTAAAGAATACTTGACTGAACTGATTGAGGTCGCACCCTCTACAGCCAATGTCGATATTTACTTAGATATCATTAAAGAAAAAGCAGTTGAACGTGAATTGCTAACAACACTAAAAGATTTAAGCGATAAAATATTAACAGGTGAATTAGATTACAATGAATTAATTGACAAAACCGAAGACTCAGTGTTAGCAGTAACGAAAAAAAGAAAAACTTCAGACTTTTTAACCATTGATAAGGCAGCTCAACAAATTTATGAAAAAATCGAAGAAAATATCAAACAAGGAAAAGCTGTTACAGGGCTTGACCTAGGATACTCACGATTAAATGGAGCAACACTTGGTTTTCAAAAAGGTGATTTGATTATCTTAGCTGCTAGACCATCTGTTGGGAAATCAACATTTGCTTTGAACCTTGCGTTAAATGCATGTAAATCAAACAATGCCCATGTTGCCTTCTTTTCTCTTGAAATGAGCATTGAACAAATCATTATGAGATTATTCTCTTACATTGGAAACATTCCATTAACGCAAATCCGTAATGGTCGATTAAACATAAAAGAAGTACAAACACTGAGTATTTCAAAGCAAATCTTAGGAAAGTATAACTTATATCTTGATGAGTCGAATGCAACAGATATTAACGAAATAAAGGCAAAATCAAGAAAACTGAAACAAGAAGGTAAGTTAGATTTCATTATTGTTGACTACTTACAACTAATTTCAAATAGAACCTCGAGAGGAAATCGTCAAGAGGAAGTATCTCAGATTTCTCGTGAGTTAAAAATATTGGCTAAGGAACTAGAAGTTCCTGTATTGGCACTATCTCAGTTATCACGTAATGTGGAAAATAGAGATGATAAACGACCGATTTTGGCCGATTTAAGAGAATCAGGAAGTATTGAGCAAGATGCTGACATGGTCATTTTCCTATATCGTGAAGATGAGAAAAAGACCAAAAAAGGAGCCAAAGAAGATCTTGATGAGGAAGTTAAAAAAGAACTCGAAGAGGCGATCAAAGGCCCAGTCGATGAAAATTTTATTGAACAAATCAATTTATTTATTGCGAAAAACCGCCAAGGGGTAACAACAGTAATAGAGTACTCGTTCCAAAAAAACGAATGTAAGTTTTTCGAATTAAAACGAGATCGATTTGAATCGGGTCAAAAAGACAATCCACTAGATGTTCAAAAATAAATAGTAAGTCTTGCTTATGCAAGACTTATTTCCAAGTATAAGAGGTTGACATGAAAAAAAGAAGAGATTTAACCAAAGGAAGCATCATGAAGTGTTTGCTTGCTGTTGCATTACCAACAGTAGGTACTGCGTTTGTTCAAATGGCATACAATTTGACGGACTTGTTTTGGTTAGGCAAAGTAGAAAGTATAGGATTAAATAGCACTGAAGTATTAGCAGGGGTGGGTACCGTTGGCTTTTACTTATGGCTTGGTGTCAGCGTGATTTTCTTAGCTAAAATCGGAACAGAAATTAGAGTTGCACAAAGCGCGGGCGCAAAAGATGATCATGCGATTAGTGCATATGCAACTGAAGGTTTACGATTAGTTGTAGTGCTTTCTTTGATATATGGCCTTCTAGGATTCTTTGGACGAGATCTATTTATTGGATTTTTTAATTTCCAAAACGATAATGTGATACAATATGCGAAAAGTTATATGGGAATCATATCACTATTCATAGTGTTTTATAGTATGAATCCGGTATTCAGTGGGATTTATAACGGCTTAGGAAGTAGTTTCTTACCTTTTATAGTTTCATCAATAGGTCTCGTACTAAATATGATTCTAGACCCAATTTTTATTTTAGTTTTGGGTTGGGGAGTTGAAGGTGCTGCAATAGCAACCGTTGTTGCTCAACTTGTAGTAACAATCACATTTATAATATTATTTATTAGCAAACATAGACCTACTAAAATTATACTTACAAAGGACATTAATTTAAGTAGATTAAAAGAAATCCTAAAACTTAGTATACCAGCAGCGTTACAAAGTGCACTTTTTACAATCTTTTCCATCGTTATTGGTGTATTTGTTGCATCGTTTGGATATGAAGCTTCGACAACACACAAATTAGGTAGTCAAATTGAACAGATTGCGTGGCAAATCGGTAGTGGTTTTCAAGTTGCACTTTCTGCTTTCATGGGGCAAAATATCGGAGCAAAACTATATTCACGCATTCGAAAAGGATACCACGAAGCTTCAAAAATACTGCTTATCTATGGAGGAGTTGTTGTAGTTTTGATGTTCGTATTTGCGAAGCAACTTATTGGAATTTTCTCAGATGATCCTATAGTGATTGAATACGGAACCATATATTTACAAATACAAAGCATATCTCAAGTATTTATGTTATTTGATATTGCAAGTGCTGGGGCATTTCAAGGAATTGGTCAAACTACCAAGCCATCCATTGTTGGAATTACATTCAATGCTTTACGTATTCCGATGGCTTACTTACTAATGGGAGTTTGGGGATTAAATGGGATATGGATTACGATATCAGCAACAGCGACTCTTAAAGGAATCATTTTGTATATCTGGTACCGAATAACATTAACAAAAATACCCAAAGTAGATGCAATTGTTATGCCAACCTTACAACTAAGTTCAGAATAAAAAAATTGAATTTTCAATATCGTTGTGGTATAATACATATGCTAAAAAGGAAGTGTCATTATGAAAGATAGATTAGAAGCGATAGAGACAAGGTACAATCAAATTACGGAAGCCTTGAGTGACATTAATATTGTAAGTAATATTAAACGCATGACGGAACTATCAAAAGAACAACGTTCGATTGAAGATACCGTAAATAAGTATAAAGAATTAAAGGCGTTAGAAAAAACAATTGAAGATTTGGAAATCTTATCTCACGATTCCGATGTAGAAATGCGTGAACTAGCAATGTCTGAGTTGGAAGAGGCAAAAGAAAAAATTGCGAATGTAGAAGAAGAACTAAAGGTATTGTTAATCCCGAAAGATCCTAATGATGATAAAAACGTAATTGTTGAGATTCGTGGTGCAGCCGGAGGAGACGAAGCAAATATATTCGCAGGCGATTTGTATCGCATGTATGCCAAATATGCTGAAACCAAAGGATGGAAAATCGAACTAATGAATGCTGAGGTCAGTGAATCAGGAGGATTTGGACAAATCGAATTTGTTGTTTCAGGAGACGCAGTGTTTTCTATGCTTAAATATGAGTCAGGATCACATCGTGTACAACGTGTGCCTGCAACCGAAGCACAAGGAAGAATTCACACCTCAACAGCGACTGTGCTAGTAATGCCTGAAGCGGATGAAGTTGAAGTCGAACTAAATATGAATGATGTTCGAATTGACTTATTCTGTTCATCTGGACCCGGTGGTCAAAGTGTTAATACCACGAAATCAGCAGTTCGTGTTACACATGAGCCAACAGGAATTGTTGTGTCTTGTCAAGATGCAAAAAGCCAACATGAAAATAAGGCAAATGCTCTAAAGGTATTAAAAGCAAGAATCTATGACAGAATGTTACAAGAGCGAGCAGAAAAAGAAGGGCAAGAACGATTATCAAAAATTGGTAGAGGAGATCGTAGTGAAAAAATACGAACATACAACTATCCTCAAAACAGAGTAACCGATCATAGAATTGGATTTACCATCCAACAATTAGACCGCGTTATGGAAGGAAAACTTGAACCTGTAATCGAAGCTCTTATTACCGAAGAACAAAAAAGAAAACTTAGTTTAGGACAAGAGTAAAAGTTGATGTTATCAACTTTTCTTTTTGTTTTACTTGGAATAAAACAGTATTAGTGATAAAATATATAAAAGGATAGGAGAATATCAATGACATATCGAAAGTTAATTTCTCAGGGAATCAAGGAATGTAATAAACGAAACAAAGAAGAAAGTGCGATTAAGTTACTAGCTCTTGAGTTATCTGGTTTAAATGGAGCATCGTTTTATGCATCTTATGATGAAGAGATGAACGAGGAGACAAAAATAAAGATAGAACAAGCTTTTCACCAGTATTTGATTGAAAATTTACCTGTACAATATATTCTAGGGTATTCCTATTTTTTTGGTCGAAAGTTTGTTGTTGATAGTAGAGTGCTGATTCCTAGACCAGAAACAGAGGAATTAGTAGGTTTGGTGTTACAAACCTATGACAATGTGTTTCTAGATCAAAAGGTGAAACTCGTTGATGTTGGAACAGGTTCAGGTGCAATTGCGATTTCATTGTGCTTAGAAGAACCAAAATTCGAAGTGTATGCGAGTGATATTTCAGATGAAGCGTTAGAAGTTGCAGCTCTTAATCAACGCAACCTAGGTTCCAATGTTTTATTTGTAAAAAGCGATATGTTAGATTACTATATCGCGAATAATATGACATTTGATATTCTAGTGTCAAATCCGCCGTATATCCCTAGCACAGAACTAGTAGATCAGATAGTAAAAGACAACGAACCACACATAGCATTATTTGGTGGTGATGATGGAATGAAATTCTATCGTGAAATATTAAAAAATGCAAATCAAGTATTAAACACACCAAATATTATTGCATTTGAACATGGATTCGATAAAAGAGATGAAATGATCACTCTGGCAAAAAAATACTTTCCAAATGGGAAAATTGAAGTTGTTCAAGATATTTTTGGAAAAGATCGTATGACCATTATTGTTAATCATAACTAGAAAATAGAAAGGAAAGCACATCGGTGTTAAGTGAGAGTATGAAATCAATGTACCTGTTATTATCAAGTTTGCTTATCTTCATGATGCCACTTTCCACAATAGATGACTTTGAATCTACGATTCAAACAGGATATAAGGAATATGAAGTTTTAGTCAACGAAAACAATCTGTATTACAATCTACAAATCATATGGGGAAAAATTGACAAGGGTGGAACTAAAATTGGATATGGTGTTTATTTAGAAAATAAAACCAATGACTCATACCAAGTCGTGATTGCTGATCGTTTCTTTTCAAGAGAAATCAAACAAAATAGCAGAGGAGACACGATAGCCCATTTTTTTGAGGTTAAGAATTTGACTAATCCAACACTATTTATTTACAATAGACAAAATATCATTGTTTATCAGATGAAACTGCCAACTGTGCAATCTGTATCAGATTTTGATCAAAGAGCGATAATATCAAATTTAGGTTTGAATGATTCAAGTGACATCGTTGTGACCGAATTAGAACTCGGTATGAGAAGTTACTATACGATATTATTGATATCTGTGATTGTTATTTTTGTTTCACTTATTGTTCTAGCAATTGTTCTACTTAGAAAGCTGTCTGTACAAAAAATTGAGCCGAACCAAAAAGAGATTAAACCGATTCACTTTTTTGGATCAACGTTTGTTGACCAACAAAAAACAACGAATGAATCTGATCCGTTTGCAAATCAAATGAAGTATGATTTCGATCAAGAGTATGATCATTTAAGTGTTCCGGAAAAACAAAAGAAAATGGCACAATTGATGAGACTATATAACGATGGCTTAATAACAATTGACCAGCTTAATCAAGAATTAAGACGATTATGGTAGTGCAAGATATAATCGTCATAAAATCAACTAGTAAGAAATTATCTTTTAGACAAACTAGTAAGAAATTATCTTTTAGACAAAACCCTTGACAAATCAAGGGTTTTTGTGTAAAATAATCTAGCGTGCATTGACATGCTATTTATATTTTATTTGAAGAGTGGGAGAGTATTACTCAAAAAACCACATCACGGACAAAAAGGAGGTGCGTCTCGTGGCAAAAGCAAAACAAGTTAAAAAAGTTGTTAAATTGCAAATCCAAGCTGGGAAAGCGAATCCGGCTCCACCAGTAGGACCAGCATTAGGACAAGCAGGGGTTAACATTCAACAATTTTGTGTTCAATTTAATGAACAAACCAAAGAGTTGATGGGAAGTGTAGTACCTGTTATCATAACAGTATATGATGATAGATCATTTACTTTCGTTACCAAAACTCCACCTGCTTCTGATTTACTAAAAAAAGCAGCTGGTATTCAAAGTGGTTCCTCAAATTCTCGTAAAACAAAAGTTGCGACTATTAAGAAAGCAAAACTTATGGAAATTGCTCAAACAAAAATGCCTGACTTAAATGCATATGATGTTGAAGCAGCGTCGAGAATTATTGCAGGTACTGCAAAAAATATGGGAATAGTTATTGAAGACTAATTAATAATCTACAATATAGGTTGGTAACAGCTTAAATTGTGGGAGGAAATTCCGTTAGACCACATTTTAGGGAGGTAATTAAAATGGCAAAAAGAGGTAAAAAATATCAAGAGGCGTTGAAGTTAATTGATCGTACTGCAAGATATAACTTAGCAGAAGCGGTTGAGTTAGTGAAGAAAACAAGCTTCGCTAAATTTGATGCCACTGTAGAGATAGCGTTTAGATTAAATATCGATCCGCGTAAAGCTGAACAAAACTTACGTGGAGCTGTAGTTTTACCACATGGTACTGGTAAAACACTACGAGTACTCGTAATCACAAAAGGTGCTAAAGTTAATGAAGCACTTGGTGCTGGTGCAGATTATGCTGGAGATCAAGAATACTTAGAAAAAATCAAAGGTGGATGGTTTGATTTTGATGTAATCGTAGCAACTCCAGATATGATGGGTGAATTAGGAAAATTGGGTCGTATTTTAGGGCCAAAAGGATTAATGCCAAACCCAAAAACTGGTACTGTAACGTTAGATGTTGAAAGAGCTGTAAAAGAAATTAAAGCTGGTAAAGTTGAATATAGAACTGATAAAGTTGGTAATGTTCAAGTTCCAGTAGGAAAAGTTTCGTTTACAAATGAAAAATTAGCAGAAAACGTGAAAACAATTTACGATCAAATCGTTCGTATTAAACCTTCGACAGCAAAAGGTGTTTACATTAAAAATATCGCTATGTCTTCATCAATGGGACCTGGTGTTAAAATGGCTCCAGATTCAATCGTATAAAAAATCAAATAAAATAGAATAATAGTAATCAATCTAAAAATAAAATAAAATAGAATAGTCAACTGCCGTAGACAGTAGGAGCTTTACAGCTTAATATCCTACCGAGGTTACATTAGAAAAAGAAAACTTTTTCCTCTTGTTACCTTGTAATAAGAGGATTTATTTATTTCAGGAGGTGAAATGTCGTGAATGAAGCAACAATTGCTAAAAAGAATGAACATGTGGAAGAAGTCGTTTCGAAGTTTAATGATTCAGCATCTACATTGTTCGTCGACTACCTTGGATTAACCGTATTCGAAATTACAGAATTACGCGTAAAACTTTATAAAGAAAGATGCGAAATGAAAGTTGTTAAAAACAACATCTTGAGAAGAGCAGCAGATAAAGTAGGTTATCAAGGATTAGAAGAAACATTCAAAGGTCCGAGTGCAGCGATTTTTTCCAAAGATCAAGTTGCCGCTAGCAAAATTCTGTTTGGATTTGCTAAAGACCACAAAAAATTAACAATCAAATCAGGTGTTGTTGATGGAAAAACAATGACTACTGACCAATTAAAAACATTATCAACGTTACCAAACAAACTTGGTATGGTATCAATGTTATTAAGCGTATTACAAGCGCCAATTCGTAACTTGGCATATGCGGTTAAATCCGTAGCCGAAAAAGAATAAGAAATTAGGAGGATTTTAAAATGGCAAAAATTACAGTAGCAGATTTTATTTCTGCAATTAAAGAAATGACAGTATTAGAATTAAACGAACTAGTGAAAGCAATCGAAGCTGAATTTGGTGTAACAGCTGCTGCCCCAGTTGCAATGGGTGGAGCACAAGTTGCTGCAGAAGCAGAAGACACAGGACCAACTGAAGTATCAGTTATCTTAAAATCAGCAGGAGCTTCAAAACTTAACGTTATTAAAGTTGTTCGCGAATTAACAGGACTAGCTTTAATGGAAGCAAAAGCAATGGTTGACGGAGCGCCTAAAGCAATTAAGGAAAAAATATCTCCTGAAGAAGCAGAAGCTATCAAAGCAAAATTAGTTGAAGCTGGAGCAGAAGTAGAAATTAAATAGTTTTAATTTCATAGTGACGAACCTGAGTGATTAACTCAGGTTTTTCCCATTTAAAATAAGGAGTGATTTTTTATGAGTCATCAGTATTTTGATAACGTAGAAAACTTAAAAAGTGATGTAAAAGAAATTGATTTTTATTATTATGGATCAAAATTAAGATTTCGAACAGATAGTGGGGTCTTCTCAAAAACATATATCGATTATGGATCACAAGTATTGCTAAAGGCAGTTGACTTTCCTGTAGAAAGTAAATCATTGCTAGATGTAGGATGTGGTTATGGAGCGATTGGAATTTCACTTGCCTCACGATATCCCAATATAAGAGTAGATATGATTGATGTCAACTTACGTGCTATTGAGCTTGCGAAGCAAAACATACAGTTAAACCAGCTAAATAATGCTCACGTTAGCCAAAGTGATGTTTATCAATCCATTACATCTACGTATGATGTAATCGTCACTAACCCCCCCATTCGAGCAGGTAAACAAGTAGTACATGCAATTTTTGTCGGTTCGAAAGACCATTTAAATATGGGTGGAGTTATATTTGTAGTCATTCAAAAAAAACAAGGAGCACCATCAGCTTTGAAAAAGTTGGAGGAAGTTTTTGGAAATGTAGAAATTATTGTCAAAGATTCTGGGTATTATATTTTAAAGTCCACAAAAAAGGAAATTTAAAAATCTTACTATAGAACTTGACTAATTGACATAATAATGGTATCATAATAAAATGTGATAATATGCAGTTTTTATCGAAAAAAATCGATAGAACTGACTTTTTGTCATTTTGAAACGAAAGGTGGATTATTTTGATTTGGAACAACGTTGCGTACGGTAAGAAACGCATTAGAAGAAATTATTCACGTGTCAAAACAAATGTTGAACTACCAGATTTAATCGAGGTGCAAACAAGTTCCTTTACTTGGTTTGCAACGGAGGGATTAAAAGAATTGTTCAAAGAACTATCTCCTATTAAAGATCATAATGGAGATAAATTTGAATTGCACTTTGGCGACTTCGAGTTTGATGAGCCTAAATACAACATTACACAATCTAAAATTCATGATGTAAATTACGCTAGACCTCTAAAAGTTGAAGTTAGACTTTTGAACAAAGAGACTGGTGAAATAAAAGAAGAAAAAATATTTATGGGTGAATTCCCAGAAATGACGCCATGGGGTACGTTTGTAATCAATGGAGCAGAACGCGTTATTGTGACACAAATCATTCGTTCTGCAGGGGTATTTTTCTCAAGAGAGATTGACAAGAAATCTGGTCAATCCCTTTTTGCTGGACAAGTTATCCCAACTCGTGGAGCATGGATCGAATTTGAAACTGGTACAAAAGACATTTGGTATGCAAAATTAGACCGAAGCAAAAAAACACCACTAACCACTTTTTTAAGAGCGATGGGGATAGCATCAAATGCTGAAATCCGTAGAATTTTTGGAGAAGGAATGTTTTGGGAAAATACATTCGAAAAGGATGACACATTTGGATCAGATGATGCTCTTTCTGAATTATATGAAAAACTAAGACCTGGTGAAAAGTCAACAGCAGAAGGTGCTAGAAACTTTCTTGCGAATCGACTGTTTGATACAAGACGTTACGACTTAGCGAACGTTGGACGCTTTAAAGTTAACAAAAAACTTAATGTGTTTGATCGCGCAAAAGGACATGTTCTTGTCGAAGCAATCAAAGATAGGATTGATAATGTCGTTTATGTTAAAGAAGGCACTAGAATCAATGAACACACAGAAAAACTAGTAACTTCTCCAAGTAATAACTTATACATTCAGTTAGATAAAAAAGTAGTAGCTTCAATAAACACGAATCTACAACAATCAATCTATAAAATTTCACTAAACAAGGAACTATCAAAAATTCTTTCTTTAGTTCCAATGTCTTCTTTAGATGAAGGAAATTCGTTGTCGCATCAAATTTCAATGATTATGCAAGAACATGGGTATCCAGTGATTGATAAGAATACTGGTGAAGAGTATATTAAAGAAGTAGAAGACTTTGATGCAGCTTTCCCGTTGATTAACAGTGTAAAGTTAATTGCTAAAACAGACTTGGTTGACCCAAAAACTGGTGAAATTATCGTTGAGCAAGGAAAAGAATTTTCGTTAGAACAATTACTTGTAAAGACGAAAGATATGAGAGATATTGTTGCAGATATGGCTGTATCAAGACCTGTGTTATCTCATCGTGAGAACCATAAGTCTGATCAATTGTTAGAAGGTAACAGTGTAGTCCTTGAAACATTAAAAGTTAAAATTAAGTTTGGTGATCAAGAACTAAAAATTAATATTGTAGGGAATGATCAATTTGAAACAGCAAATCATATCACATTGTCTGATATTTTTGCATCTGTTTCATATTATACAAACATACATTATCATGTTGGGAAGCTAGATGATATTGATCACTTAGGAAATAGACGCCTTCGTTTGATTGGTGAGTTGTTACAAAACCAATTTAGAATTGGTTTAACCAAAGTAGAGAAAAATGTCCGCGATCGTATGTCAACTGCTCACGATACGCGTACTGTTATGCCTCATAATTTAATTAACATTAGACCACTTACTTCATCCATTCGTGAATTTTTTGGCAGCAGCCAGTTATCTCAATTCATGGACCAAATTAACCCATTGTCTGAACTGACACACAAGCGTCGTATTTCAGCCTTAGGCCAAGGTGGGTTATCGAGAGATCGTGCTGGATTTGAAGTTCGTGACGTTCATACATCTCACTATGGAAGAATTTGCCCGGTAGAAACACCAGAAGGTCAAAACATCGGATTGATTAACTCACTTGCTACATATGCAAGAGTAAACAAATATGGATTCATTGAAACGCCATACTTGAAAGTTGAAAAACAAGACGATCAAGTAAGAGTAACAGATGAAAAAATATACTTAACTGCAGATGGCGAAGAAAACTACGTTATTGCACAAGCCAACTTAAACATCGATGACAATGGTTACATTCTTGATGAAAAAGTAATTGCTCGTCGCATGGAAGAGTTTATTGAAGTCAATCGCAGTCAAGTTGACTACGTCGACGTTTCTCCTAAACAAATTGTTGCGGTATCTACAGCTTGTATCCCTTTCCTAGAACATGATGATGCGAACCGTGCCTTAATGGGTGCCAACATGCAACGTCAAGCAATTCCACTTTTAAAACCAGAAGCCCCATATGTTGGTACTGGTATTGAATACAAGGCAGCAAAAGACTCTGGTGTTGCAATTGTTTCGAATGTAAATGGATATGTTAAATTTGTAGATGGTTCAAAAATCATTATTCAAGATGATTATGGAATGTTACATACCTATGATCTTGTTAAATTTGAACGCTCGAATCATTCCACATGTGTAAACCAAAAACCGATTGTTCAATATGGTGAGCGCATTGTTGTAGGGGATATCTTAGCAGATGGACCATCGATGGATCAAGGAGAGTTAGCGCTAGGACGTAATGTAACTGTTGCCTTCATGACTTGGAATGGTTACAACTATGAAGATGCTGTTATTATGAGCGAAAGACTTGTTCAAGATGATGTATACACATCCATTCATATTGAAGAGTATGAAGTTGAAGTTCGTGATACAAAGTTAGGAAAAGAAGAAATTACCCGAGAAATCGAAAACGATAGAAAAGAATCATTAGCGAACTTAGACGAAACAGGTATTGTTCGTCTGGGAGCTGAAGTAAAAGAAGGGGATATCTTAGTTGGTAAAGTAACTCCAAAAGGACAAACAGATCCAACTCCGGAAGAACGCTTAAGCCAAGCGTTATTCTCAGATAACTCAAAAGATGTACGCAATACCTCATTAAAAGTACCACATGGTGGTGGAGGAATTGTAAGTAAGATTGAATACTTTAACCGTAAAGATGGTGCAGAACTTGCTCCTGGTGTTAACGAAGTTGTCCGTATTTTTATCGTACAAAAACGTAAAATCACAGAAGGAGATAAGATGGCTGGTCGCCACGGTAATAAAGGGGTTATTTCTAAAATATTACCAATTGAAGATATGCCTTATATGGAAGACGGAACACCGATTGACATCATGTTAAATCCACTAGGGGTACCATCGCGCTTGAACATCGGACAAGTTTTAGAAATTCATTTAGGTATGGCAGCTAAGAAACTTGGAATTCATGTAGCAACGCCTGTATTCGATGGTGTTAGTGCAGAGGATTTGACACAAATTATTAAAGAAGCTGGAATGTCTGAAGATGCAAAAGTTACTCTTTACGACGGTAGAACTGGTAAGAAATATGACAATCGTATTTCAGTCGGTATTATGTATATGATTAAGTTAGCCCACATGGTTGATGATAAATTACATGCCCGCAGTGAAGGTCCATATACTTTAGTAACACAACAACCAATGGGTGGTAAAGCTCAAAATGGTGGACAACGCTTTGGAGAAATGGAAGTTTGGGCACTAGAAGCCTATGGAGCAGCTCATACACTAAGAGAAATGTTAACAATCAAGTCAGATGATTTGGTAGGACGTAATAAAGTTTATAAAGCCATCGTTGATGGAAGACCAATCCCAACTCCAGGAATTCCTGAATCATTTAGAGTATTAGTAAAAGAACTTCAAGGACTTGGAATTAGTGTAAAACTAGTTAACCAAGAAGGTGAAGACGAAGCAAATAAGAGCTTAGTGGAAGAGTATCGCGAATCAATCAAACAAATGAAATACGGATCATAGTAATGGTTCTATATGTCCTTAATAATGAGGTGAAAAAATAGATGAAAAAATATCAATATATGCAAATTGGTATCGCATCTCCAGAAGAAATCCTTGATTGGAGTTTTGGGGAAGTAAAAAAACACGAAACCATAAACTATAGAACCTTGAAACCTGAAATAGGTGGATTATTCTGCGAAGTCATTTTTGGTCCAACAAAAGACTATCAATGTTATTGTGGAAAGTCCAGAAGGTCAGGAGACAAAGGTAAAAAATGCGACAAATGTGGTGTTGAACTTACAGAATCAAAGGTACGTCGTGAACGTATGGGGCATATTGAACTCGCTGCTCCGGTTGTACACACATGGTATTTTAGAAGTCCAACAAGTAAAATCGCGACATTACTTGATATGAAGTCAAAAGATGTAGATGATATTGTTTATTTGGCATCCTACATCGTAGTTGATCCAGGTCAAGTCGAAGAATTGCACTTAAAAGACATTTTATCAGAACAAGAGTATAGCAGTTTGGTTCGACAACACGGATTTAAGTTTAAAGCATTAACTGGTGCAGAAGCAATTAAAAAATTGTTACAAGACATCAACTTAGCAGACCTTGACAAAGAATTGCGTGCAGATTTAAAGACTGCAACAAAACAAAGACGTGAAAAAATCGTAAAACGACTTGAAGTTGTTGAAGCGTTTTTACACTCAAAAAACAAACCAGAGTGGATGGTTATGAACAGAATTCCTGTTCTTCCACCCGATTTACGTCCAATGGTTCAATTAGATGGTGGACGTTTTGCAACGACTGACTTAAACGATTTGTATCGAAGAATTTTGAATAGAAATAATCGTTTGAATCGTCAATTTGAACAACGTGCTCCTAACTTAATTACGAAGAACGAAAAACGTATGTTACAAGAAGCTGTCGATGCGTTAATTGATAATGGAAAACGAGGTAAAAAAGTTGTTGTTGAACGAAATAGACCTTTAAAATCGTTATCTGACTTATTAAGAGGAAAACAAGGACGTTTTCGTCAAAACCTACTTGGTAAACGTGTTGACTATTCAGGACGTTCAGTAATCGTAGTGGGACCGGATTTAAAAATGTACCAATGTGGTATACCACGCGAGATGGCATTGATTTTGTTTAAACCATTTATTATTAATGCAATCAGAAGACGAAAAGTTGATGGAAATGAAGAACTTAATACCAAAATGGGTATTAAGAAAGCAAAAGAGATGATCGATCGCGGTGATCCGATTGCTATGGAAGAATTAGAAAAAATAGTAGTAGAACATCCGGTTTTATTAAATCGTGCTCCTACACTACATAGACTAGGTATTCAAGCATTTGAACCAAAACTGGTCGAAGGAAAAGCCATTCGTCTTCACCCACTTGTTACACCAGCATTCAATGCGGACTTTGATGGTGACCAAATGGCGGTTCATGTGCCACTTTCCGAAGAAGCACAAGCTGAAGCAAGATTATTGATGCTAGCATCAAAGAATATCTTAGCCCCAAAAGACGGAAAACCAGTCGTTACTCCTTCTCAAGATATGGTATTAGGTAACTATTACTTAACCATTGAAAAAGCAGGCGGTAAAAATGAAGGTAAAGTATTTAAAGATACCAAAGAAGTTGAACTTGCTTATGAGAATGACGAGATTGACTTCCACACACGTATTGCCTTACCTACTTCAGCGATTGATTCTACCCTATTTACAGAAAAACAAAAAAATCAATACATTATTACCACATATGGAAAAATCATTTTCAATAGTGTATTTCCAAAAGGATTTCCTTATGTGAATGAAGCAACTGTTGAAAACCTTACGCAAGGTACTAGAGACATCTACTTTGTAAGCAAAGGTCAAAACATTAAAGAGATTGTGAAGAAGCTTCCAATTGTAGAAGCCTTCAAAAAACGTTTCTTAAGTTTGGTGATTAGTGAGATTTTCAAAAAGTTTAAATTAGCTGAAACATCAAAAGCACTTGACAGAATGAAAGATTTAGGATTTAAGTACTCAACTATAGCTGGTATTACAGTTTCTGCGTATGACATTTCTGTTATAGACTCGAAACATCAAATCATTAAGGACGCACAAATTCAAATTGATAAGTACAATAAAACATTCCAACGCGGTATGATGAACGATCGTGAACGTCATAAACGTGTTGTTAAGATTTGGCAAGATGCGAAGAAAGTCATTGAAACAGACATCAAAGAAGAAATGAACAAAAATTCAACCTCAAATCATCTATTTATGATGGCTGATTCTGGTGCTCGTGGTAATGTTGGAAACTTTACTCAGCTTGCTGGTATGCGTGGAATCATGTCAAGTCCATCTGGAGACGACATTGAAATTCCAATTAAATCATCCTTTAGAGAAGGTTTAACGATGGCAGAATTCTTTATCTCGACACATGGTGCGAGAAAAGGATCCACAGATACAGCATTAAAAACGGCAGAATCTGGTTATTTAACAAGAAGATTAGTAGACGTAAGTCATGATGTAACGATTACTGTTGATGATTGCGGAACCGATAAAGGTATCGCAATTAGTGCACTATTAAACAAAGACAACAAAGAAATCGTTCCGTTAAAAGATAGGATTTCTGGGCGATTTACCTCAAAAGCAGTGATGAGTGGAAGCAAAGTTATCATTGGAGCAAATGAACTCATCACAGATGAGATTGCTGATGAAATTGTAAAGGCGAAAATCAACACGGTTGAGATAAGAAACTTACTTACATGTAATGACAAAAAAGGTGTTTGTGTCAAATGTTACGGATCTGACTTATCAAGTGGCGAAGTTGTTGAAAAAGGTGAGGTTGTTGGCATCATTGCAGCGCAATCAATTGGGGAACCAGGTACACAGTTAACGATGCGTACGTTCCACAGTGGTGGGGTTGCTGGGGATGACATTACACAAGGGTTACCTCGTATTCAAGAATTATTTGAAGCACGTGAACCAAAAGGAAAAGCAATTATCTCTGAAATTGAAGGATTCGTTCTTCAAATCAATGAAAAGGCTGACAATAGATATGAAATTATCATTCGAAGCAAAATTGACTCATCAACGCGAGCATACTTAACAGACAGTGGGAAAGAAGCAATTGTTAAAGTTGGTGACTTAGTACATCCTGGTGATAAACTAGTCGATGGACTGATCCACCCGAAAGAATTGCTACGTGTCACAAGCGTTGAAAAAGTACAAGAGTACATCTTAAAAGAAGTACAAAAAGTATATCGTTCTCAAGGGGTTGAAATTTCAGATAAGCATATTGAAACAATCATCAAGCAAATGTTACAAAAATCAAAAGTAATTGATGCAGGTGACTCTAATTTGTTATCTGGAACGTATGTTTCACAAGTTGAACTATTTGAAAAAATAGAACAACAAGTAAAACTTAACAAACGTCCTCCAATTGCTAAACCTGCATTGCTCGGGATTACTCGTGCATCTTTAAGAAGTGATTCATTCTTATCAGCAGCAAGTTTCCAAGAAACAACAAGAGTGTTAACGGAAGCAGCAATCAAAGGAAAGATTGATGAACTTGACGGTTTAAAAGAAAACATCATTATCGGTGGATTAATTCCCGCAGGAACTGGTTTAATTGATCAAGTTGAACTACAGTACGATGAAACATTTGATACTGATGATGCATTGTTTGAAAAATACGATTCATAAAAAACTAGACTCTCTGTTATGGAGAGTCTTTTTGTTGACTTAAGTAGTTCATTCCTTTATAATTTAATTATTCAATAAGGAGGATAGTCATGCAAGAACTATTAAACAAGTATGCTGAACTAAAAGCCAAATCGAAAGCCTTTGGGTTTGCGATGTGGATGATATCATGGGATGCCGAAACTGAAGCGCCTCATGGATCAATGGAATATCGCACCAAACAAGTTGGTGTGCTTTCAAGTGAAATTTACAATTTGAGAACAAGCAAAGATACGATTGAACTCATCTATGCATTACATGAAAAAAAGGATGAACTAGATCAGATCACAAAAAAGGAAATCATTGAAGCAAAAAAAGAAGTTGATAAGATTGTTAAAATTCCAAAGGATGAATACATTGCTTTTCAAATGTTGATTTCTCAAAGTTCCCAAATATGGGCACAAGCCAAGGCAAAGAATGATTTTGAAGCATTTCGACCTACCCTAGAAAAGGTCATCGCATTTAGTAAGAAATATACTGAGTATTTAGCAACAGATACGTTAAAAGGATATGACATTCTTTTAGATGATTATGAACCAGGAATGACACAAAAAGAATACGATGCATTTTTCGATACGCTACGCAAAGACTTAGTACCGTTTGCACTTGAGGTATCAAAATCAAAGAAGAGATTTCATGATGGATTCCTGAAATTACATTATCCAAGAGAAAAACAAAAAGAGTTTGTCGAGTACTTAATTGATGTATTTGGATTTGATCGCAATCATGGGGTACTAAAAGAAAGTGCACATCCATTCACATCGGGTGTATCCACAAAAGATGTTCGCTTTACAGTAAAATATCTAGAAGATTTCTTTGTTTCAAGTATATTCGCTGCTATCCATGAAATGGGACATGCAATTTACAATCAACAACACGATCCAAAACTTGATGACACGTTCTTAGGTGGAGGAGCTAGTTTGGGTATTCACGAGTCACAATCACGTTTTTATGAAAATGTGATTGGTCGAAGTTACGCATTCTGGCAAACTCACTACCCCAAATTACAATCAATTTTTCCCGAACAATTAGGAAACGTTACACTTGATGATTTTTATCAAGGGATTAATCGTGTGGAAACTTCACTGATTCGCATTGAAGCGGATGAATTAACATACCCACTTCACATCATGTTACGTTATGAAATCGAAAAAGGACTAATTAATGGAACAATCGAGGTAAAAGATTTACCAAAGGTTTGGGATGACTTGATGATGAAATACTTGGGCATCAAAGCACCTAATTTTGCAACAGGAGTCATGCAAGATATTCACTGGTCTATGGGTCTTGTTGGATACTTCCCAACCTATGCATTAGGAACTGCATTTGCGGGGCAAATTCATCATGCGATGAAAAAAGATTTGGATATAGATCAATTAGTCAAAGACAATAACATCAAAGCAATCAATGCATGGATGAAAGAAAAAATTCATCAATTTGGTGCATTAAAACTTCCACTTGAACTTATAAAGGATGCAACTGGTGAAAACTTCACAGCTCAATACTATGTTGCGTATTTAAAAGAAAAATATAGTAACATCTACAAATAAGTATAAATTCATTTGAGAAGGGGGAACTCTTCTCAAATTTTTTATGCTGAATTGTAAATAGAAAAATAGAAAATAGTGTGCAGAATTACTTGACATTTTAAAGAAAATTAAGTATAATACTCTTCGGTATTTGAAAGAAATAGTTTTGGCTAGCCAGAACTATATTTTATTACACTATGAAACGCCCGGAACTGTGGCGATTATAAGTTGAAAGGAGGAACTTGAATGCCAACAATTAACCAACTGATTCGCAAGTCACGTGAAGACAAAGTGAAGAAATCAAAATCACCTCATCTAGGAGTAGGATTAAACACTCTTAAGAAATTGGAAACTGAAATTAATTCACCTCAAAAACGTGGAGTTTGTACACGTGTTGCTACAATGACACCAAAAAAACCAAACTCAGCAATCCGTAAGTATGCCCGTGTACGTTTATCAAACGGAATCGAGGTAACAGCATACATTCCAGGAATTGGACACCGTTTACAAGAACATAGCGTTGTTTTAATTCGTGGTGGACGTGCAAAGGATTTACCAGGGGTACGTTATCACATTATTCGTGGTACGTTAGATGCAACTGGAGTTGAAAAACGTATGCAAGGGCGCTCAAAATATGGAGCAAAACGTCCTAAAGCAACAAAGAAATAACTAGATTAGAATGATAAAAAATTTTTAAAGAAAGAGCAGAAAGGAGGAATCTAACATGCCTCGTAAAGGTCACGTACCAAAAAGAAAGGTATTACCGGATCCACTATACAATTCAAAACTAGTAACTAGACTAATTAATAAAATTATGTTAGATGGTAAAAAAGGTGTAGCACAACAAATTTTATATGGAGCTTTTGAAAGAATCGAAAAAACGACTGGAAGAAGTGCTATTGAAGTATTTGAAGATGCAATTAAAAACATTACACCACAATTAGAAGTAAGATCTCGCCGTGTAGGGGGATCAAACTATCAAGTTCCTGTGGAAGTGCGTGCGGAAAGAAAAGTGACATTGGTGTTAAGATGGTTAACCCAATATGCACGTTTACGCAAAGAACACACAATGGAAGAAAAATTAGCAAAAGAAATCATGGATGCAGCAAATGGTGTTGGTGCTTCAGTTAAAAAACGTGAAGACACTCATCGTATGGCTGAAGCTAACAAAGCATTTGCTCATTACCAATGGTAATTAAGGGAGAACAATAATGCCTCGTGAATTTTCATTAGACCTTACAAGAAACATTGGTATCATGGCGCACATTGATGCTGGAAAAACAACATTTACTGAACGTATCTTATTCCATACTGGTAAAATCCACAAAATTGGAGAGACTCATGATGGAGCTGCTCAAATGGATTGGATGGTACAGGAACAGGAAAGAGGAATCACCATCACATCAGCTGCCACGACAGCTTTTTGGAAAGGTCATCAGATCAATGTCATTGACACTCCGGGACACGTTGACTTTACTGTTGAAGTAAGTCGTTCATTGCGTGTATTAGATGGAGCTGTTGGTGTACTTGATGCACAAGCAGGTGTAGAACCACAAACTGAAACAGTTTGGCGTCAAGCAACTGATTATCACGTTCCTCGTATTGTTTTCGTTAACAAAATGGATAAGACTGGTGCAGATTTTAAATATAGCGTGAATTCTCTGCACAAACGTTTAGGAGCAAATGCTCACCCAATTCAAATGCCGATGGGTTCAGAAGCATTTTTTAGAGGAGTTATTGACCTCGTGAAAATGAGAGCTTTCGAATTTGATGGTGGAGCAGACGAAAATTATAAAGAAATCGCAATACCAAGTGAATACATGGATGAAGCAAGTATCATGCGTCAAAGTTTAATTGAAGCAGTAGCTGATTTTGATGAAGAATTGATGATGTCATACCTTGAAGGGGAAGACATTACAGAAGAACTTCTGATGAAAGCGATTCGCAATGCAACTATGACAGTTCGCTTCTTCCCAGTGTTATGTGGTTCTGCGTTTAAAAACAAGGGTGTTAAATTAGCACTAGATGCAGTTGTAAATTATTTACCTGCTCCAACAGATGTTCCAAACATCAAAGGACATCTAGATGATGGTTCTGAAATTGAAATTCATTCAAGTGATGATGAACCGTTTGCTGCTTTGGCATTTAAAGTTATGACCGACCCATATGTTGGTAAATTAACATTCTTCCGAGTTTACTCTGGAGTTATTTACTCTGGATCATATATTTTAAACTCAACAAAAAATAAAAAAGAACGTGTAGGACGTATATTACAGATGCATGCGAATAATCGTACTGAAATCAAAGAAGTATGGGCAGGAAACATTGCAGCTGCGATTGGATTAAAAGATACCATTACAGGAGATACTATGTGCGACGAAAAACGCCCAGTTATCCTTGAATCTATGATTTTCCCTGAACCGGTAATTTCGGTAGCGATTGAGCCAAAAACAAAAGGAGATCAAGATAAAATGGGTATTGCATTGTCAAAACTTGCAGAAGAAGATCCAACATTCAAAACACACACGGATACTGAAACAGGACAAACAATCATTGCGGGAATGGGTGAACTTCACTTAGACATCATTGTTGACCGTATGAAACGCGAGTTTAAAGTCGAAGCAAACGTTGGTGCCCCTCAAGTATCGTATCGTGAAACAATCAAAACAAGAGCAGAAATCGAAGGAAAATTTGTTCGTCAATCCGGAGGACGTGGTCAATTTGGACATGTTTGGATTCGTTTCGAACCAAATCCTGGAAAAGGATATGAATTCGTTGACGCAATTGTTGGTGGGGTTGTTCCAAGAGAATACATTGGAGCGGTTAACAAAGGAATTGAAAACTCATTAGCAAGTGGTAACTTAGCAGGATATCCGACAATTGATATCAAAGCAACCTTGTTTGATGGATCATACCATGAAGTTGACTCAAGTCAAATTGCCTTTGAAGTTGCTGCTGGAATGGCTTTCAAGGCTTCCAAAGAAAAATGTCAACCTATCTTATTAGAACCAATCATGAGCGTAGAAGTACTTGTCCCAGATGAGTATTTAGGAAATGTTATTGGTGATTTAACAAGTAGACGTGGACGCATTGAAGGACAAGAAGGTCGAGGAAATATTCAAAGTATTAAAGCAACCGCACCTCTAGCAGAAATGTTTGGGTATGCAACAGCTCTTAGATCAAACTCTCAAGGTCGTGGAAATTACACTATGCAATTCTCACACTATGAAGAATGTCCAAAATCTATCGCTGAAACAGTAATGAAACGCAGAAGTTCGTAATTTTATATTAACTCTTGCATAAATAACCAAAATGTTATAAAATATAACTTGTAACAAAAACCGATGAATAAATAAATTAGGAGGAAAATTAAAAATGGCAAAAGCTAAATTTGAACGTAACAAAATTCATGTTAACGTTGGTACAATTGGCCATGTTGACCACGGAAAAACAACATTAACATCTGCTATTACACGTGTATTAGCAAAAGAAAATCCAAACAATAAAGTAATGGGATATGATCAAATCGATGGTGCTCCAGAAGAAAGAGCACGTGGTATTACGATTAATACGGCTCACGTTGAGTACGAAACATCGAAACGTCACTATGCACACGTTGACTGCCCAGGACATGCTGACTATGTTAAAAACATGATTACTGGTGCTGCTCAAATGGATGGTGGTATCCTTGTAGTTTCTGCAGCGGATGGACCAATGCCTCAAACTCGTGAACACATCTTATTAAGCCGCCAAGTAGGTGTGCCTAAACTAGTTGTATTCATGAACAAATGCGATATGGTTGATGACGAAGAAATCTTAGAATTAGTTGAAATGGAAGTTCGTGATTTATTAAGCGAATACGATTTCCCAGGAGATGAGATTCCAGTTATTCGTGGTTCTGCATTAAAAGCGATGGAAGGGGACCCAGTGTGGGAACAAAAAATCGTTGAATTAATGAACGCAGTTGATACTTACATTCCAGATCCAGTTCGTGAAACTGACAAACCTTTCTTAATGCCAGTTGAAGACGTATTTACAATCACAGGACGTGGAACAGTTGCTACAGGACGTGTTGAACGTGGTACTGTTAAAGTTGGAGATACTGTTGAAATCGTTGGTATTAGAGATACAAAGAACACAGTTGTTACTGGTGTTGAAATGTTCCGTAAATTGTTAGATCAAGCTCAAGCTGGAGATAACATTGGTGCGTTATTACGTGGAGTTTCACGTGATGAAGTACAACGTGGACAAGTATTAGCAAAACCGAAATCAGTTAACCCACATTCTGAATTCCATGCGCAAGTATACGTTTTAACAAAAGAAGAAGGTGGACGTCATACTCCATTCTTCTCAAACTACAGACCACAATTTTATTTCCGTACAACAGACGTAACAGGAGTTATCGAACTTCCTGAAGGTGTTGAAATGGTTATGCCTGGTGATAACATCACTTTAACGGTAAAATTAATTCATCCAATCGCTGTAGAAACAGGAACTAAATTCTCAATTCGTGAGGGTGGACGTACTGTAGGTGCAGGAAACGTTTCTGACATCGACAAATAATTTAGATAAAGAAAGCCATCTTCGGATGGCTTTTTATTTTTGTTTTCATTCACAATTTGCTGTATTTATGTTATAATATTTTAAAAAGGATTGGTGATTTCATGTTTGTTGATACGCACGTACATTTAAATTCGGAACAACTAATTATGGAATATAGAGAAGTTATACAGCGAGCCTATGAAGCTGGTGTGACAAAAATGATAGTAGTAGGTTACGACCGGGACACTTCAATTACAGCAATCAAAATTGCTAAGCAGTATGATTTTGTGTATGCTTCTGTTGGTTTTCATCCAACTGAAGTCGCAAACATCACACCAGAAGATTATGAATGGTTAGAAGAAGCAGCCAAACACCCGAAAGTAGTTGCAATTGGAGAATGTGGGTATGATTTTCATTGGAAAATTACGACACCTCAACAACAAAAATTGGCGTTTAAAAAACAAATTCAAATTGCTAAAGAAGTAAGAAAGCCACTTATCATTCACATGAGAGACGCAACCCAAGCAACGTTTGATACATTACGTGAATACGATGCGTTCATGGTTGGCGGTGTAATGCATTGTTACTCAGGCAGTTATGAAATGGCAAAAGAATTTATCGGATTAAATTTTTACATATCACTTGGTGGTCCAGTTACCTTTAAAAATGCAGTAGAAGCGAAAAAAATAGCCTCTGATATTGATATAAAGCATTTACTCTCAGAAACTGATTCACCTTATCTTGCACCAGACCCATATAGAGGCGAACTCAATGAACCAAAAAATGTTGTGCTTGTTGTTGAGGAAATTGCAAGGTTGAGAGGTCAATCTGTTGAAGATGTTGCTTCTGTTTTAATGAAGAATACAGAACAATTATTTCACATTTAACCAATACAGAGAATACACAAAAATGTTATTTACATAAAGAAGCAAGAAAGAAGGAACCGTTATGAAGAAATTTAAAGTGTTAATACTAAGTTTGTTTATGTTAGTTACTCTAACAGGATGTAGTATTTTAGAAGGTTTAAAAGTGACCAATGAAATAACAAACAAGGTAATAAACGTTCAAGAAATCAACATTCAAGATTTAGAAGATCTAGTTGTAAATATGGTAGAAGTACTGTCTCCAGCAGTGATTGGAGTTAGTAATTATGGAGCACAAATACTGAACTCCAATACCGTAACTGGGGTTGGGTCAGGTGTCATTTATAAGCGAGTTGCTAACTTGATTGATGAAGATTTAGGGGAAGTGAATGGCAACATTCAAGATTATACTTATTTTGTTGTCACCAATAAACATGTAATTGAAGATTCGAAGAATCCAAGTGTAAAACAAAAATTAAAGGTTTACCTAGGTGATGAAGATTTGTTTATTGATGCTATTGAACTTGGAAAAGATACAAAGGTTGACTTAGCCGTTATTAGGTTTAATCACACAACACTAATTCAACCCGTAACTATGGGTGATTCAAATAATTTAAAAAAAGGTTCGTTTGCGATTGCAATTGGGAACCCAGATGGTTACAATTTCTACGGATCCGCAACATTTGGCATCGTAAGCCATCCAAAGCGATTTATGAGCGATGATACCGATGGAGATGGTGTCAATGATTTTGATGCAGAATACATTCAACATGACGTTGCAATCAATCCTGGTAATAGTGGAGGTGGATTGTTTAACCTTCGTGGAGAGTTGATTGGGATCAATACGCTTAAATTGGTTAGTACAGATATTGATAACATGGGATTTGCAATTCCTGTTAATGTAGTAGAAAAACTAATCTATGATTACCTAGAACAAGGTATTGTACCAACAAGACCAAGACTTGGTGTTACTGTTGTGTCTGTTCGCGGTGTCACACCTGCAATCATTCAACAATATAGCATGCAACCAATTCCAGAAAACTTGAATTATGGATTATATGTTATTAGTATTGCTACAGGAACCACCATTGGAGACTCAGCGATTCAACCTCACGATATTATCCTTCAATTTGATGGGAAAAACTTGGTAACAACAGCCGATGTAACTGTTGAGCTTAATAAGTTGACTACTTATATGGTTGGGTCAACTGTCGCGATTACATACTATTCAAGAGCACACGATGAAATACGAACAATTAATGTAATATTAAAACCATAAATAAAAGCCGCGTAATGCGGCTTTTATTCTATATTTAAGATATGATGACACACAGTTTGTAGTTTATTAAAGAATGAATAATCGTTCTCAAAAAAATAAATGTGTTCAATGTTAGTTTGATGATAATAGTTTGTTAATAATCGATCACGATCAATGATAAATGGTAGAACCTTAGAATTTGTAACCAAATCTATACTAATAATTAACAAATACTCAAAAGACACTTCTTCATTGCCGTATAACATGATGTGATCATTGATAAATGTTATTGGATCTTGGATTAGTAGATAAGGTAAGTCTAAAGTACTCAGATCAATCATATGCTTACTTATAATTAATAATGTTGTATATTTCATTTATTTCACCCGTTTTATAATACTCGAAAATCGTAATTAATACAATAAAAAGTGGATTTTTTTGACTAAAACGTGTAATATAGTAATTGGTGAAGAAAATGATTATTAGATGCAACAAATGCTTTAAAGTACTACATGCACAAGAAGTATATTGTACGAGATGCGGGGAAAAAAGCAACACAGTAGAAGAATACATGAACCATCCCAACGATCAGTATTTAACAAATTTTAGTCATATGAAGATTGGGTTATCCCTTTATTTTTTTGTTTGTTTTTTACTAAATGGGTTACTAAGTATTATGCTAGGGGTTTATTATTATCAAGTAATCGATCAAACGATTGATTTTGGCACAATAGGATCAAACATCCCAATAGAGGTTTTAAGTTTCAGTCAATCTTACTCGTTGTTTGTGATAGGGATTGCTGCTAGTATTATATACACATTTTACAATCGCAAAACTATATTTTTAGATATCAAATCAAGCATGCTTCAGATTAAGACTAATGCGAAATCTGTGTTTTTTTCATTAGGTATTTTTTTAATTGGAGGAACTACTTTATGGTTCGTGTCACCATTCATTCAAATGAATGCAATTGTACCTCCATCACTGCTGATGTATGTCTCACAAGGGAGAATTTCAATATGGATTATCGTCGTCGTTTTAGTATTATTTGCATATGTTGAAGAATTGGTATTTCGTAAAATGGTTATAGAAGGGCTGGATGAACGTTTCTTATTTACAGATGTTGCTAATTTTTTAATAATGAGTATAACATATACGTTCTTTCACTTTTTGATTTTCCTAGACTTCTCAGTGATACTACCAACATTTATATTTGGGATTTTAATGGCTATTATATACAGAAAGAATAAAGATCAATTTTTTATTGGATTTGCATTTCGAGTAACTGCTATATTAATTATACTATGGATAACTTTGTCATAATTTTGCTTTCCAAATTAGTTAATTTGTGGTAAAATAGTTAAAGTTTTGAAAATAGAAAGAGGTATCATTATGGGATTAACAGCAGGAATCGTGGGATTACCAAATGTAGGGAAGTCAACATTATTCAATGCAATAACAAAAGCAGGAGCATTAGCTGCAAACTATCCGTTTGCAACAATAGAACCAAATGTTGGAGTAGTTGAAGTTCCTGATCATAGACTAGATGTTATCACCAGCATTGTAAAACCAAGAAATGTTGTCCCAACTTCATTTGCTTTTACCGATATAGCAGGTTTAGTGAAAGGGGCAAGCAAAGGTGAGGGTCTTGGTAACCAGTTTTTATCTCACATTAGAGAAGTAGATGCTATATGTCAAGTCGTTCGATGCTTTGATGACTCAAACATTATCCATGTTGATGGAAATGTAGATCCAGCCAGAGATATTGAAACCATACAGTTAGAACTAATTTTTGCTGATATGGAGGTAATTGAAAAAAGATTACCTAAAATAGAGAAAAAGGCACAATTACGAGTTGAAAAAGATGCAGAGAGAGAATATCACATTCTAATGCAAATATATAACAATTTGAAAGAAGGTATTCCAGCACGTAACGCTGGATTAACAAAAGATGAAGAGTTGTTTATTAAACACTACAATTTTTTAACAATCAAACCGATGCTTTATATCGCTAACATCAGCGAAACAGAAATCGGTATAGAAAACGATTATGTCGCCAAGGTTAGAGAGATTGCCAAAGCGGATGGAAGTAGAGTAGTCGTTATTTCGGCGAAAATTGAAGAAGAACTAGCATCTCTTACAACCGAAGACAAAGCAATGTTTTTAGAGGAACTTGGAATCAAAGAAAGCGGGTTAGATCAATTGGTAAGAGAGGCGTATGACTTACTAGGTCTTGCTACATACTTTACCGCAGGAGAAAAGGAAGTGCGAGCATGGACATTCAAAAAAGGTATGAAAGCCCCAGAATGTGCCGGTATTATCCATACAGATTTTGAAAAAGGATTTATCCGAGCAGAGACAATGAGTTTTGATGATTTGGTCTTGTATGGGACACAACAAAAAGTCAAAGATGCAGGTAAGGCACGATTAGAAGGAAAAGAGTATGTGGTTCAAGATGGAGATATCATGCTTTTTCGATTCAATGTCTAAAAGGGACGATGTCCCTTTTTTAATTCATATAAGTACGTAAAAACGTACCATGTAGGTGGTATTGAATAAAACTCTTTTCATAATATTGATTTTGATGTATAATAAAAATAACTAAGAGGTGATTAAGATGAATAATAATTATTTTGAAACAGGACGAGATATTTTAAAAAGGCTCAATGATAAGGGATTTGAGGCTTATTTTGTTGGTGGCGCTGTCAGAGACAAAATACTTAATCTTCCTTTTGATGACATTGATATTTGCACATCAGCATCACCCGATGAAATTAAGGCTGAGTTTCCAAATCACAAGGATACTGGCCTAGGTCTAGGAACGGTCACCGTATTAGTAAATAACTTTCGATACGAAGTTACTACATTTCGTGTAGAAGAAGAATACAAAAACAATAGAAAACCTAAGAAAGTACACTATTCAAAAAATTTATCAGATGATTTAAATCGTCGTGATTTTACAATTAACGCACTTGCAATGACGTATGGTCAAAAAATAGTTGACTTACACAATGGCTTAAGGGACATTGAAAAAGGAACCATTAAGGCCATTGGAAATCCAAAGGAACGATTCAACGAGGATGCGTTACGTATTTTGCGTGCATTCCGTTTCATAAGCAAACTAGACTTTAAAATCGAATCTAAGACACTTGCAGGAATGAAAAATTCAAGAAAGTTGTTAAGAAATTTATCCAATGATCGTGTTATGTCTGAGTTAACAAAAATATTTGAAGGAAAATACAACAAAAAAGCAATTTCCTTGATGGTATCGCTAAATATTCATAAGTATTTGGATCTATTTGCAGATGGTCTAAAAGTACTCAGCAAAAAAATCAATTTGTTAAATGTTGAAGAAGCTTTTGCATTGTGTTTTAAATTAAATGAGGCAAGTTTATCGGAAATCAATTTATCAACCAATACAAAAAATAAATTAAAAGCGATGATTGATCTTTCAAATGTCACTGAAATCGATCCATTTGATGAAGTCTTAGTGTTTACATATGGGAAGGATGTTTGTATTTCAGCTAACAAACTAAATTTAACACTTAAAAAATCTAAGAACAAGGCAAAACAAATTGAAAAAATCTATAATAATTTGCCTATCAAGGATTTAAATGAACTCATGTTTAAACCACAAGACATCTTAACACTTACTCACGGAAGAAGTGGACCATTTGTTGGTGAGATTATGGAAGAAATTAAATCAAAAGTACTAAAAAAAGAACTTCAAAACGATCATCAAGTACTTAAAAATTATGTTATAGAACTGTTAGAAGAAGAGTTTGAAGAAAAACCAGCACCTAAACCATTTGCTCCAATAAGTGGGTTTGAAATCCCAGAATCAAATTATCAAGAGCCAACTAAGAAAGAAAACACACCATTTCAACCTTATGAAGCAAAAGAATCACCAAAACCAGTAGACACAAGATTTTCTCAAAACTACGACACAAAAAGACAAGATTCATTTACGGATCAATCACAAAAATATTCTCGCGAGACCAAACAAGATTTTTACATGGATCCTAATGCAAGTTATGAAGATCGCTTAAAAATGCTCGAAAGTCGTGTAATTCAACAAGAACGCGAGTTAAAGAGCAAAGATAATGCATATGATGAGTTACAAAAACAAGTGTTAAAACAAAAATACGAGTATGAGCGTGAAAAGTTAATCAATGCAAACATAGAAGCACTTGAAAAATTAGACTATATACAAGATGGTTATCAAAAAGCTCAAATCGCAAAAGAAATGCAAAAAGTTGTGAAACAAGTTCTTTCTGAAATGAACCACGATTATAAGAAATTAGAGGAGTAATTCATGCAAGATCAAATCAAGGATATCAAAAACGCCATTGTTTCAGAACTAATTGTACGTTTCGTTGACGTGAAGGAGCGTATTTCATCAAGCAATTCCGCATATTATACTTTATCAATTTATGATGGAACTGATAGTATTGATGCGAAGATTTGGGACATTTCAGATAAAAAAGATTGGGTAAAATCAGGTGAGGTATATCGTGTTGTTGGAAAAGGAAACGAATTTGCTGGTAAGACACAATTTATTATTACAGAAGTTCATCCATTAACAGATCACGAGAAAGAAGATCTAAAAAAATTTTATAAGTATGCAAAAATATCAAAAGAAAAACTAGAAGAGCTCATTTTTGATTATGCAAAGCGGATTCAAAATCAGACATTAAGTACCATTGTAATGAAAATGATGAATAAGTACTTCCTGAAATTTTTTGAGTACCCAGCAGCCGTAACGATGCATCACAATTACTTATCAGGACTTGCATATCATGTTTATTCCATGTTGAAATTAGCAGATTCTTATTTGGAACTATATCCATTTTTGAATCCAGATTTACTTTATTCAGGGATTCTATTACATGACATCGGTAAAGTAGTAGAGTTAAGTGAGGCAAAAGGACCAGAATATACCAAAGCTGGAAATTTAATTGGACATATTACAATAACAAGTAACGAAATTGCGATTATCGCAAACGAGTTAAATGCTTCTAATGATGATGAAGTAATTGCATTGCAACATCTTGTATTAAGTCACCATGGGGAAATGCAATATGGAAGTCCGAAAGAACCAATGATGGCTGAGGCAATTGCTTTGTACTTAATTGATAGTACAGATGCTAAAATGGCAGGCATTGAGTCTGAAATGGAATCGACTGAACAAGGGACCTATACAGCACAAATTCCATCACAAAATAGAAAACAATTATACGTACCAAAAATTAAGAAATAAAAAAAGCGCTATGTCACCATAGCGCTTTTTGATTAACTAGGAATTAACCCTTGTATTGTTCAGCACTAATTTCAACCATTCTGGCATAATATGTGTTGAATGCGGCAGTTGTGAAATTTACACCAATTTCATCGCGATATTTTGCAAGTTCAATATTAACACGATCACTTGCTTCTGCTTTTGTTTTCGCAGGAGAATACCATGTAGAAATTGCAGTCTTAATCACTGTTGTTAAGTCTGGATCGTTTGCATTTGCAACCCATTTTGCGATTTCCTCATCGGTTGGAAGAATTCTTCCACCAGCTTTGTTTGCATATGTATAATCACTTGAAGAATAAATACCAATGTAATGGAATCCAAATGATGTTTCAAATGCTCCATTTGACCAGTAGAATTCATTTGTACCTAAGTTGTTATCTAATTTTGCACGATCCCAAAGTACTTTCACTCCATCTAAAAATTCTTGTACATAGCTTGAAGTATTGCTAAGTGCACCTAGGTCTTCAATTTTAATGTTTAATCCAGCGCTTTTGTAAACGCCCCACTTCGCATCTGTTCTTGTTGCATTGTTGTAATCAACAACGATTTGATCAAATGCTAATTTATAAGTTACAGTTCCTGAAACCAAACGATCTAATTCTCCTTGAACAAGTGTTACTAAACCAGGAACTAAATCCTTTTGTGCTTGAGTCCAATTGTATTCTGGATGAACTTCACCAATTTTGTTTGGATCTGGTTGTAAGTTACCATCAAAATCAACAGTAATAACGAAGTTTAATACTGATGCTGAGAAGAAGTCATCAACAGCAGTTTCCATTAATTCACGAATGAATGCTTCATCGTATGTTGTTTTTACAAATTCACGGTAAACTTCACCATATATCATAATTCGGTGTAATACATCTGTTTCAGTATCAACACCAAAGAATCCTTGGATGAAAGCTTTCCATCCCATACTTGCTGGATATCCGTAAGCGGAAAAATTGTTGCTTGCGAATGCAGTTTTATATTGTTGGATTTGATCTTTAAGTTCGTCATACTTTGTTTTATTTAATACTTTACCTGTTGAAAAGTTATAAATAGTATTTAATTCAAGGTTATTTACTAATAACTCATGATTTAAATGTTGAACAGCAGTTGAAATTCCACTTCTATTTGCAATCTTTTCGAATAGCATATCAGCAGAGATTTCTACTTTCGTTGAACCATTCATGAAAGAAGCAACAAGCGTAGTGCTCTTATCTTTTGTCTTTTTAAAGTTTGAATCATACGAAACATAAGATTGTTCCATAACTTCATCATAGAACTTTAAGTTAGCAGCAATACGAAGTTTTTTCATTTCGGTGTCAATTCTTGTTTGTGTTAAGTCTTGATCAATGAAAATCTCTTTGATTTCTGCTTCAGCTTCTTCAATGCTAATGATTTCATCTACACCAAATTTTAATGCTAAATAGAAAGAGCCAGTATAGTTTCTTGGACTTGTTGAATAAGATTTGCTAAAGTTGTTCGAATCAACTTGTAGTGTATTAAACAAGTGGTTTGCTAATGCCGAAACTGCGGCATTAACTTTAACATACTCATGATTCAATGAAATAAATTTTTCTGTTGGCAATGTTGTGAAAGTTACTGTGTTTTCATTCACTGTATAATGAACATTTTCTTTTAATGGAACACCATCGGCAACTTTATACGCATTTTGTTGGTTATACATTGCAATAAATGCCAAAGAAATCTCTTTTGGTGATAAAGCAACTTCATCAGCTTCTAAATCAGCATTAAATTGAACCAATGATAATCCATCTTTTGAAGTCATAATTCCAAACTCTTCCATAGTTTTCTTTGCTTCATTGTTTGTAGCAAATTTTAAAACAATAGCTTGAACATTTGGCTTATAGTTTGCGTTGTAATAATCTGAAAATTTAGTTGCTGTATAGTATGGATTACTTGTAGATGCTTCTGTATCAGCAATAAACTGAACAAATTTTTCTCTTGCAAAAATACGTTTTGCTTCTTGAAGTCTATAATAATCTCTTACAGCTTCTTCAGTACGAAGACCAGCTAAATACTGACTATCCATCCATGCTTGAGTTTTTTCAGTAATATCAGCAGATGTTTGACCGCTAATATCGGTTGTATTAAAGATTGCTTTATTAATCGCATCAGTAATCATTTGTTCTGTAACTTGAGGTAAATAACTAGCAAGTAATATACGATCCATATGATCTACGATTTCTTGAACTGATATTGACCCGCGTAAGTCGTTGTAAATTTGTTTATTTGTTACAGTGTGTTCTCCAATTGTAACAAACACTCCATTAGGGTTTGAAATTTGTGGAACAGGCTTTTCATTTGGTATCAAACTAAATGTAAGTGCTGTTGCAATAATCACCACTAATGTTATAATGATTGGTAAAGTCCGTTTAAGCAAAGACTTTCCGCTTAATGGTTTTGTACTCATTTTGTTTTTTCACTCCTTCTAAGTAATGTAAATACTATCTCGTTTAGATAACAATAATATAATACCATTTTATTGGTAAAAATTCAACATAAAAGTGCAAAAAATGTATCAAATAAAAGGATAGTGAATGGGATAACTCTAAATGAAAAAATTATTAAATAAACAAGATAAGAATGAATAACTTAACAATCAGACATAATATGTTATAAGAAGATATATTTGAAATTTCTATAAATGTGTGGTAAAATATGAAAGGTAAATTAATGTAATCTTTAAATGATTAGCATTATTTGCACATTTTGATTTCATTAGAAAGAAAAGAAGGAAACCATGGAAAAGAATACATTTGGTCAAAAAATATTGAACTATTTTGTCAAAACGTTAAATGGTATGGCACTAGGTTTATTCTCAACATTAATCATTGGAGCAATTATTGGACAAATAGGCGATTTGGTTGGTTGGCAGCCATTAATAGATTTATCTGGATTTCTAAAAAGTTTTATGGGTATTGGTATTGGACTAGGTGTTGCTTGGAGTTTAGGGTTAACCGGACTTCCGCTTATTGCCGGAGCAGTAGCAGGTGGAGTTGCAACAAAAGTAGCAAACGATCCTATGGTCGCCTATTTAACGGCTGTAGCTGCTATTGAAGGAACAAGAAATATACTAAGAAAGAAAACACCAGTTGACATTCTACTAGTACCAGCAATATCTGTGGCAATTGCATTCACAGTTGCTAACATTATAGGTGGTCCTGTATCATATATGATGCAAAGCATCGGCCGATTTGTACAAATGGCAACTGAATATCAACCATTTATGATGGGCGTTATCATTGCAGTTGTGATGGGTATGGTGTTAACTGCACCAATCTCGAGTGCTGCTATCGCATACGCAATTACGTTAAACGGGATTGCGGGAGGGGCAGCATTGATCGGTGGAGTCGTCCAAATGATTGGATTTGCAGTAATGAGCAGAAAAGATAACAATATTGGGCAAGTATTGTCCATTGCATTTGGAACCTCTATGTTACAATTCAAAAATGTTCTAAGAAAACCAATTATATGGTTACCAACAATTATCGTTTCGGCGATTTTAGGGCCTGTTTCAACTATAATATTCAAGATAGAAACAGCAGCTACAGGTAGTGGGATGGGAACATCTGGTTTAGTTGGTCAGTTTGCAACACTAGAAGTAATGGGCTATACAGTGCCGGTATTTATATCCATTTTCATTCTTCATTTCGTATTACCTATCGTACTTGTGTTTGCTGTTGATTGGTTTTTCCGAAAAAAGAACTGGATTAAACCTGGAGATTTAAGGCTAGATAACGAATAAGAAAAATAGAAAGGCGAGTGAATCTATGAAGTTTGTCGTTTTGGCAAGTGGCTCATCAGGGAATGCGACATATATTGAAACTCCAAAAGTAAAACTACTGATTGATGTTGGAATCACGTTAAGGCAAATTGAATCTCGCCTTGCAAATCAAGGTATCCATTTTGATCAACTAGATGCAATTTTTATTACACATGAGCATGGTGATCACGTAGATAATTTAGTCTCAATTCTTGATAAAACGAAAGCGAAACTATATATTAATGAGATGAGCTATAAAGCCCTACACCCAAAAATCTTAACAAATTTAAAACATCATCGCGTTGCTTTTATCAAACCAGATACCAAATATACACTACATGATTTAAATATTGTACCAATCGAATTATCTCATGATGCTGTAAACACATATGGGTATTTGTTTGAATCAAATAATAAAACATTAGGATATATTGCCGACACAGGTTTTATACCAACGAAATATTTGCACATCTTATCAAAAATGCAAGCTTTGATTATTGAGTCTAATTATGACGTAAGAATGCTTTTAGACAGTCAAAGACCTTGGTTTTTAAAGGAGCGAATTCTTTCTGAATCTGGTCATATGTCTAATAAAGCCTGTGCTGATTTTTTAAAAGTCATTATAAACGATGTTACTAAGTATGTTATTTTAGCTCACTTAAGTCAGGAATGTAATACAGAAGATTTAGCTATCAACCAAGTTAAGGAACAGTTTTTAGACCAACTCACATTTAAGCTTTTAGCAGCGAAACCTTACCAAGAGCTAGAACTGATAGAGCTCAAATGAACATAGAAATAATTGCGGTTGGTAAGTTAAAGGAGTCCTATCTAGTCGATGGGATTAAGGAGTATAGCAAACGTTTATCTGCGTTTTGCAACTTAAACATTTATGAGTCGAAAGAAATAACACAGTATGACATACTCAAGAATATGACACTTGAGGGTGAATTGATTATGAAGAAAATCAAGGATGATGATTTTGTTGTCACTTTAGAAATTGAAGGAACTCCATTGTCAAGCCTTGATTTTTCTAACTTTTTAAGTCAAAAGAAAACGTATGGTATCTCTAATCTGACGTTTATCATAGGCGGATCAAATGGATTATCTCAAGAGATCAAGCAAAGAAGTAATTATCATCTATCATTTGGCAAAATAACGTATCCTCATCAATTAATGAGATTAATATTACTAGAACAAATTTATCGTGCGTTCATGATTGCCGCTAATCGAGACTATCATAAGTAGGAGTTTAATATGGGAATTGTATATTTAATTATAGCAGTATTGTTTTTTTCTTTTTTTGTGTATATGTTAGTTCGAAGAGCGTATACAAAACAAAAAGCACTTACCTCTTATAGAACAGATTTTGCAATCGTGAAGGGAACGGTGTTACACAGCGTTCCAGTTAAAAAGAAACTTAATATTATTAGTGAGTATATCAGTCCTACAAACAAACTTAAATTTACAAAATTATTTGTTTTGAAAAACACAGCGGAAAATATCGAAAAATATACCGTTGGAAAACTGGTTGAAATCCAATATCCAACCAAATTGGATCCCAAGTCAAAATACTTTCCAGTGCAATTAAAGGGAGAGTTTGTTGATTATTACAAAACTTCATTTTTGGTGTTTGGATTATTCGTTTTGACGAGTGCTATAATACTGTCGTACTACTTGATCTCTATTGTACGAATGGGTTATTTTACTGACTTATCAATGGAAATCAAGATTGAAGATTTCTTCGATTCCTTTTCACTATTTATTGTTATTATAATGTATTTATTAGGTATGCAAACAGTGCTATCAGTGTCATTAAATGTTAGTCGAGACGAACAAACAGATTATGTGAAACTATATGGAATTAAAGCTATGGCAAAGGTAGTGAAACATAAACCGACAGGATCAAAGTCAAATGGGTTAAAAGAAGAGATGCTTGATATTGAGTTTTACAACGCAAAAAATGAACTTGTTGTAACAAGACTAAGTACGTTTTATTATAAATACACACAATACATCGATGTACTTTATTCGCCAATCAATCAAAAAGATGCAGTATTGTGCGAAAAATAAGGGAGCAATATGAATCAATTTAAATTAGTATCTAAGTATCAACCCACTGGAGATCAACCTAAGGCGATTGAACAACTTGTGACTAATATCAAAAATGGAATGAAAGAACAAACACTACTTGGAGCAACAGGGACAGGAAAAACATTCACAATATCAAATGTGATTGAAAAATTAAACAAACCAACATTAGTTCTAGCTCATAACAAAACCTTAGCTGGACAACTATATAGTGAGTTTAAAGAGTTTTTTCCAGAAAACAGGGTAGAATATTTTATCTCTTATTATGACTATTATCAACCGGAAGCCTATGTGCCAAGCAAAGATTTATACATTGAAAAAGATTCCAGCATCAACGATGAAATAGATCAAATGAGACATGCAGCTACAGCCAGTTTATTAGAACGCAAAGACGTCATTGTTGTTGCCAGTGTTTCATGTATTTATGGAATTGGTGATCCGGAGGATTATAAAAATTCGATGGTAGTATTGCGTGTAAAACAAAAAATAGATCGAGATATGCTTCTTGAGAAGCTAGTGAGCATGCAATTTACTAGAAACAATATTGAGTTTGCACGCGGAACATTCCGTGTCAAAGGTGATGTTGTTGAAATCATACCTACATATGAAAGTACAAATGCTATCCGCATCGAGTTTTTTGATGACGAAATTGAACGTATACGTGAGGTTGATGTTGTTTCGGGTCAAGTGATTAAAAATACGGACTTAGTAACAATTTTTCCGGCAACACACTTTGTTACAAATCAAGATAAACTTGAAGAAGCTTTGTCCCGTATTGAAGAAGAACTAGCACTTCAAGTGGAAACGTTTAAATCACAAGGTAAGTTATTGGAAGCCCAACGTATTGAACAACGAACAAGATATGATCTTGAAATGTTAAAAGAAATTGGATCTTGTAGTGGTGTAGAAAACTACTCAAGACATCTGAGTTTACGTAATGAAGGTGAAACACCATCAACATTAATGGATTTCTTTGGAAAAGACTATCTCTTAGTGATTGACGAATCCCATGTTACGTTACCACAGGTTAGAGGAATGTACAATGGAGACCGTAGCAGAAAACAAACACTTGTCGATTATGGATTCAGATTACCTTCCGCACTAGACAATCGTCCTTTAAAATTTGATGAGTTTTATGGGAAAGCAAATGATATTATCTACGTTTCAGCAACTCCTGGAGACTATGAAGTAAATCGATCTGGTCAAGTAGTGGAACAAATCATTCGCCCAACGGGACTACTAGATCCATTGATTGAGGTTAGACCGACTAAAAACCAAATTGATAACTTGATAAAAGATATTAGAACTTGTGTTGCGAGAAACGAAAGAGTGTTAGTCACAACACTAACGATTAAAATGAGCGAAGATCTAACAGCCTATTTAAAAGAAGCAGGTATTAAAGTTACATACCTTCATTCAGAAATTAAATCACTAGAACGTATTGAACTGATTCGTAACTTGCGTCTTGGAGTTTATGATGTTATCGTTGGAATAAATCTTTTAAGAGAAGGTTTGGATTTACCAGAGGTTAGTCTTATCAGTATTTTAGATGCCGATAAAGAAGGATTCTTAAGAAGTGAACGATCACTCATTCAAACCATAGGACGTGCTGCAAGAAATGAGCACGGGAAAGTTATCATGTATGCCGATAAGATGACAGATTCTATGCAAAAGGCTATAGAAGAAACCTATCGAAGACGAGAAATTCAGCATCAACACAATTTAACAAATAATATTGTGCCAAAAACAATTATTAAAGATGTCCGTGATTCTATCTCAATCAGTAGAGAAGTAGACTTGTTAGCGGAAGAAAAAGGTGCAAGAAAACTTGAAGAGTTGACAAAATTCGAAAAACGTAAATTATTAGAACAATTGGAAAAAGAAATGAGAGAAGCAGCAAAGAACCTTGAGTTTGAGCGTGCTGCTACCTTAAGAGACGTCATATTTGAAATTAAAGCAGGAATGTAGGTGATGTGCATGAATCATCCAAAAAAAGTTATGGTAGGATTATCCGGTGGAGTAGATAGTAGTGTTGCTGCTGCTTTGTTATTAGAACAAGGTTTTTTAGTTGAAGCTATTTTTATGAGAAACTGGGATTCAGCAACCAATAATGATATATTGGGCAATCCAACTATAGATGATGATATATGTACACAAGAAAAAGACTATCAAGATGCATTAGCAGTAGCCAATCAACTTGGAATCAAACTGCACAAGGTTGATTTTGTGAAAGAGTACTGGGATCACGTATTTACATATTTCTTAAACGAATACAAAGCTTACCGAACTCCTAATCCTGATGTCTTGTGCAATAAAGAAATAAAATTTAAAGCCTTTTTACAACATGCTCAAACACTAGGATGTGATTATATAGCAATGGGACATTATGCTCGAGTAGAGCATGGGTCAACGCATAAATTGTTGCGAGGACTTGATAACAATAAAGATCAAAGCTACTTTTTACACCAGTTAACAGAAGAGCAACTTAAAAGAGTATTGTTTCCTGTTGGGGAACTTGATAAAAAAACAGTGAGAGAAATTGCAACAAAATACAATCTTGCAACAGCAAACAAAAAAGATTCAACAGGAGTTTGTTTCATAGGTGAGCGTGATTTCAAAAAATTTCTTCAAAACTATCTATATGCCAATCGTGGAGATATGGTAGATACGAGTGGGGAGATTGTAGGTACTCATGACGGGATTATGTATTATACCATTGGTCAAAGAAAAGGTCTTGGAATTGGCGGACCAGGAGATGCATGGTTTGTTGTTGGAAAAATTCCAGAGAAAAACCAACTTATTGTTGGACAAGGAAGCGATCAAGAGTTACTCTATGCGAACCGTTGTACCGTTGATCATTTAAACTTTATAAACGAAACGCCTAAAAATGGATATCACTGTACAGCCAAATTTAGATATCGTCAAAAGGACGTTAAAGTTAGAGTAGAATGGATCAATTCGGATACGATTATGGTCTTTTGTGATGAACCAGTGAAAGCAATAACTCCTGGTCAATCATGTGTGCTTTATGATGGAGATGTGTGCATTGGTGGGGGAATTATCAATCAAGTTTTCATGAATGAAATTAGGCGAAAGTACTAAAAGGTTTCAATATGAGTGAAAAATTATATGGATCGATAGCAAGAGTTACATTTCACAATGAAACAACCGGATATACAATTGCTAGCATTGAACTTGATTACAGTGATAAAACCATTGCAAAACACAAATCAAAGTTATTTTCCAATCGGTTAACCGTCGTTGGTATGTTAGACCGTAAGCCCTTTGAACATGAAGAATATATCTTTGAAGGTGACTTTATAACAGATCCCAACTATGGTTTACAGTTTAAGTTTTTTGCCTTTGAACGCAAATCAGTAGATACGATTGAAGGAGTTGTCTCATATTTATCAAGTGATTTCTTTCCAGGAATAGGTAGAAAAACAGCAAAAATTATAGTAGAACAGCTAGGAGTTGAAGCAATTGCAGTTATTGCATCCGATAAATCCAAACTGTATGATATAGAAGATATTTCACTTAGACACAAAGATACAATTTATTCGAATATCATTCAAAATATATACACTCAAAAAACAGTTACATTTTTACTAAGTCACGGTGTAACGATGGATATGTCTTTGAAAATAATAGCTATTTTAGGTGCAAACACGATTGAAATACTAAAAGAAAATCCATATGTATTGATGGAGAAAGTGGACCGTATTGGATTTAAAAAAAATGATGTCATAGCTTTAAGCATGGGGATTGAAAAAAACAGTCATCTTAGGCTAACAGCATTGGTGCTGTACATCATTAAAGAGGCATCTTTTAATTTAGGTTTCACTTATCTAGAAAAAGATCAGTTGTATAAATTATCAACAAAAGAGATCAATTCAGATGATTTTACATTCTCAAGCGAACTATTTGATGAAATATTAAAGCGTTTAATAATTGAAAATAAAATCATTATCGATGAATACAATCGTATTTATGATGCAGTATTATTTGTCGATGAAACCGATCTTGCTGAGCGCATCAAGGAACTAATGGATCAAAAAGAAACAAGAAATAAAAGTTATAACAAAGAACGTATTGAAAAAGCATTCTTAAAGATTAGCAAGAAAGAAGACATTGAGTACAGTCCGAAGCAAGTTGAAGCGATAAAAGTTGCATTAAGTGACCCGATTACGATCATAACAGGTGGTCCAGGAACGGGTAAAACAACAATTATACATGCGATTATTAAGATGTATCTAGAACTAAATAAGAACAATGAGAACTTAACAGAAGAAATTGCTTTGGTTGCACCGACAGGGCGTGCTGCGAAACGATTAAAAGATGCAAGCGGTATCAATGCAATGACAATCCATAAATTTTTAGGGTTTGAGGGATACGGGGTATTTAAACACTCTAAAGAAATACCCACATCTGCTAGATTGATTATAGTAGATGAGGCCTCTATGATGGATATTTCATTAGCAAGTCGGTTATTCGTATCTATGGATAAAAATGCTAGAATCGTAATTGTCGGTGATGTTGATCAGTTACCATCAGTTGGTCCTGGACAAGTACTGCTTGATTTGATTTCAAGCAAAGAAATCAAGGTTATTCGATTGGATAAGATTCATCGACAAGCAGAAAACTCAACCATAATAAAACTAGCACACGCAATTAATGAAGGGATTTTACCAGACAATATTTTAGAAAAGCAACACGATAGAAACTTTATCAATACCGAAGATGAATTCATTTTAGATATGGTAATGAAAACCATTCAATATGCAATGGAAAAAGGGATGGATATCATTAGAGATATACAAGTCCTTCTTCCGATGTATAAGGGTGATATTGGAATTAATGAGTTTAATCGATATATTCAATCACAAATTAATGCATTAAAATATGGTGAAGAAGAAATTTCACATCTTGGTAGAAAATTTCGAATTCAAGATAAGGTGCTTCAGTTGGTAAACCGAAGCGAAAAAGGGGTTATGAACGGAGATATCGGTGTTATAAATCGATTCATTCGTAAAGATTCAGACATTAAAGGAATCCAAGTATTGTTTGATTTTGGAGTTGTTGAGTATTCTATCGAGGAACTTGAGGATTTAAATCATGCATATGCTATTAGTGTGCATAAAGCACAAGGTAGTGAGTTTGACTTAATCATTATGCCAATTACATCAAAACACTTTATTATGTTAAAGAAAAAGTTAATATACACTGCTGTTACTAGAGCGAAAAAAAGCTTACTACTAATTGGTAACATTCAAGCTCTAAATCGAGGTATAAAATACATTGAAGAGGCTAGACAAACATCATTATGTGAAAAAATAAAAAGTTTGTTTGAGCCAGAACAAGCACACAAGATACACGATGCATTAAGTGCATTCCAAACAATAGGTGAAATTGATATGGAAGACATATCTCCATATTCATTTTTAAAAAATTGAGGGGTTATTCCCTCTTTTTTGTTGAGTAAAAACATGTCAAACTGATAAATATACTATTAGAGGTGATATGTATGCAAAAATACAAAAAACAGATAATCATTGCAATAGTAGTGGTATTGATTGTAGGGTCAGTGTTGTTCCAAAACCAAAAAGACAACCCTAGGGTTGAAGAAAATGCACCTAATGTCAATGACTCAAGCGATCAATGTATATGGGTTGATGTGAAAGGTGCTGTTTACAAACCAAATATTTATTGTGTGAAAAAAGATAGTATGCTTGAGGAGATTATAATCATTGCAGGTGGGTTTCATTATAATGCAGATTTAAGTACAATTAATCGCGTAAGCAAAATCAGTCATGAAACTATGATTGTGATTCCATACACAAAAGAAATAGAAAACAAAAAAATATCAATTAATACAGCTACAGTTGATGAATTAATGAAAGTACCTTTCATAGGAGAATCTAAAGCAAAAGCAATCATAGAGTATCGAACAAAAACAGGAAGGTTTATGAAGTTAGATGACATTACGAAGGTTTCAGGGATTGGTAACGAGACTTATCTTAAAATCAAAGACTACATATCTTTATAATTGTTGTCGCAATCATTATCATTTTTTCGTTATTGGGGTGGTATTATCATTACTAACTTCGTTCAATAAGATTTATCTCGTCATATTATTGCCCTACTTACTATATTTATGGATGAAATCCAAAGACATATTCTCAATCACTATTGTAATCTCTGGCCTTTTTCTCATAGTTTTTTTTGATACCTTAAATGAACCTTCTTGTCTTGATGCAAATCAGAATGACTTTACGGCTACTGTACAAAGTGTTAAACAGACAAATTATGGGATACAAGCAGTTATTTTGTATCAAAATGAAAAGATTCTACTCCATTCAAAAAAACCTCATTCATTGAAAAGTGGAATGACGATACAGGTTAGTGGTGTGCTAGAAAAACCATCCCCATCCTATATTCCTAATGCGTTTAACTACAAAGAGTACTTAAGGTATCAAAAAATTCATTATGTTTTATCAGCAGAGAACATTATAATCTTAAACGAACAATTTCATATGAATCAAATCAATGAAACCATTCAAGATTACTTTGATCAATATCCAATGATAGTTAAGACTTACTTAAATGCATTTATTTTAGGCAATGATGACTATTTTAGTGCATCAAATAAGTTGAACATAACAAGACTAGGAATTAGTCATTTGTTTGCGATTTCAGGACTTCACATTAGTATTCTTATTGGTTTGCTTCAAAAAGGGTTTAACTCGCTTAAAATAACCAAACAGGTATCGAATAAGTTAATTCTAGTGTTTTTAAGTGTTTATGCTATCGCAAGCTCGTTTATGATATCTATTGTAAGAGCGGTTTCAATGGAAGCCATGAAATCAATGAATCAATCGTTTAAACTAGGATTGACTAGTTTAGATATGTTGTCGATAATATTTCTTGCTATGATAATGATTAATCCTTTCTATTTGATGCATCTTGGATTTCAACTTTCTTTTGTGGTAACATATGGCCTTATTATAAGCGGAAAACTTACTTCATGTTATACATCATATTGGCTACAATCCTTTGTAATTTGCACGATTGCCATGATATTTTCGTTTGTTTTCATTGTTAATATTAACTATGAAATTAATTTGTGGACACTCATTGTCAATGTTGGGTTTGTCTATGTTGTAAGTAGTTTTATATTGCCTTTTACATTCATTGTAGCGATGATTCCACCCATGACATACTTTTACGAAACTACAATATATTACTATGACTATATTACAAATCTTGTGAGTCAACTTCTATATATTCCTTTGTTGTTTTCAAAACAGACGTTTTTTGAAACTACACTATTCATTATAATTACTTATGTATTGTTTGTGTGGATTGAGACGAAAAAAGCCAAAATAATACATGTTATTGCATATTTATTAGTGATTGTGCTTTGGTCATTAACTGCACATATTTCGCTCTCAGATCAGATATATTTTTTGGCAGTAAGTAATGGGGATGCAACAGTAATTATAGAGCGTTTTGGTCGTTGCACGATGGTAATTGATACTGGAGAAGGAAGAAGAAGCGAGGTTACTTCATTTTTAAAAAGTAATGGGATTCGAAGTATTGATTATCTTGTTATCACTCACGGTGATTTAGATCATATGGGCGAGGCACTCGAAATTATTAATCAATTTCAAGTAAACAAGATTGTTACAAACGAGTATGATTATTCAAGCGGAATGTCTAATATAATACAAAACAGCCATAACCACCAATTTACACGTGCAAAACAAAATGAAGTGTTTTCTTGTGGCACTAGTTTTTTTCAGGTATTATCACCATCAAAGGATTGGAACAACACAAACAACAATTCATTGGTGTTATTAGCAAGTGTGTTTGGTACATCCATATTGTTTACTGGAGATATAGGAGTTGAAGTTGAACTAGACTTGATATATAACTATCCGAATTTAGAGTTTGACATACTTAAAGTAGCACATCATGGCTCAATAACTTCGACATCATTTGATTTGGTAAATAACTCTTCATTTACACAAGCTGTGATAATGACCGGAATGAACAACAGGTTTGGATTTCCAAATTCAATTGTAATTGATCGACTTAAAGGGAAATCTGTTTATCGAACAGATCTAGATTATACGATTGTCTTTAAAAGAGAATGGTTTCAAACAAGATTAACATATGTAACATCTACGTAATTTTTGATAGTATTTGTTGAAAAATATGTTATAATAGATTTTAGAGGTGGTAAACTTTGAAAGACCTAATATACTTGTTTTCTGGCAAAGAAAAACATATTATAAAAACAAAAATTTTACGTCTGATAACGGAGTTAACAGATGATCCAGATAGCGTTACGCAATATGATTTGGATTATACAAATGTCATTCATGCCTTATCAGACGCATCAACAATTCCTTTTTTAACCCAAGTTAAAGTTATTATGATGAAAAACCCAAGATTTCTAACGCAAGAAGGTAGTGACATCAATCATGATTTAGAAGCATTTATTCGATATATAAAAAAACCAGTGGAAACAACGTATATGATTATTGATGCCGGAGGATTAGAACTAGATTCTAAAAATGATGTGTATCGACAATTGAGAAACTACGCTGTAATTTCTGAAACAAAAGAGTTAAGCGATATTGAAATAATGGGTTGGATCAAACGACAGTTTGACATTGAAAAAATAAACATTGAAGACTCTGCCGTTAGCAAGATCTATGAGTATTCAGGCAATGATTTAACACGAGCAAAAAATGAAATCGACAAACTAATTAGTTTCGCAGCTGATGAGGCAAGAATTGACTCATCTGATGTGGTTTTATTGCTTTCTAGAAACGTTGAGAATGAAATCTTTGAAATTATCAATTGTTTGTTAAGAAAAGATCAAGAACAAGTAATTCAAATTTATTATGACTTAACGAAAGGAATTCAAGACCCGATGGGGATCAATGCTATGATATCTAGAAGTATGAAGGATTTACTCACAGTAAGCAAACTTACCAAAGTTGGGTATAATCAAGGTGATATTGCTACCATAATGAACATTAATCCAGGGCGTGCATTCTATTTAATGAAAGATGCCAAAAACTACAAAGAACAGGATCTATCAACATACGTCAAAAAATTAGCTGAACTAGATTATCAAATTAAGTCAGGTAAAATAGATCGAACCATTGGAATTGAATTTTTGTTATTAGGGAAATAAAAAAAGGGCTTTAATTATATTGGTTAAAGCCCTTTTAAAAATAAAAAAACCCTGTTAGGGTATTTTTATTACTCAATACTATTAATAGCGATTGATAGACGAGATTTTTGTCCGCTTGCGTAATTTTTATGGAAAATTCCTTTGCTTACAGCTTTGTCTAATTTCTTGCATGCTAATTTGTAAGCTTCTAAAGCTTCTGCTTTATTATTTCCTGCAACAGCTGTTTCAACACCTTTGATTGCTGTTCTTAATGATGATTTGAAAGAAGCATTTAATAATCTTTTTTTCTCATTTGTTTTTACGCGTTTGATTTGTTGTTTGATATTTGCCACGATTTCACCTCCGAATAACTTAACATACAAATTATACCATAATATGTAAAAAAAGCAAGTAAAAAGTGAAATTATTGGGTATTAAGAAAATGACTGAACAAATGTGAATTGAATGTGTTTCCAAACATCAACTGATAGATAAATGAAAAGATTGATGTAATATTTGTTGATTTTATACTGCTGTTATGATATGATTTGTATATCAAATATTTTGATATACTAAATAAACGATGACATTGAAATGCAGTTGAAATTCTTGCATTTTTATTGTAAATGTGGTATTATATATAAGTCAATAAAATGTTATTGATGTTATTAGGAGGCGCGTTATGCATATACGAATATTAGATGGCCAATTATACAAAGCAATTGTTACAAATGGTGCGGCCAACTTAAAGAAAAACTACAAAACCGTTGACTCTTTAAACGTGTTCCCTGTCCCAGATGGTGATACAGGAACAAATATGAAAATGACCATTGAAGCTGGAGCTAATGAAATTAAGGATTTTGATGATAACTCAATCTATGAAATGTCAAAGAAATTATCGCGTGGTATGCTAATGGGTGCGCGTGGTAACTCAGGAGTTATCTTATCTCAATTGTTTAGAGGAATCTATAAAGGCGTTGAAGGACACAATGAAGTTGATGTCTTTATTTTAGCAGATGCAATGTTATCTGGTGTACGCCAAGCTTACAAAGCTGTTATAAAACCTGTTGAAGGAACAATCTTAACCGTTGCTAGAGAAGCTGCTGAAAAAGCAAAATCTGTATTAACTGAAGACACAACAATCAATGATTACTTTGATATTTATCTAAAAGAGGCAAGAGAATCTCTTGAAAGAACTCCATCATTATTGCCTGTACTAAAAGAAGCAGGAGTAATCGATAGCGGAGGAGCAGGGCTTATCTATATTATTGAAGGAATGCAAATGGCACTTGAAGGTAAATTTATCTCAAGTGACACGATTGCAGAATCCCTTCATGTTGCTAGCAAACTATCATTTGATAGTAATGTTGAAGTTGAATTTGGATATTGTACTGAATTTATTTTACAATTGACGAATAAAAAAGTAGATGTAGCAACATTCAATGAAAAAATCATTGTCGATCGTTTATCTACATTAGGAGATTCGATTGTAGTTGTAAAAGATGACGACATAGTGAAGGTTCATGTTCATACACTTACACCAGGTGATGCATTAAATATGTGTCAACAATTTGGTGAGTTTGTGACTTTGAAGATTGAGAATATGACAGTTCAACACAGTGAAATCCAAGCAGAAGCAGGAAATTGTGCATGCGAAGATTGCATAGCTGAAAAAGTTGAGCAACCAAGAAAGAAGTATGCGATAGTAGCAGTAGCATCTGGTGAAGGTATTGTTGAAACATTCAAACAAATGGGTGTAGATTATGTCGTATCTGGAGGACAAAGCATGAATCCTTCCACTGACGATTTCGTTAAAGGGTTTGATGCATTGAATGCGGATAACATCATTGTGTTCCCAAATAATAGCAACATTATTATGGCTGCTAGACAAGCAGGGAAATACTATAAGAACGCAAGCGTTCATGTTGTCGAAACAAAATCAATTGCACAAGGATATTCAGCGTTAACAATGCTAGACTTAAATGGTGAGATTGAAGACATAATGGCTGAAATTTCTGATGTAATAGCGAATGTTACGAGTGGGCTAGTAACCTATTCTGTACGGGATACTGAGTTCGAAGGTTTGAAAATTCACAACGGGGACTTTATAGGTATTGTTAACGGAAAAATCGTTGTTAGTGTAAAGAATAGAAAAGATGTTATTAAAAGCATTCTTGAAAAAGCAAAAGCAAATGACAAAGAAATTATTACCATCATCTATGGAGCTGATGTAAACAAGGATGAATTAGAAGAAGTAACATCGTTTATTGAGGAAAACTATAGTGATCTTGAAATCGATACAATCGAGGGAAAACAAGACGTTTATAGTTATATTCTATCCATAGAATAGAACTGTTGAAGCGGCTTAGGTCGCTTCAAATTTTTTTAGGAGGCTTGTATGCAGAGACTGAAAACGGTTCTTTTATCTGATTTAGATTATATACCTACAAAATCATTGACTACCCTTAAAAAACAAGGAATTGAATCAGTCTATGATTTATTAAAACACTATCCAAGTAGGTATGAAGATTTTACTGTTTCTAGTTTAAAAGATGTTCAAATCGATCAGAACGTTACAATTGAAGGTACCGTTTTAGGTAAGGTTATCATCAACAATATAAAACCAAAACTAGTATCAATGAGTTTTTATGTTGAAGTAGAAGATAAAAAAATAAAAGCAATTATATTTAATCGGCAGTTTTTAAAAACAAAGTTGACTTATGGAGTTATGGTCCGATTAAATGGCAAGTTTAATAGCAATTATAATACATTTACCGTAAATGAGATTTTGTTCATCGATGAAGGTGTTATGTCGATTTATCCTGTCTATGACTTCAAGGACATCACTGCGAGCAAATATATTTCCATCATCGAGAAAATAATTAGTAAATATATTGATCAACTTGAAGAAGAAATACCTATAAGCTTATTGGATAAGCATCATTTGCTTGGGATTCAAGATACAGTAAGGATACTTCACTTACCTGAAAAGATTGTAGATTTAAACCGAGCAATCGAACGTGTTAAGTTTGAAGAGTTACTAAGATATCAAATTAATGTAAAGTATCTTGCATTTCGACGCAAATCTGATGAAGCTGGGGTAAGCATAGCATTTGATTCAGAAAAAGTTAGTTCTTTTATTGAAAAATTACCATATCAACTGACCATTGATCAATATAGAGTACTTGAAGATATATTGATTGATATGTCATCTCCCTTCAAAATGAATCGATTGTTACAAGGTGAAGTTGGAAGTGGAAAAACGATAGTATCAGCGATAAGCATTTACGCCGCTATAACAGCGGGATATCAAGGTGCTCTAATGTGTCCAACAGAGATTTTAGCAAGTCAACACTATCTAACGTTTCAAGAACTTTTTAAGGACCTAGATATTAAGATTGGATTACTAACTTCTTCCATTATTGGAAAAGAACGTAAGCAGTTACTTGAAAATTTAGAATTAGGAACGATTGACATATTAATTGGGACGCATGCCTTGTTTCAAAAAGAGGTTGAGTTTAAGAATTTAGGTATAGTTGTGACGGATGAAGAACATCGATTTGGCGTAAAGCAACGGGTTTCGATTAAAACAAAGGGGAGAGATATTGACTACCTTAAGATGTCAGCAACACCAATCCCTAGAAGTTTAGCAATTTCTTCATTTGGAGACACTGATATATCAATTATACGTACAATGCCAGGACAAAAAAAGAAAGTAATTACACAATATATCGATGAGAAAAATAAACGTGTGGTTATGGATCACATCAAGAAAGAGTTAAAGTCCAACAGACAAGTGTTTATTGTTACACCATTAATCAACGAATCAGAAGCAATTGAAGCAGCAAACGCAACCGAAATCTATCAAAACATGACAAAATATTTTGATGGTATCGCAAACATAGGTTTGATTCATGGGAAACTCAAAATGGATGAAAAAGAGTCGGTTATGGCTGCGTTCTTGAAAAACGAGATACAAATCTTAGTCGCAACAAGTGTGATTGAAGTAGGAGTGAATGTTCTAAACGCCACAACTATAGTGATTTTAGGAGCGGAGAGATTTGGTATCGCTCAGTTACATCAAATGCGAGGTCGTGTACAACGTGGAGACCTACAATCCTATTGTTTCTTAGTTAGTGATACAACAAATGAAGCAAGCATTAAGAGATTAAGACTAGTGGAAGAAAATAGCGATGGTTTTATTTTAGCAGAAGAAGATTTAAAACTGCGAGGTCCTGGTGATTTCTTTGGCGAACGACAATCTGGCAATATCAACTTTAGGTTCGCAGATATCGTCAAAGACGCAACATTGTTTGAGAAAGCCAATGAAGAGGCTGACGGGATTGTTGTAAGCGATGAGTTTAATGCAAACAGCCAATATCAATTTTTATTCTTAGAAGCAATCGAAAATTATGAGAAGAAAACCAATCAATTAGATTAAGGATGTGAAGATATGATAAAATTAGCAATTGATGCTATGGGAGGAGATTTTGCTCCTGACATTGTTGTAAAAGGTTCAATGATGGCAATTAAAAAATATGATGACATTGAGTTAACATTATATGGTGATGAAGAAAAAATCAAACCACTTCTTACTAGCAGTGAACGTATTATGATTGTTCATGCTCCTCGTCAAATTGATATGGGAGAAAAAGATCCGATTTCAGAAATTAGACGAAACAAAGATACTTCTATGGTGATGTCTTTTAGTGCTGTTAAAAACAAGGAAGCTGATGGGGCAGTGACTGCTGGTCCAACACAAGGTGCTATTGTTGCAGCTCATATCGTTGTGAGAAGAATACGTGGTATGAAACGAGTAGCACTTTGCCCAAATGTGCCTTCCTTCCGACCAGGGGGAGGAATTATGCTAGATGTTGGTGCAAATACTGATATCAAAGCAGAACATATGCTTCAACATGCACAATTTGCAAGTATCTTTTTCCGTGAAACCAGAGGTGTTGAACGTCCAAAAGTAGGACTTTTGAACATCGGATCAGAACCAGGAAAAGGAAGAGATCTGGAAAAAGAAGTATTTAAACTATTAACAGATGATGAATCTATCAACTTCATTGGTAATTTAGAACCAAAAGAGCTATTAACAGCAGATGTTGACATTATTTTAACAGATGGATTTACTGGAAATATCGCCATGAAGACTTTTGAAGGATCAGCGAAAGCGATTGGTATGGGACTAAAAAAGCAGATTAAAAGTTCAGTGTTTGCAATGATAGGTGCACTATTTATGAAAAAAGCACTTAAAAGATTTAAAAAACAATTTAGCGCTGATGAAATAGGTGGGGCAAATATTTTTGGAGTTGATGGTGTCATAGTGAAAGCACATGGATCTAGCAATGATTATGCATTTATGAATGCGATTAATCAAGCAAGAGTAATTGTAAAAGCTAATGTTGTTGAAAAGATGAAAGAAATCATCGCATTGAATCCCTTAAGTGAAGAAGAATAATTATGGGAAACAAAGAAAAGCAGATCGAAAAATTTTTAAGGAATTATGGTATTGTCTTAACCAAGTATGACTTGATTGTTCAGGCACTGACCCACACATCATATGCTAATGAAAATAAAGTAGAAGATAACGAAAGACTTGAATTTTTAGGAGATGCGGTATTACAGTTATATGTTTCTGATTTTTTATATAAAACTTACCCAAACTACCCTGAGGGTGAGTTAACAAAATTACGAGCGAAGCATGTATGTGAAGCGGCAGCTGCAGAGTATGCACTTAAGTCTGGTGTAGACCAATTGATTCTCCTTGGAAAAGGTGAAGAGGCAAGCGGTGGCAGATTGAGACCTGCAGTCTTAGCAGATTCATTTGAAGCACTACTGGGTGCATTATTCTTAACTGCAGGAGTGGAAAGTGCCAAAGCAATTCTTCAAGCAATTGTATTTCCACAAATTACATCCTCTAATTTTGAAACATTTACTGATCATAAAAGTATGTTGCAGGAACTCATTCAGTCAGAAAGTAGGAAAGAACTACAATATCGTCTAGATTTTGAAGAAGGACCACCACATGATCGAACGTTTAAAATGAGTGTTTACCTTGATGATATAAAGCTTGGTGAAGGAATCGGAAAAAGCAAAAAAGAAGCTTCACAAGAAGCCGCTAAAGCAGCGTTATCACTAATGGTTCGAAAATAAATAAAATCTCCCAGACGGGAGATTTTTTTGTAGGTTGCACTTTGTGGACATTCATGTTATAATTTAATTACCATAAAGAGAAGGTGAGAGACAAGCTCTGTGACCCTTCGGCAACCTACTTAAATCAGCAAGGTGCCAAAGCTTGAACGATGGGTAATCTGTTTTCTGAGGTTCCTATCATTACGATGGGGATTTTTTATTCCTTCTTTTTATGGAACAAATAGAAAGGAGGAAAATTTGTATGAACAAAAATCCTTATGAAGGAACTCTTGTGTGGATTATTGAACTTGATAGCAAGAACGAGATCCTTGTTAAAAGTAGAAAAATCCCACTATGGATTGGATATGCAATAAGAAATGTGTTGCAATGCGATGAGTGGTTTGATAGTGATACGATAAATTTCAACTCGAAGACCTACTCCATTGTCTTTAACAGATCCCATTATAAAGCAAAAGATCGTGTTATGATTTATGAAGTAAAAAAAGGTATTTGTATTGATATGGTAAGTTGTGATCAAGAGTTGATAGATTATGTGAAAGAAACGTATCTTATGAAATACCAATCGGTAAATTAGTTTTTACAAATCACAAAAAAATGGTATAATAACAATAAGGAGTTGATGATATGAGTATAATGACAAGATTAATTTCTGAAGAAATGGTGTCTTTTGTTGATGTTTTAATTGAACACTATCCGAAACTGAAACTAGATGAGACGAATGTACTCATCCTAATCCTATTATTTAAACAGAAAAAGAATGGTATCAACTTCCTATCTCCAAAAACACTATCAAAAAAAATGAGCATTCGATTGGAAGAATGCAGCGAACGTATCGTCGAACTTGTTGAAAGTGGTTTTGTTGAAATCGACTACTCACAAAAGAGTGGTAAAGAATCATTCAATTTAAATCCAACGCTAAAAAAGCTAGAGAAATTGTTTGATCAAGAAGAAGTAGTTGAGAAAAAAATAGAAACCAATCAAGAGGTAAAATCTGTCATTCAAATGGTTGAACAAGAGTATCATAGACCATTATCTTCCTATGAACTTGATATTATCAATGTTTGGATACTAGAAGAACAATACTCAACAGAAGATATTAAATTAGCATTATTAGAAAGTTTAAAAGCGAAGAAGAGCTCATTACGGTATGTTGATATGATATTGTTAAATCAACAAAGAACAAAGTTAAGACCAAAAGATACAAAAAAAGATGAAGAATTAGAGATGATTATTAATAAAGTGTATGAAAAAAAGAAGTAGTTATATTTTAAATACAATGAAAGAAATGTATCCAAACGCAAGATGTGAACTAGACTATCAAGATTTGTATCAACTTTCTATATCAGTAATATTAAGTGCACAAACGACTGATAAAAGAGTAAATATGGTCACCCCAGATCTTTTTAAGGTCTATCCAGATCCAAAATCATTATCAAATGCAGATGTGGTTGATGTGGAGACAATTATAAAAAGCATAGGTTTATACAAAAACAAAGCAAGAAATATTGTTTTATTTGCGAAAGATGTTACAAATCGATTTAATGGATTGGTCCCAAGTAATTATGGTGATTTAATTAGTCTTCCAGGTATCGGTAGAAAAACTGCAAATGTAATTTTATCAGAAGGGTTCCGTATACCACGAATTGCTGTTGACACCCATGTTGAACGTGTAAGTAAAAGATTGAGATTTGCGAGTCAAGATGCAAGCATACTCCAAGTCGAAGAGGCCCTAATGCAAGAATTTGATGAACAAGATTGGCATCAAGCTCATTTAGCAATCTTATTTTTTGGAAGATATTTTTGCTTAGCAAAAAATCCAAACTGTGATATATGTCCATTTTATAAAAAAGAATGTATTAAAAAATAGGAATAGGGTTCAAATCCCCATTCCTATTTTTTTGTTAATTGTTGCAGTAGTGAAATGTCTGGATCGATATAAATTGTTTTTTGATGATACAGTAGGACAAAACTTCCTTTTTTGCCTGAAACTTTTTTAATATTCTTAACTAAAGTATAGTCAACCGGAACACTACTTGATTGCTTTAAAGGTGAATACAATGCTGCAAGATTTGCTGCGTTTCTAATAATAGATTCTGTAGGTTGCGTTTCGATACGAGCAATAACATGTGATCCAGGAGAACCCTTAACGTGAAAGAAGTAATTATTTTTTGCTGCAAGTTTATGTGTGATATATTCATTCTGAAGGTTATTTTTTCCTACAAGATAGGCAATACCATATGTATCAATAAAGGTTTCGAATTTAGGTATCGATTTTTTAGGTTTTATAGGTTTTCCTTTTTTAACATACCTATTTACAACCAGTTCCTCGTGTATTTCATCTATATCTTTTGAAGTTGCAGATGAGATTTGAAACAGCAACTCTTCTAGATATCTAATTTCTTCGATCGTATTTTCGATTTGTTTCTCAATCTGAATAATTGCGTTTTTAGCTTTTTTAACTTTGGTGAAAATGGATGAAAGATTCTCACTTGGTGTTTTGTTTGGATTTAAGTCAATCTTAATGATGTGTTGATTTTCATAATAATCTTCTACTTCGACATAATTATCGCCAACTTTTACTTTATACAAATTAGCAGCCAACAACTCACCATTCTTTTGTAAAGACAACGTTATATATGCTTGTTCTAATTCTGACTTTAATTTTTCAAGTTTGTATTGATTTTTTTGTAACTCACTAGATACAAGCCTATCAATATTCTTGTGTTGTTGTGAAAGTCGATTTTCAGATCTGTTTACTTCATATACTTGATCAAGCAATTCTGATAGTGTTGGGAAAGAAGTGGCATTTCCCTGAATATGCTCTAAACGAATGCAGTAAAAATAATTCTTTTGTTCGGTCTTGATAATGTTCGGATAAACCGAACGATGAATGACCGATGTTAATGAGCCATTATCTTTAACTTCATTCAAAAATAAAATAGAAGCTCCTTGAATGTTTGATAAATCAGCATCATCTGTTTGTAGCAAAAATGGATTAATAGTTTTGTTTGCAGTAGGATATTCATAGATAGCTTTAGGTAAGATTGTCCTCAATCCTTCAAAACTTGGTGGTAAGCGCCGAATGGAATCAATAATCACATAGTCATTTGTTGTGAAGACAATATTGCTATTTCTTCCCATATTCTCAACAATCATTTTTCGATTAACGATATCGCCAATTTCATTGCTTACATTAAATTCAAAGGTTATAATTCTATCATTGTTGTGTTGATAAATCTTTGTTATATACCCACCTTCAATGTGTTTGCGTATTAATTGACTTAGGTTGGTTTGGGATTCTAGTGGTAAATAATGAACCTTTGTAGTGTGAATGCGTGGAGAATCAAGAGATGAAGAAACCAGTAATTGATGGTTTTGACCTTTTGATCGAATTTGAAATAACAACTCTAAATCAGATATTTGTATGATTTTATTAACCCTTCCACCTAATAATGATTGATTAAGTTCATTGGTAAGATGGTGTAAAAAGATCCCATCAAATGCCATTATCTCACCTCCTTCAATATTAGTATTATAACACAAGTAATGTTACAGGAGTAGAAAATTCATGTTATAAACTTGGTAATTTAATCCCCAAAATGAAAACGCATATAAAAACTGAAAAAAAGTTGATTTTTCACTATGGCTAAGGTATAATTAAGTAAATAGCAGGAGTGTTGAAATGAAACTAAATGAGCGTGGCTTATTAATCGTGATATCCGGTCCCTCTGGAGTTGGAAAAGGAACCGTAAGAAAAGCACTATTTGAAATGACAGGTCATGACCTGGTTTACTCAGTGTCCATGACCACTCGACCAATTCGTCCAGGAGAAGTTAACGGAAAAGACTACTTCTTTGTTACAAAGGATGAGTTTGAACATAGAATCAAAGAAAATGGTTTTTTAGAGTGGGCAGAATTCGTTGGTCACTATTATGGTACGCCATTAGATAAAATTGAAGATCAACTAAACAAAGGAAAAGAAGTTGTATTGGAGATTGAAGTTCAAGGTGCACTACAAGTAAAACAAAAAATGCCAGATGCGGTATTTATCTTTATTGGTCCTCCTTCGATGAAAGACTTAGAAAATCGACTAATTCATCGTGGCACAGACAGTCTAGATGTAATTCATCAGAGAATGGATAAAGCACTCCGTGAAATAGGCTTAGCACATCGTTATGATTATATAGTTATTAATGATGAAGTTCATAATGCAGCAGATAGAATTATGGCTATTATTCGTGCAGAGCACGCAAAAACAGAACGTTCAATCTATAAGTATCAAGAAATAATGGGGGTAAAATAATGTTTGAAGAAAATCAAAATGAAGGTATGAGATATCCTTCTATTGATCAATTTTCTGGAATCACTTCATCAAAATATAAACTTGTCATCGCAGCAGCGAAACGAGCTAGAGAAATTGATGAAAAAAATGACTGTGCTTTGGAAAAGCCAAGAAGTAAAAAAAGCATAGGTAAAGCGTTAGAAGAAATTCTAGCTGGAAAAATACAAGTACTTTAAAAGTCAGTTTTACTGACTTTTTTACTTTTAATCTTATTTTGTAATTTAACTTTAATTATGATATAATTATTATACTTGGAGTGATGTTATGTATGCAAAAGTAGTCGTTGATGTATCATCAAGTCATGTTGATACAGAGTTTGAATATCGCATCCCATCTCAATTTGAAAACTTTGTAAAACCAGGAGCAAGAGTGATTGTCTCATTTGGTGTTAGAGAGATTTTTGGGTTTGTTTTAGAAGTTTATCAAGATAAATGCTTCGATGGTGAATCAAAAGACATTACAGATCTACTCGATTACTCTCCAATTATTACAGAAGAACAATTAGAACTTGCTAAGCATATTAATAAAACTACTACGAGTTTAATGATTTCATGTCTAAACTTAATGATTCCAGATAGTTTAAAAGGAAGAACAGATAAATTTATTCAAGTGAATCACTATGAGTCATTGGATGCGGAACTGGCTATAGCCTTTGGTGGGAAAAAGAGATTACGATACGATAACAACTTTTTTCCACTGCATCGAAAAATTAAAAAAGCACTTGATCAAAATCACCTTGAGATTGTTTATGTTGCTAAAGCACAAGGTGGAATTAAAAAAATTGATAAATATAGAATCAAGCAAGGATATTTTGACTCCGACTTTATCGAGATAAGAAATGTTCGTAAACGTGATATATTATATGCATTACTACAACAAGACATATTTTTGACAGTACAAGAACTTTGTGAAATAGCAGATTGTTCGAATTACATGATTAAGTCATTAATAGATTTAGGATATTTTGATCATATCCAAGAAGAAGTGTTTCGCAATCAACGAACCAACTCGTATCATACGAAAAAACATATCGTAGATGAAAGTAACAAACTATTGAGTTATTTAAATCAAACGCCAAACAAACCATTGTTTTGTCATTTTTCAAATAATAAACAAGCTACTTCTTCATACTTAGACATTATCGGTAAACAACTGCAACAACAAAAAAAAGTTCTATTTATAGTTCCAAACTTTTTGTTGGTAACACAATATTATATGTTGTTTTCTAGTCGATTTGTAGCTAACATTGGTTTGTTTGATAGTTCTATTTCTAAGGGTGAATATTATGATGCTTATCGACAACTAGTGGATGGTACGATTGACATTGCAATTGGAACAAAAAAAGCTGGATTCCTACCAATTGAACCTTTTGATCTAATCATTGTTGATGGTGAAGAAAGTCTTAATTATATTTCTGATCAATCACCAAGATATCACTTACTCGATGTGTTAGTGCATCGATCCATAAAATCCAACATACCTTTTATTATGAGTTCGATTTCTCCATCCATTGAGCGATACGAAAAAGCACTTCGTGGGGAGTATCGACTATATGAAGCATCTCGCTCAAAGCTACCTCGGATTAGTGTTGTTGATATGAAACAGGAATTAAAAGAGGGTAACCGCAGCGTGTTATCAACACCGTTACAAGAAGAAATATCAAATCGTCTTGTAAAGAAAGAACAGACAGTTATTATTTTAAATCATAAAGGATATTCACAGTTTGTCATTTGTAGAATGTGTGGACATGTTATTAAATGTCCAAAATGTAAAGTATCCTTAAAATACTCGAAACACAATAATCAATTAGAGTGCGGATATTGTACGTACAAAGAAGCATATCCAAATCATTGCCCAAAATGTCAAAGCACATACATCAGACAAATGGGATATGGATTGGAGCAACTTGAAGAGAAACTAAGAGAACAGTATCCAAATGCATCCATCTTGAGAGTAGATGGTGATTTAAATAAGTCTAGTCAATCATATATTGAGGTGCTACGGAGAATTGAAGAGCAAGATGTGGACATTATCATTGGTACAGAAGTCTTAATCAGACTATTAACATATGATAGTATATCATTAATCGCAATATTGTCTGCTGATTTTATGCTTTCACTACCAGATTACAAATCGCGAGAGTTGACGTACCAAATGATTTCACAAGCCGTTTCAAAACTCGAATCAAAAACGAATAGTTTGTGTCTAATTCAAGCATATGAAAGCAATCATTTCGTGATAAATTCGGCTTGCACAAAAAACCATCTTGAATTCATAGAAAAAGAATATCAATATAGAAACGACGGATTTTATCCACCGTTTTCGAAAGTGCATAGAGTTGTCATTAAGGGACCATACAAAGAAACGTTTAAAGTAGCTAACAGCATTAAAAAAACATTATATGCTTCGATAAAAGTTGAAAAGCAAATTCTTGGTCCAACAGTGAATGACAAAATTAATGCAGTTCAGTTGATTATAAAACTTCATCCTGATGCATCAGTTGATCAACTTTACTCTATTATTTATCAAGAATTTCAAACAAGCAAGTACGAAATATATTTTGAGAGATATCCAATTTCATTATCATAGAAAAGAGTGATGTGTATGAGAATACTGTTCATGGGAACACCAGAGTTCAGTGTAACAATTTTAAATGGCCTGGCTAGCAAACACGATATTGTTGGTGTTGTGACCCAACCAGATAAACCAGTTGGAAGAAAAAAAGAACTACTTTCATCACCGGTTAAACAATGGGCGGTAACCCATCAAGTTCCTTTATTTCAACCAAATCGAATAAAAGATGAATATGAAGCACTTGTAAAATTAAATGCTGATATTATTGTGACAGCTGCGTATGGACAATTTGTTAATATGGATCTTATTAATCATCATAAGTATAAGGCGATTAACGTACATGCATCACTCCTACCAAAATATCGCGGTGGAGCTCCCATTCATCAGGCAATCAAAGATGGATGTAGTGAGACAGGGGTCTCAATCATCTATATGGAACGAAAGATGGATGCAGGAGATATATTAGCCATGGACAAACTCCCTATACTTGATAGTGATACATGCGGTGACTTGTTTGAGAAACTCAGTGTATTAGGTACTCGCTTAGTGTTAAAGGTATTAGATGATTTAGATCAAGGCAAAAGTTATGCAATTCCACAGGATCACAGTCAAGCAACCTTTGCATATAATGTGACCAAGGAAGAAGAGCTACTTGATTTTTCCGAAGAGGCTATTCAAGTTAGAAACCACATTAGAGCCTATAATCCTAACCCTGGCGCTTATACCTTAATAGAAGGTAATGTGATAAAAGTATATGAAGCTAAGGTTTCTAACAGGACTCACAACTTAACTGCAGGAAGTATTGTAGATATTACTAAAGAAAGTTTTATTGTTGCATGTGGGAATCAAACAGCAATAGAAATACTGACCATCAAACCTCAAGGTAAAAATAGAATGTCAGTAAAAGATTTTTTAAATGGTAACGGAAAACAAATATTAAAAAGAATAGAAAAGGTAGGTATCTAGTATGAAACCAAAACTTTATTATAACCGAGAAGAAATGTTTGCTTTGAATCGTGATGTTTTATTACAACGAGGAGTAACCATCAAAGAGATTGCAGAAATCGCCTTTAATCAACAAGCAAGATATAATAAGAACATTGAAATGAAATTATGCATCGAAAGTGTTGAAAAAATTCTGACTTTTCGTGATATTTTTCATCATATTCAACTAGCGGCAGAAATTGATCGTATGGCAGAGGAAGGATTGTTCCGTGGACCAATTCAAGATATTTTGAAGTATGACCTTGGTGTGTTTGGCATTGATGAAGTATTGGGTCTAGATATCGCACGACTATATGGAGCAATTGGTCAAACAAATTTTGGTGATATTGATGTCAATAAACCAGGTGTTGTTGCTAGACTTAATAGCGATGGAAAACAATCTAGTAATACTGGAAAATGTCATACATTTATGGATGATATCGTTGGAGCATTAGCTGCAGCTGCATCCACACGAGTAGCTCAAATCATGAGCGAAAACGAGGCATTTAAAGATCCTCATTTTGAAACAATACAGTTTGATATATAAATATAAAGAGAAGTTTGAGGAAATAATATTACATGGACACAATTAGAAATCTCTATACGATAGGGAGTGGCCCATCAAGCTCACACACTATGGGACCAAAAAAAGCAGCCGAAACATTTTTGAAACGCAACTCGAATGCGCATCATTTTCAAGTGGAGTTATATGGAAGTTTGGCCTCAACAGGGAAAGGACATTTAACCGATTATATTGTTGCAAAAACACTAGGAAATGAGCGAACAAATGTGTTATTTCTCCCAGAAAAAACATATCAATATCATACCAATGGACTAAAGTTTTTTGCATATAACGAGTCATCAGATCTTATAGATGAGTGGTTGGTCTTTAGTGTTGGAGGAGGTTCTTTAAAAGAACTGAATGAATCAAGACGTGGAGACTTAAATACCTACCCTCATAAAACGATGGAAGAAATTCTACATTATTGTGAAGAAAAGCATATAAGCCTGTATGAATATGTCGTAGAATGCGAAGGCAAAGATATTATAGAATTTGGAAAACAAATCATCAAACAAATGTTCTTAACCATTGAAAAAGGCCTCAAAGAAGAAGCGGATTTACCAGGGGACCTTCACCTCCAACGCCGCGCAAAAACATTTTATAACCAATATCTTGAGTCCAATAACATGAATGCACTGATTTATGCTGCTGCACTCGCAACAAGTGAAGAAAATGCCAGTGGAGGTACGGTAGTGACCGCACCAACATGTGGCTCAAGTGGTGTTGTTCCTAGTGTGTTATACAAATTTTATAAAATCAATGAAACACCTATGTCAAAACTTGTAGAAGGGTTGCTTGTAGGTGGGTTGATAGGTAACTTAGTGAAGCACAATGCATCAATCTCCGGAGCGGAAGTTGGTTGTCAAGGAGAAGTGGGAACTGCTTGTAGTATGGCAGCAGCAATGGCTGCTCATATCAAAGGTGGAAGTTTGCATCAAATAGAATACGCTGCTGAGATTGGTTTAGAACATCACTTAGGTATGACATGTGACCCTATTTTGGGTTATGTTCAAATACCATGTATTGAGCGAAATGCAATGTCGTCTAGAAGAGCAATTGATTCTGCTGAATATGCATTACTAACCGATGGTCAACATTATATGATGTTAGATTCCGTAATTGATGCACTCAACGAAACTGGAAAAGATCTCAATGAAAAATATAGGGAAACTGCTTTAGGTGGTTTAGCACTAAAAAAAGTAAAACAAAAGAAAAGAGGTTAGTATGAAATTAGAAGAAAAAAGTAATATGAAACCCGAAGAAGAAATTGTCATAAAAAAGAATGAACTTTACAATGTTGAGTTTACATCTATGACCCATGAGGGACTAGGAGTTGGCCGAATTGGTAACTACCCAGTGTTTGTATTTGATGCGCTTGTTGGAGAAAAGGCGGTTATTCGCTTAATTAAAGCAGACAAAAAGCATGGGTATGGAACAATCGTTCGAATGTCAAAACCTAGCGAACGTCGAGTAAAACCAGTTTGCGATGTTTATTATCAATGTGGTGGATGTAATATGATGCACATTAATTACGAAGGTGAACTTGCTTATAAGAAAAGTCTTGTAAAAGAGACACTAAAACGCATTGGTAAGTTCGAAGAACCTAAGGTAAAAAATGTCATTGGGATGGAAGAAAGAGTGGGATATCGAAACAAAGTCTCTGTTCCGTTTGGTGATAACGGCTTTGGGAAAGTAATTTGTGGATTTTACAAGCAACGCACTCATATCATTCAACCACTTGAAACCTGTTATATTCAAACCGAGACTGCCACTGAAATTGTAAAATTTATACGAAATTTATGTAATGAATATAAAATATTAGGCTATAATGAAGAAACAAACAAAGGAATTATTCGTCATGTGCTAGTTCGTCATAGCGAAAAATACAACGAGTATATGGTAATATTGGTGCTAACGAAAGAGCAGATCAAAGAACAAAATGACATCGTTCTCAAATTAACTCATCGCTATCCGATGATTCGAACCATTGTTATTAATGTAAACAATAAGGATACAAATACAATCCTTGGTGAACAATTTATTACAATCTATGGTGATGGTATTATAATTGATGAACTTTGTGGCTTACAATTTGAAATTTCTCCAGAATCGTTCTACCAAGTCAATCATAGTCAAACTGAGAAACTATATACAAAAGCAATTGAGTATGCAGAGTTATCAGGAGATGAGGTCGTGATAGATGCTTATTGTGGAATTGGAACCATCGGATTAATCGCGAGTCAAAAAGCAAAATTTGTTTATGGAGTGGAAATGGTAAAATCAGCGATTGCCAACGCACGGAAAAATGCTTACTTAAATAATGTAAGAAATATATCCTTTGTTGTTGGAAAAAGCGAAGAACAAATACTTAAGTGGAAAAAAGAACAACTTCAAGTGGATGTTATTTTTATAGATCCCCCACGAAAAGGATGCGATAAAATATTGCTTGATGCGATTGTAGAACTTGGAATTAAAAAGGTTGTTTACATCAGTTGTGATGTCGCAACTTTCGCAAGAGATGCAAGAATTCTAGTTGATAGCGGATATGAACTGAAAGAAACAACTCCAGTAGACATGTTTCCATTTACTACACATATTGAAACTGTTTCTGTTTTTGTAAAACAACAAAACAACTCATAGAAATATGAGTTGTTTTTTCATTTGGTCATTGTAGAGACACTAAATAGGAAATTTAGGTAAAGCAATGAAAACACTTTTATGAGTATCCAATAACAAAAATTATGTAATTATGTTATAATACAATATGTAAAGAGGGATAATATGAAAATCATTAAACAAATATTTATTATTTTATTATTTTATGTGATAGGGGAAGCATTGTCATATTTGGTTCAACAAGTTTTTCGTCATTTGTTCATTCCAGGAACTATTATAGGGATGATTTTACTTCTCATCTTTTTGATTACAAAACGAATTAAAAAAGATGATGTTGAGGAAGTTGGAACATTTTTAACCAACAATATGGCATTTTTTTTCATACCGGCTGCGGTTTCCGTTATGGAATATCTTAGTATATTGCAGTCTACATTTTTAAAAATCATCATCATAAGCATCATTAGTTTGATTGTTAGTTTTTTCGCAGTAACTTATTCAGTAAAACTAGTAATTCATTTACAATCCAAAGCACAGGCAAACAGAGGTGAATCTCATGAATGATATTTTATCTTCTCAAGCTTTTGGGATTATGCTTGCCATGCTATTTTATTTATTAGGTGGGTATTTGTACAAGAAAACGAAGTTACCTTTGTTTAATCCATTAATGGTCGCAACAATCTTACTTATTGTATACATTCAAATTGCAAAAATTGATTTGTCGTCTTTTTTAACAGACTTAAGTGGAATCAACGTATTTTTAGGTCCATTGATTGTTAGTTTAGCAATTCCAATTGCGAAACAAATTGATCTAATTAAAAAAAATTGGTTGGTTATATTAGTAGGTTCTGTTGTTGGTGCATTAACTTCGGTAACTTCAATCCTAATCTTAGGACCACTGTTTGGTTTGGATCAAGAACTAATTAGTTCGTTGATTCCAAAATCATCAACAACTCCGATTGCTGTTGAGATTTCAAGTAGGCTTGGAGGTATACGAGCAATTACAGTTGCTGTGGTTGTTTTGACTGCAGTATTGGGTGCTGTGATTATACCAATGATGATTAAAGTTTTGAAAATCAAAGACCCAAGAATCATTGGAATGGGTCTAGGAACAACCGCACACGCTGTAGGTACAGCTAAAGCATTGGAAATTGATGCTACAGCAGGGGCAATATCAGGGATAGCACTGGTAGTAAGTGGTGTAGCAACAACATTAATCACCCTATTCTTTTAAAATGAAGGATGCACTGCTACGCATCCTTTTTGTTATATAAACAATTGGAAATAGAACCAAAATATAGTATAATTAGGTCAATTTATGAATGGGGGTAAGCATATGAGAAGTACAGCACTAACTGTTAATGAATATCTAAATCAATTAACGGAAGAACGTAAAATAATCATCGAACGCATTTTAGAAGCCATAAGAAGAACATTACCCGATGGATTTGTGGAATTAATGAGATATGGTATGATAGTGTACGAGGTTCCACATTCCGTTTATCCAAAAGGGTACCATGCAAATCCAACTGTAGGGCTCACTCACATAGGGATTGCTGATTGTAAGCAATCAGTATCGCTATATCATATGGGTATCTATGCAATACCAGAATTACTTGCGTGGTTTCGAGAGGAGTATACTAAGTTTTCTTCCAAACGCCTTGATATGGGGAAAAGTTGCATCCGTTTCAAAAAAGAAGCAGACATACCATTTGATTTAATCTCAGAATTATCCAAAAAATTAACAGTCCAAGATGTTATTACTCTTTATGAGTCATCAAGAAAAAAGGAGAAAGTCAATGAATAAAAAATTACTGAAATTACTAATCATTTTCGGGAGCATAGCACTGGTTTGGTCAATTCTTTTTGTTGCTCCTAGACCACAAAGCGTTAGAGGTACAAATCCATTGATGATAGAGTCTGGTACTAGACCTATTCTAATTGCACATGGTGGAGGTAATTTGGAATTTCCGGATAACACATTAGAAGCATTCTATCATGCCTATAGCGTTGATTCCAATGTTATGATGGAAACAGATGTAAGTCTTACAAAAGATGGTATTATTATTTTAACGCACGATACGACCCTAGATCGTAAAACTACATTACAATATGCACCAGTGATTGAAATCAATTACTCAGATTTAATTCAAAATGAAGTTGATTTTTCATATCACAATCAAGTAAGCCCCAATTCAAACGGATTTAATGTATCTGGGGAGTTCATTCAATATAAAAACTATTTAGGTGAAACGGTTACTCCACTAGATGTTAGCTATCCGACAGGAGTGACTCCAAGACATTCCACAAAATTTTTATCAACTACCTTAGAAGAATTAATTAAGGCATTTCCTAATAATTTAATTAATGTTGAAATAAAACAAACTGGAGAAATTGGGTTATTAGCTCTAACCAAAGTAATAGAGTTATTAGATGAATTAAATGAGGAGTTCAATACCTATGACCGAATTGTACTTGCTTCTTTTCATAAAGAAGTGTTTGAAGAAATGATTCGATTACAACAAACAAGCCATCCAAATCTAAAATATTCGCCAGAAACAATGGGTGTTGTTAAATTTTATGTACTACAATTATTAGGGATATCTTTGTTTTACAACGATCCAATCACAGTTTTACAAGTTCCAACTGGTCAATATGGTTTGAGTCTATCGAATAAAGGCTTTATTAGAACTGCACATAGACATAATATTGCTGTTCACTACTGGACCATAGATGATCCTGATGTTATGAGAATGCTAATTAAAAATGGAGCTGACGGAATCATGACCAATCGTCCTACCTTGTTAAAGCAAGTATATGATGAATTCTTTGAGTAGAAGTAGAGCATTGCTCTACTTTTTCATTTTCCAGTTTGAAGTTTGTGTGTTTGTCAAGTTTGAAGTTAATATTGAGAAGACAAGTGGTATGTGGTATAATAGTTTTATGAAAAGTTAGAGAGGACATTTGCTGATGTATACAATTAAATACAAGAAAATACTCAACCCAACAGTTACCATGATGAAGATTGAAGCACCATATATAGCAAAAAAAGCAAAAGCAGGTCAGTTTGTAATCTTACGAGTAAATGAACAAGGTGAACGTGTTCCAATGACTATAGCAGAGGCTGATGTCCAAACAGGAACCATAACCATCATCTTTCAAGTAGTAGGAGCAACAACAAAACTGTTAAATCAACTTGAAGTTGGTGACAAACTACAAGATTTTGTTGGACCACTTGGAAAAGCATCCGAGATAGAAGGACTTAAAAAAGTTGCTGTTGTTGGAGGCGGGGTAGGATGTGCGATTGCATATCCAACAGCGAAAGCTTTGTTTGATCAAGGAACTATTGTTCACTCTATCATCGGATTTCGAAACAAAGATCTGGTTATTCTAGAGGATGAGTTTCGTAATGTTAGTCATGAGATGTTTATGCGAACAGATGATGGGTCATATGGGACAAAGGGTTTGGTCACAGACCAGTTAAAAGAATTGTTTGATCAAGGTATTCGATACGATGAAATATTCGTGATAGGACCTTTGATTATGATGAAGTATGTAAGTTTACTTACTAAGCAGTATAATATAAAAACTACGGTAAGTATGAACCCAATTATGATAGATGGCACAGGTATGTGTGGTGGTTGCAGGGTTACTGTAGGTAAGGAAGTAAAATTTGCATGTGTAGATGGACCTGATTTTGATGGTCATATGGTTGATTTTGATGAAGCGATGCGAAGAAATCAAATGTATCAAGAATTTGAGCATCACAAATATGAAGAGACTTGTAACTTATTAAAAGGAGTCAAAGAGAATGCCTAATATGTCTTTAAAAAAGAATCCAATGCCATTACAAGACGCCTTATTAAGAAGTCATAATTTTAATGAAGTGGCACTGGGATACGAGATCAATCAAGCAATTGATGAAGCCAACCGATGTATTCAATGCAAACACAAACCATGCATCAATGGATGCCCTGTTGCGATTGACATTCCGGGATTCATTAAAAAAGTCACTGAAGGAAAGATGGAAGAAGCCTATCAAATCATACATCAATCAAGTTCGCTACCAGCTGTTTGTGGTAGAGTATGTCCTCAAGAGACGCAATGTGAAGAAGTGTGTGTGCGAGGAATCAAAGGAGAACCAGTTGGTATAGGAAGACTTGAACGATTTGTAGCAGATTATCATTTTGCAAATGGCAAAGAAGAAGTTGAAGTTCCAAAATCAAATGGTCATAAAGTAGCTGTCGTTGGTGCTGGTCCAGCTGGACTTACTTGTGCTGGCGATTTAGCAAAATTGGGATATCAGGTAACTATTTTTGAGGCACTGCACTTAGCAGGTGGAGTGTTGGTTTATGGAATACCAGAGTTTCGATTGCCAAAAGACATTGTAAGTAAAGAAATATTGACGCTAAAAAAACTAGGTGTTAACATTCAAACCAATATGATCATTGGAAAAACGTTAACGATAGATGAGTTGTTTGAAGAAGGATTTGAAGCTGTTTTTGTTGGAACTGGTGCAGGACTTCCAAAGTTTATGGGAATTCCTGGGGAAACTTTAAATGGTGTCTTCTCAGCAAATGAATTTTTAACACGTGTTAATTTGATGAAAGCATATCATGAGTCAAGTGCAACTCCTATTCAAATTGCGAAACGTGTAGCAGTTGTTGGTGGTGGGAATGTAGCAATGGATGCTGCTAGATGTGCCAAGCGTTTAGGAGCAGAAGAAGTATACATTATTTATCGGCGCTCTATGAAAGAGTTGCCTGCTCGTCATGAAGAAATTGAACACGCAGTTGAAGAAGGGATCATTTTTAAAGTTTTAACAAATCCTAAAGAAATCATAGGAAATGAAAGAGGATATGTTCAGTCAATTGAATGTTCCGAAATGGTACTAGGTGAACCAGATGAGTCTGGTCGAAGAAGACCGATAGAACAACCAAATTCTAATATTGTTATTGAAGTAGATTCCGTAATTATGGCCATAGGTACCACACCAAACCCACTGATCACATCGACAACTCCAGGTCTTAACACAGACAAATGGGGATGTATTGTAACACAAAATGAGTATGGTCTAACTACCAAAGATCATGTGTATGCTGGAGGTGATGCCGTAACTGGAGCGGCAACCGTTATTTTGGCAATGGGTGCTGGAAAAAAATCAGCTGAGGCTATTCATAACAAAATTCAAAAAGCAATATAATCAACATGTAGTCAACATAATGCTTGTTGACTACATTTTGTTAATAGGCAAATCATACCAACATAATTACAAATTTATGTTATAATAATTCGTAATAAACCAAAAAGGAGAATGTATATGAAAATAGGATTAATAGGATTAGGAAAAATGGGCTTCAACTTAGCACTCAACATGAAAGATAAGGGAGTATCTGTTGTTGCATACAATAGATCTAAAGAATCAATTGATCGAATTGTTAACGAAGGAGTTACTGGAGCGTATTCGCTTGATGAATTGTTCGAAAAATTAGACAATCGAAAAATTGTTTGGCTAATGATTCCATCTGGAAAAACAGTGGATGATATGATTGGTCAAATATTACCATACTTAAACAAGAATGATATTGTCATTGACGGTGGGAATTCGTTTTATCAAGATACCATTCGTAGATTTCAAGAATTAAAACAAGCGGGTATTCATTATGTAGATGCGGGAACTAGTGGTGGTACGAGCGGTGCTCGCTATGGAGCCTGTACGATGGTTGGAGGAGAAAAAGCAATTGTAGATGAACTTTCTCCATTATTCAAAGCTATTTCAGTGGAAGATGGTTTTGGATATTTTGGTGCACCTGGTGCTGGGCACTTTGTAAAAATGGTTCATAATGGTATTGAATATGGAATGATGCAAGCAATTGGTGAAGGATTTGATGTACTTCGCGCGAGTCAATTTGATATTGACTACGCCCAAGTAGCAAAAGTATGGAATCATGGATCTATTATCGAAAGTTCATTGATGAATGATGTGCAAAATGCATTCTCTAAAGACTCCAATTTAAATGCAATTCAAGGTATGGTTGATGATTCAGGGGAAGGTCAATGGACCATTGAAGAAGCATTTCGTTTGAAAGTTTCTATTCCTGTCATCACGAGTGCACTATTTGCAAGATATAAGTCAAAAGATCAACTCAAGTTTTCAGAAAAAGTAGTGGCTGCTATGCGCAATGAATTTGGCGGACACGCAGTATATAAAAAGTAGGCTGTTATGAAACACGTATTATTTACAATATTTGGTGCAACAGGTAATTTGATGTATAAAAAATTACTACCAGCGCTTTATCATTTGAAAATTCAAAATCGTTTACCTGAGGACACTAAGATTATTTGCATTGGGCGAAAGGATTTTACAACAGAATCCTACATTGAAGATGCCAGATCAAGAGTAAACGGGAGTGTCAATTGGGATGTGTTGGGTGATATACTGCTGTACTATAAGATGGAAATCACAAATTCCAATGATTATACAATTTTGAATGAATATATCAAGCAAAATTGCGCACCAAAATTAGATGCAAAAATATTTTACCTCTCTACAGCTCCTAATTTTTTCCCAATCATTGCTAAAGGGATTAGTGATGCTGGACTGGTATCAAGGAATGATGGAATAAGTCGAGTAATATTTGAAAAACCATTTGGAGAAGATCTTTCTTCAGCGAAAATGTACAATGAATTGATGAACCAATATTTTGACGAGTCACAGATATATCGAATTGATCACTATTTAGGTAAAGAAATGATTCGAAATATATTGGTTGTTCGATTTGCGAACCGAGTATTTGAAGATATTTGGAGTAACAAAGGAATTGAATCTGTTAAAATCGTTGTAAAAGAGACTGAAGGAATTTTATCAAGAGGTGAATACTATGATGCTGCTGGGGCGTTGCGTGATATGGTCCAAAGTCATATGATGCAAATGATTAGTCTAATAGCAATGGAACCACCTATGAATTTTGACACAGATGAATTACGAGATGAAAAAGTAAAAGTAATCGACAAATTATCTTGTTGTCCAATGGATTTAAACAATATTATTATTGGTCAGTACAAAGGTTATTTACAAGAAAAAAATGTAAAACAAAACTCTAGTACAGAGACATTTGTATTTATAAAAGCAAAAATTGATAACGAACGATGGAGTGGAGTACCTTTTTATTTAATAACTGGAAAAAAACTTGATGAGAAAAAATCTGAGATCGTAATCACCTTTAAGGATAATTCAAGTGCTTACAAAAAATGGAAACCTGGAAGTATTATGAAAAATCAGTTAATTATCCGTGTTGCGCCAAATGATGGGATATCGTTTCAAATTAACACGAAACTACCAGGATTACAGATGGACGTAGCACCAACTGTGATGGATTATTGCCATAGTTGTCAAGCAATTGGCAATTTACCAGAAGCTTATGAAAGATTGATACTAGATATGATTGAAGGAAACACAATACAGTTTACGAGATGGGATGAAATTGAAACATCGTGGAAGTTTATTGATGATATTAAAACAAAATCAAATCTAGAACAAAAATCACTCATTCTATACGAAACATACCAAGAATTAGCCAATATCATCGAAAAAGAATATGGGGTGAAATTTGAATGAGAATTATAGATATCAGCATGCCGATTACTCATAATATGACAGTTTATAAAGACAAAGTAGAAAACAGACCCAAAATTGAAAATTTAAGAAACTATAATAATTCATCAATGTATGAATCTAGCATATGGATGAACCTTCATACAGGAACTCATGTGGATTTTCCGTTGCACGGAATTCAAGGTGGTCAAAATTCAACCAATCATGATTTGAAACAGTATATTGGCCCTTGTAAAGTGTTTGATTTGTCAAATTTGAAGAACTCGATAACAAAAGAAGATATTGAGAGTTTGGAAATCAATGAAAATGATTTTGTTCTATTTAAGACTCGAAATAGCAATGTTGAAGGGTTTGATTATGAGTTTGTATATTTAAGTGAATCAGGAGCTAACTTTTTAGTGAGTAAGCAAGTTCGAGGAGTTGGTATTGATGCACTCGGAATCGAACGTAGCCAACCAAATCACGAAACGCATACTGCACTACTCTCTAAAAATATAGTCATACTTGAGGGATTGCGTTTGAAGAACGTTTTAGAAGGAACATACCAGTTGATATGTTTACCAATTAACATCATAAATGTAGAAGCTCTTCCTGTAAGAGCAGTTTTAATAGAAGAAAAGTAGACCGCCATGCGGTCTTTTTTCTTTCTGTCGGTCAAATTAAACTACAATATTTGGTTTATGTATGATATAATAAAAGCATCGTAAAAAGGATTGAAGGGAGTATCCAAAATGATTCAAAATCAAAAACTGATCGCCTGGATCAATGAGATGATTGAACTTTGTAAACCAAACAATGTTGTTTGGTGTGATGGTTCTATCGAAGAAAATCAAAAACTATTAGACCGGATGGTTCAAGACGGGTCAGCAATCAAATTAAACCAAGAAAAAAGACCAGGTTGCTATTTATTCCGTAGCCACCCTTCGGATGTTGCTCGAGTAGAAAACCGCACATTTATTGCTTCAAAAACAAAAGAGGATGCAGGACCTACGAACAATTGGATTGATCCAATCGAGTTAAAAACAACTATGAAATCACTTTATGATGGGTCTATGGTAGGAAGAACTATGTACATTATCCCATTTTCCATGGGACCAATTGATTCTCCAATCGCAAAGATTGGGATTGAAATCACAGATAGCCCATATGTTGTTGTGAATATGCGAATCATGACACGTATTGGAAACAAGGTTTTAGAAAAATTAGGTGATGATGGTGAGTTTGTGCCATGTTTACATTCTGTTGGGTACCCACTTGCAAACAATCAAGTAGATGTTGCTTGGCCTTGTGCCCCCCTAGATCAAAAATATATTAGTCATTTTCCAGAGGAACGCATGATTTGGTCATACGGGTCTGGATATGGTGGAAATGCATTATTAGGAAAAAAATGTTTTGCTTTACGAATTGCATCAGTTATCGCAAGAGACGAAGGCTGGATGGCTGAGCATATGCTCATTTTGAAGATAACGAATCCAGAAGGAAAAGTTAAATATATGACAGGTGCTTTCCCAAGTGCTTGTGGAAAAACCAATTTAGCAATGTTAGTTCCAACCTTGCCAGGATGGAAAGTTGAAACCATCGGAGATGATATTGCTTGGATGAAAATAGGGAAAGATGGTCGTTTGTATGCAATCAATCCAGAAGCTGGATTTTTTGGTGTAGCGCCTGGAACATCCTATCACTCTAACCCTAGTGCGATGAAAAGTATTGAAACCAATACAATCTTTACTAATGTAGCATTAACCGATGATGGAGATGTTTGGTGGGAAGGTATCGGAACACCAGCGCCAGATCATTTAATTGACTGGAAAGGAAGAGACTGGTACAAAGGATCAACTGAACCAGCAGCACATCCAAATGCTCGCTTTACTGCCCCGGCAAGTCAATGTCCAGTCATATCTGATGAGTGGGAATCTGAAGCTGGTGTACCTATTTCTGCAATCTTAATCGGAGGAAGAAGACCAACCACTATTCCACTAGTTCATGAAAGTTTGAGTTGGCAACACGGTGTATTTATGGGATCCATTATGGGTAGTGAAATAACAGCCGCCACCATATCAGATCAAATCGGTCAAGTAAGACGTGACCCTTTTGCGATGCTACCTTTTATGGGATACCATGTGGGGGACTATTTAAATCATTGGTTAAATATGAAACATCAAACGGATGAAAGTAAATTACCAAAAATATTTTATGTGAATTGGTTCCGTAAAGATAAAGATGGAAGATGGCTGTGGCCAGGATTTGGTGACAATAGCAGAGTGTTAAAATGGATTTTTGAACAAACAGACAATGCTACCAACTTTGATATTACTGCCATTGGAAAAGTACCATCAAAGAATGCACTTGATGTTAACAATTTAACAATTTCGAATCAAGCAATGAATGAGTTATTTAATATAGATAAAAATGAATGGTTAAATGAAGTAAATTCAGTTGAAACCTATTACAAAGGATTAGGAAATCGTATTCCAAAAAAACTTTGGGATGAACTAGAAGCATTAAAAAATAGACTTCAATCGTCTAGTTAGGGGGTCCGTTATGAAACAAATCGGGATTTCAGATCCAATTATCAAACACATTCGTAGTCAAAAAAGACAACAAACCAATCGCAACATCGTTTTAGTTGAAGATTTGTTTATTATATCACTGGCAAGAAAGTATGAGTTTGAGATTGAGTTGTTTTTGTATTGTCCTGAAGTTTGTTACAAAGCAGAACACGATGAGTTAGTTCATCACTTAGCAAATGTTGCGAAAGAAAGTTATGAAATATCAGCAAAGACGTATGAAAGCATTGTGGATAAGGAAAATTCTGCTGGACTATTTATTATAGTACGTAAGGAATATGGACAAAAACCAGTAACATTACCTGAAAACGCCTTTGTACTTGTGGTTGATCGAATCGAAAATCCTGGAAACTTAGGGACAATCATAAGGACGGCAGATGCTGTTGATGTAGATTTGTTCATCCTTGTGGATGGGATTACTCATTCTAATTCAGTAAAAACTACAGCAAGCAGCCGAGGAATGAACTTGATTGTACCGATTTGGGAGACTTCATTTGAAGAAGCGAATGAGTTTTTGGATAAACATCAAGTTACAAGATATTTAGGAGAACCTGTGGAAGGTTTAAATTATCGAGAAAGTGTGTTTCGTGGAAGTATTGCGATTGTGGTTGGTAATGAACGCTTTGGGATTAACCAAAAATGGTATGAGTATCCTCACGAAAAGACGTTTATTCCGATGTATGGAGAAATGACTTCACTTAATGTGGGAGTTGCAACCTCAATCCTACTTTATGAAGCCCTTTCAAAAAGAAAATTATAAACTTACATCACGCACTCAAACTATCGTATATTTGAATAGCAAGATAACAATATAAATAGTTCTGAAATGAAAAAGTCTTCATTACAACAAAATGTGATGAAGACTTTTTATATGTTAAGGTAATAATCGAAATGACATTGTTACAGGATTATGATCACTAAACTCAAATTGGTGATTAACTGTTGACACTTCAATGATCTCTACATTATTTGAGACTATAAAACCATCAATTAGATAATATTGTGTGCTAGGATCAAGTGGATTATATGGTTGGTTTAATAGACGACAGGTTGGCATTGTTAAATCTATGGCATATGTGAAACCTAGTGGTAAAAACGTGGCCGGAATCACAGGTGCTACATAATTTGATGTGTCTGTAATTGGAAAAATACCTTCAGCATTAGGGAATGTTTGATTGAAATCTCCACCAACGATGACATAATTGCCAAGTTGTTGTTCTGTGGTCATGATTTCTTTTAGTTTGGACATTTCTTGTTCACGCATTGAACCATCATCATAGGCTGACAAATGTCCGTTGATTAGTACTAACTCTCTGGTAGTCCCTTGTATTGGAAGTCTACTTACAATCAAAGAGCGCTTTAGATTAGCTAATCGAACTGGCCAAGCAAACTCACCAGGTAATTGAATGCGAGAGGATTCTGCAACATCAAATGAAGATGTTGTTACAATCCCAGACTCTACCTTACCAATCATATTTCCAATTGAAAACGGAAACGGTACAAATAAGACTCTAAAATTCGGAGCATAACTAGTGCTTTGATTTGGTAGTTGTTGTTGAATGATAGATAACTGGTTGATTTGGAACGATCGATCAGATGCAATGTCTATTTCTTGAAACATATGAATATCAGCTCCATATGCAGCGACAATCGACAGGATTCCATCAAGGTTGCTAACAACAAGTGATTTTGAATCTGGACGCGATTTTTGACCACCATCCATAACAAAATCTTCTGTTTTACTCAACGAAGCATAACCAATGTTAAATGTCATTATTTTAATGGGTGTACTCAAATTAATTTTAGTTGACTGGTTTGTATGGATTTGAATGTTCTCTACTTCATCTGGTCGGTATTCTGTGACTGCAAGTGTGGTTATAAATGCAATACCCAACGTAATCGGTATTAAAATAAGGATGATTAGTATTGTTAAAGATTTTTTTAGAAATGGTTTCATAGGTATTCCTCCAGATACAATCATTATATCATAAAGTGTAGCAGAAATAAAAAAGTAATTTGCTTTCACAAATTACTTTAAAAGTTTAAATGAATAAATTTAGATTAGAAGATGCAGTTTCACCTAAATAGGTACCTACACCAGCTATTTCGATTTGATCGATTAATTCCTCTTTTTTAATTCCCATAATATCCATTGACATAGCACATGCAACTATAGTTACTCCCATTGATGTTGCATTCATCATGAATGACTGTAATGTTTCAACATTTTTCTTCTTCATGATGTACTTGATCATAGCTGGTCCCGCCCCTGCCATATTCATGTTTGAAATGGGTAGTTTATTAACTCCCCTTGGCATCATAAAGCCAAACATTTTTTCAATAAAGGACTTTTTAACTCTTGTTTTTTTAGACTTTCTTAAGATATTTAAACCCCAGAATGTGAAGAATAGTGTAACTTTTTTACCCATTGTTGCTGCTCCGGTAGCAATAATAAAGGCGGCTATTGCTTTGTCTAGGTCTTGACTAAATACAACAATAGTTGCAGAGTCTTTGGTTTCTTTTACGGTAAAATCTTTGGAAGTTATACTGTTTTGATTTCCCTTTTGAATCGTTGCTTTTACAATTTTATCTTCCTTGGATAAACCTAGTAATGTATTATTCGTTGTCTCACACCACTTTTTAACATCCTTCATGAACCCTGGATCTGTTGCTGTAATTTCTAACACATCACCATCATTCATGGATTGAAGTGATTTATATACTTGTACAAGTGGTCCTGGGCATTGTAATCCGCATGCATCCACTGTTAAATTGATCTTCATATTTGATATATCCTTTCGAATAGAACTTGATATTTGTTTGCCTGATTCACTCATTTCAGTAATGCATCCAGCCGTTTTATTTGGTTCATATACACATTGATAAGTTTTGAACCCACCATCTAAATTTTTTACGTGGAATCCATGTTGAGTTAAGATACGTGATGTTACATATCCTCTTATACCTGCTTGACAATAAAGATGAATCGTCTTATCTTTTGGTAATTCACTCATTCGATTTCGTACTTCGGTAAGAGGAATGTTAATAGCATTTGCGATATGGTTAATTTCAAACTCTTCTTTATCTCTAACGTCAACTATATATCCACCTTCTTTGGAGATTTGGTCGATTTCATTCCATTGAATCGTTTCTACTAGTCCATTGATTATGTTTTCCGCAGCAAATCCTAACATATTTACAGGATCTTTTGCAGATGAAAAAGGTGGAGCATAGGATAACTCAAGGTTTTGTAAATCAGTTATCTTGAGATTTCCAGCGATGGCAGTTGCTAAAACGTCAATACGTTTGTCAACACCTTCCAATCCTATAGCTTGTGCACCATATATTTTCTCAGTGTTAGGATCAAACAACACCTTCATAGCGATAGATGATGCACCAGGGTAGTAACTAGCGTGAGAGTTTGGATGGATGTGAATTGCTTTATAGTTCAGTTTATTTGCGATAAGATATTTTTCATTATTACCGGTTGAACCAACTGTTAAATCAAACACTTTAACAACAGCTGTACCCATTGTACCAACGTAACTTACTGTTTTACCTGCTATGTTATCAGCAGCAATACGTGCTTGTTTGTTAGCTGGTCCTGCAAGAGGAATCATAGTCTGTTTTTTGTTCACAAAATCGGTTACTTCAATCGCATCTCCAATTGCGTATATAAACGGGTTAGATGTTTGCATTGAGCAATTAACATGAATTCCACCTCTTGTACCTAAGTCAAGATTTGCCGACTTTGCTAGCTGGTTTTCGGGTCTAACACCGATCGCTAATATAATCATATCGGTATTAATTGTTTTACCGCTGTTTAGTACCAATTTTCTTCCGTGTTCTTCAATAGAAGCAACACCGTCTTTTAACAGTAGTTCTACACCACTATCAATTATATGCGAATGAACAATAGCCGCCATTTCAAAATCAAGTGGTGTCATTACTTGATCGGCCATTTCTACCATAGTCACATTAACTCCTAAATGTTTCATGTTTTCTGCCATTTCAATGCCAATGAAACCTCCACCAACAACAGTGACATGGTTTGGAGTTTTGCTATCTAGATAAGATTTGATAGCATCGGTATCGGGAATTGTTCGCAAAGTGAACAAATTAGTCGTTTCATGAATTCCAGGAATGGGTGGGGTAATTGGGGTAGATCCCGTTGAAATAATGATATAATCATATGATTCTGTATAAGTTTCCTTTGAATCGAGGTTATATACAGTAATGATTTTATTTGTAGAATCAATCGAAGTAACTTCGCTTTTGATTCGAATATCTAGATTAAATTTTATGGATAACTCCTCTGCGGATTGTACGATTAGTGAATTTCTATTTTCAATGATTCCACCAATGTAGTAAGGTAAACCACAGTTAGCAAAGGAAATATATTCACCACGTTCGAACATGATAATTTCCGCAAATTCATCCATTCTTCTTAGTCGTGCAGCTGCAGTGGCCCCGCCTGCAACTCCACCAATGATGATTACTTTTTTGTTCATAAAGACCTCCTATGTTACAAGATATTATCATAATGCATTATGATAATATTGTCAAATGATTAGAACTATTGATTATACTGACAAATACATTGTAATTACCCATTCTATAGTGATAAAATGATAGTAGGATTGGTTGGTGAGATATGTGAATTATAAAAATAAAATAGTTCTTATAACAGGCGCAGCTAAGGGAATAGGGAAAGATATTGCATATGCATATGCGAAACTTGGCTGTATTGTAATAATAGTTGATAAGGATCAAGAAGAAATAAGAAAGCTTGAGCAGTTGTGGATTGGTGAAAACCTTCAAATCATACTTGAACATGTCGATGTTCGCTTAGAAGACAAAATTATTGCTTTGTTTGAAACCATTCATAAACAATATGGAAAAATAGATATACTAATAAATAATGCTGGAGTTGGAACGTTTAAACCACTCATTCAGTTAACAGTAAATGAATTTGATGAAGTGTACCAAACCAATCTTAGATCTTGTTTTATTACGTCAAGAGAGTTTGCAAAGTACAATAGAGGAGATGAGTACGGCCGAATCATAAACATATCATCGACAAGGTACTTAATGTCAGAAGCAAATTCTGAAGCATATGCAGCATCAAAAGGTGGGATTATCTCCCTTACTCATGCATTAGCAGCGACTCTTTCAAATCGTAATTTAACGGTAAATGCAATCAGCCCTGGATGGATTCATACTGGAAGCAAAGAAGAACTCTCACAAGAAGACCATAATCAACATTTTTCAAAACGGGTTGGAAATTCAAACGATATTGTAAAGGCCTGCCTATATTTAACAGATGAAGATAACAACTTCATTACAGGTCAAAATATAATTATTGACGGCGGCATGACTAAGAAAATGATATATGTGTAGGTAGATATTATGAGGTTAGAAATATTACCAAATTCAATTGAGGTCAAACAATTAATAGAGAAAGATAGTCGATTTGAACAAATCGTCCAAAATGTTGGGCCAATCACGCTTCATCTTGATAAAAACTATGTTCACGCCCTCATCTCAGCAATCATTGCGCAACAATTATCAGGTAAAGTTGCTCAAGTGATTGAGCGACGTGTATATGATTTTTTTGAACAAGATATCACTACAAAAAAAATTCTTGATGAGGACGAACAAAATTTAAGAAATCTTGGGTTATCATTTCCTAAAATAAAATATTTAAAATCACTGGCACTATGTATTGATAGTAGACTAGTTACTTTTGAACGCATAGATGAAAAAAGTGATCAAGAAATCATTGATATGTTAGTTCAGGTAAAGGGCATCGGAGTTTGGACTGCTCAAATGTTTCTGATTTTTGCGATGGGTAAAATGGATGTGTTCTCAAGTTTGGATTTGGGGTTACGCAATGGGGTTAAGAAGCTATATCGTAATGAGAATCTCACGAAGGATGAGATTGAAGTCATTAGTCAACAATGGACCCCTCACAGAACCATTGCTTCATTGTATTTATGGAGATTCATTGATTAAAAAAAGTATGCTTATCGATATTGTTGATAAGCATACTTTTTTTATAATTCAATTGTTTTGTATTTTTTAACTTCGTCTTCTATTAGATTGCCACCATAGATGTCATAAGTAACAATTGCAGGAAAATCAACAACATTGAGTTTATAGATAGCTTCCGGACCAAGTTCAGGATAAGCTACTAGTTCTGAGGAGAGTACTCTACGGGATAATAGGGCACCGGCTCCGCCGACTGCTTGTAAATAGACCCCTTTTTCCTTTATCATGGAGTGAATAAACTCGCTGCTTCTGTCTCCCTTACCGATCATTGTCTTTAATCCATGTTTCATTAGGATACTTGAATATGCATCCATACGGTAACTTGATGTAGGTCCACACGATCCAATTGGTCTATCTGGTTTGGATGGTGTTGGCCCAACGTAATAGATAACTTGATTGTTCAAATCAAATGGAAGAGGTTCTTGTTTAGAAATCGATTCTACCATTTTCTTGTGAGCAGCATCACGACCAGTATATATAATTCCACTGAAGTAAACAATATCTCCAGCTCGTAATGTTTCGATTATTTCTTGTGTAACAGGAGTAGTTATTTTTTTCATCGTCAATCACCTAAATTATTGTTTCTTTATGTCGTGAGGCATGGCACTGTATGTTGATTGCTACTGGCAATGATGCAATATGGCATGGAAAAGCTGCAATCTTAACAGCCAAAGCTGTTGTTGTCCCGCCAAAGCCCATTGGACCAACACCAAGTTGATTGATTTCATCCAATAATTCTCTTTCCAGTATAGCTAAAATAGGATCAGGGTTTACATCATTGATATCCCGCATGATTGCCTCTTTGGCAATTAATGCACTTTTTTCTAAGTTACCACCTATACCAATACCTACGACTAGTGGAGGACATGGTTTTCCACCAGCATGAAATATCGAATCTAACACAAGTTTTTTTATGCCAGGTACGCCATCTGATGGTACAAGCATTTTAACCAAACTCATATTTTCACTTCCGCCACCTTTTGGTGCAAGTGTAATCTTAATTTGATTCCCTGGTACTAGGGTAACATGAATGACCGCTGGGGTATTGTCATTGGAATTACCTCTAGTAATGGGGTGTTTTGTAACCGATTTTCTCAGATATCCTTCTGTATAGGCCTGTCGAACACCTTCATTAATCGCATCATACAAATCTCCACTTAAATGAACATCATATCCAAGTTCAACAAACACTACAACCATACCGGTGTCTTGACACATAGGATCATTGGATTTTGAAGCAATCTCATCATTTTCGATGATTTGTTCTAAAACATTTTTCCCAATTGGTGATTGTTCTGTTTCTGCCGCCTCTTTTAGTTTTTTAAGAAATGACTTATCTATATGAAAGTTAGCATCAAGTGCTAATTCCTTTACCTTGCTTGTAATAATTGCTGTATCAATATTTCTCATATTTTTCACCCGTTATTATTATATCACAAATCCATAGAAAAGGTAAATATTAGTTGATTTTTAGGGGCATTTATAATACAATATATAGGAGTGGAAGCGTTTTAATTTTTCTAAATCAACAGATTATGCTTCTATAACATTACTGGAGGATTAAAATGAAATCAATTGTTATTGGCGTAATTGGAGCTGATGTTCATGCTGTTGGAAATCAAATTATCGAGTATACGTTAACCAAAGCAGGCTACAATGTGGTCAATGTCGGAGTGTTATCGTCACAAGAAGATTTTATTAACGCAGCGATTGAAACATCGGCTCGTTTAATTTTAGTATCTTCTTTATATGGTCATGGTGAGTTAGATTGCCGTGGCATGAGAGAAAAATGCAATGAAGCAGGGTTAGACAATGTATTGTTATACGTTGGTGGAAATATAGTAGTAGGAAAACAAGACTTTACCGAAGTAGAAAAACGATTTAAAGATATGGGATTTGATCGAGTGTATCCACCAGGAACAACCATCGATGATGTGTTAGATCAAATCAAAGCTGATTTGGGAGAATAGTCATGAAATATTACCTTTTGGTAGATTTCGGTTCAACGTTTACCAAATTAACAGCTGTTGATTTAGAAAAGGAAGATATCATTTCTACTTCTAAAGCAATTACAACGGTTGATACTGATATTACCGAAGGATATGAAAAGGCCTTGGGTCTTTTGCGTGAGAACCTCGGATATGACATCAAGTTTGATAAGGTAATTGCATGTTCATCTGCAGCAGGCGGTTTAAAAATGGCTGCGATTGGACTAGTGGAAGAACTGACAGTAGAAGCAGCCAAGCGTGTATGTTTAGGAGCTGGTGCGAAAGTTGAACTGGTGCTATCACATAATATAAACAAATCAGAAGTACAAAGTATCATTGATAAAAACATTGATATCATTTTGCTTGCTGGTGGAACAAATGGTGGAAATAGTGAATGTGTGATTCACAATGCCACACAATTAGCAAAGTCTAATGTAAAAGCTCCAATAGTATTTGCTGGTAATAAAGATGCTGCTGATACGATAGAAGAAATACTTTCAACTGGGAAAAAGGATTTTTACATTTGCGAGAACGTTATGCCACGTTTAAATGTATTAAACATTGATAGTGCTAAAAACCAAATTAAGGAAATTTTTGTAAAAAATATAATAGAAGCAAAAGGCATAAAAAAGATTGAACAAGAAATTGATCAAGTAATATTGCCTACACCAAATGCTGTTTTGTTAGCTGCTGAGTTATTATCAAAAGGTTATGATGACGAGATTGGTTTAGGAGATTTGATGATAACAGATGTTGGTGGTGCTACTACAGACATGTATTCAATGGGATATGGTTATCCTAAACAATCTAATGTGGTTTTGCGCGGATTAGATGAACCATTCGCAAAGCGAACCGTAGAAGGCGATTTAGGAATGAGATATTCAGCGATTGGAATTGTTGATTCTATGTCACATGGTGAAGTGACACACTGGAATAAACAAGGAATAGACATAGTAACTGAAGCAGTTAACAGAAGAAAACATATCGAATTTATACCCAAAACCGAACATGATTATAAAGTAGAAGATATTTTAGCATCAAAATGTATCGATACTGCAACCTCAAGACATGTAGGCATCTTAGAAGGCGTATATACGCCTTTAGGTATGATGTATTATCAATTAGGGAAAGATTTAACAACATCAAACTACATCATTGGAACTGGTGGTGTTGTAATCAGTAGTGATAATCCGGTTAAGATGTTAAAAAATGCAATTCAAAACCCATCGAAAACGATGGAATTAAGACCAAAGGCACCACAATATTTGTTAGACAAAGATTATATTTTATCTGCAATGGGGTTGTTAAGTTTAGAACAACCTGAGATTGCATTGCGAATAATGAAAAGACGAATTGTAGAAATTAGGGAGAACGATTGAAATGCAAGTAGTCAATAAGAAATGGCCATTAGAGAAATTTCTTGAAGTAAGAAAAGAAGTGCTAAAAACATGGACAACAGGTAATGACCCACTACTCGATTTGGAGACAGCGGTAAACAACCTAAAACAAGTCCCTGCACACAAAAACTTTGCTTTGAAATTGATTGAGGCCAAAAAGCAAGGAAGAACATTGATTCAACCAAGAGCGGGTGTTGCCTTGGTGGATGAACATATTGAATTATTACAACACTTACAAGCATCTGGTGCTGACTTTTTACCATCTACAATTGATTCTTACACCAGACAAAATAGATATCAGGAAGCTCAAGAAGGTATCAATGAAAGTAAAAAGGCAGGAAGATCGCTCCTAAATGGATTTCCAGCCGTGAATCATGGAGTAACAGAATGTAAACGAGTGTTAGATGCAGTATCCATTCCGCTTCAAGCAAGACATGGAACTCCAGATGCAAGATTGTTAGCAGAAATTATTCATGCTGCTGGATGGACTTCAAATGAAGGTGGGGGGATCTCTTATAATATCCCTTATGCAAAAAACATATCATTAGCAGACTCGATTTATTATTGGCAATATTGCGATAGATTGGTTGGATATTACGAAGAACACGGGATATCAATCAATCGTGAACCATTTGGTCCATTAACTGGGACATTGGTTCCGCCATCAATAGCAATTACCATTGGTATCATTGAAGCTTTATTAGCAGCAGAGCAAGGTGTAAAAAATATTACAGTAGGTTATGGACAATGTGGAAATATTGTTCAAGATGTCGCTGCAATTCATATGTTACAAGCACTTACCGAAGAGTATTTAGACCATTTTGGGTATAAAAACATGTTTGTTACTACTGTATTTCATCAGTGGATGGGTGGATTTCCTCGTGATGAATCAGCAGCAACAGGCTTAATCTCATTAGCGTCGACAGTTGCAGCAGTTGCTGGAGCTACGAAGATGATTACTAAGACGCCATACGAATCAATTGGTGTTCCAACCAAAGAGATCAATGGTGTAGGTTTAAGAGCATCAAAACTTGTTGTTACATTATTAAAGGACCAAAAATTTGCTGATTCAGAGAAATTAAGACAAGAAGAACAATTGATACGTAAAGAAGTTACTTGTTTAATAGATAAAACGTTAGAATTAGGAAATGGAGACATAGCAGTTGGGGTTATCAAAGCATTTGAACTTGGTGTTATTGATGTTCCATTTGCTCCAAGTGTTCAAAATGCAAGGAAAATATTACCTGCAAGAGACAATGAGGGTTGCGTTCGCATATTAGAATTTGGTAATGTAGCAATGAATGATGAAATAAAACAATTCCATAGAATGAAGTTAGAAGAAAGGGCAGAAGCAGAAGGAAGACCGATTGGGTTCCAAATGACAGTAGACGATATTTATGCTGTTAGTACTGGAGAATTGATTGGAAGACCGAAACGATAGGTATTTTTAAAAATGAAGATTATTGACGTAATATTAACCAAATCATACACAGGATTCTTTTTCGATGATCAAAAAGCAATAAAAATTGGAGCTGACAGCGATGGGTTTATGTATGTGGGAGAACCAGCAACCCCTGGCTTTTCACAAATTAGAGTTCCAGGTGAGGCAATCTCGATTCAACTAGTATTGGATAATGGTTTTGTTGCATATGGTGATTGTGCAGCAGTACAATACTCTGGTGCGGGTGGGAGAGATCCTCTGTTTTTAGCAGATGACTATATACCTTTCATCGAAACATATTTAAAGCCTCAACTTTTAAAAGAAGAAATAACAACATTTAAAGAACTAGCAAATAAGTATGATCATATGCTTGTGGAAGGTAGACCTATGCATACAGCGATTCGTTATGGAATTACACAAGCATTACTACATGCAGTTGCAATTAAGAATAAGTTAAGCCTTGCAGAAGTTATCCGTAATGAGTATAATCCAAATAACCGCGTGTTAAAGCGAGTTCCTATTTTTGCACAATCAGGAGATAATCGTTATTCAAATGTTGATAAGATGATTCTAAAAGAAGTAGACGCAATGCCACATGCATTGATTAACAACATTAAAGAAAAATTAGGACTAAATGGAGAAATCTTGCTAGATTATATCAAATGGTTGTCTGATCGTGTCATAAAATATCGTAAAAATCCAAACTATAATCCGGTATTCCATGTTGATGTATATGGAACAATTGGGATAATCTTTAATAACGATACAGAAGCAATTGTTAAATATACAAAAAAACTTGCAGAAGCTGCTGCCCCATTCCACTTACGATTAGAAGGTCCTGTTGATACTGGAGATCGTGAAGGAACTATGGTAGCCTTAAGAGACATCACTAAACGAGTGGATGAAGAGAAAATATCTGTTGAAATTGTAGCCGATGAATGGTGTAATACATTTGAAGATATTGTTTATTTTGCAGACAACAAAGCTGGTCATATGTTACAAATCAAAACACCAGATTTAGGTGGTATTAACAATACAGCAGAGGCAATCATCTACTGTAAAAATGCAGGTATTGGTGCTTACTGTGGTGGAACTTGCAACGAAACCAATATTTCTGCACAAGCAACTACAAATATTGCAATAGCTTGTGAAGCAGACCAATGTTTAGCAAAACCAGGCATGGGTGTTGATGAAGGATTTATGATTGTAAAAAATGAAATGGAACGAGTTATCGCATTAGCAAATTCAAGAAAATAGGTGAGTACTATGAAGATAGCAGCTGCTGGATCACTAGAATCCAATGATTGTTACATTACTGTAAAAGAATCGAATGATTTGCAGATTGAAATAAACAGTATTGTATTTGATCAATTTGGTAATCAAATCCGAAAGGTGATTCATGACACATTAGAAGAACTTCAAATCACAAAAATTTATGTGCAATGCAATGACAAAGGTGCATTAGACTATACAATAAAAGCAAGGCTCCTTACTGCAATTGCAAGAATGAGAGGAATACATGCGTAGAAGTTTACTCTTTATTCCATCAAACTCACCAGCAATGTTGCAAAATGCTGATATTTTTGCTGCAGATGCTATTATATTTGATTTAGAAGATGCAGTTGCGATTACTGAAAAAGATGCTGCTAGAATACTTCTTGATCAATACTTAAACAAATTCTCACTCAATCAAACAGAAGTAATTATTCGAATAAATTCAATCGATTCAGAGTTTGGATTTGATGATTTGAACAAGATTGTATCAGACCAAATTGATACAATTATGTTACCAAAAGCAAGTAAAGAGGATTTGTATATATTAAATGAATACTTGACCAAAATTGAACTGAATAAATTATTAAATAAAAAAATTCAAGTGATACCTATCATAGAACTTGCATCCTCAATTATTAATCTAAAGGAAATAGCTTCTGCACCGAGAGTAAATGGATTATTGTTAGGAGCAGAGGACTTATCTACGGATTTAGAGGTTGTTAGGACAGAACAGGGTATTGAGATTCAATATGCAAGAAGCGTCGTAGTTATGTATGCCAAAGCATTTAAAATTGATGCGATAGACACTCCATATATAAATACAAAAGATGAAGTTGGCCTAGTTAAAGATGCACAATTTGCATCATCATTGGGAATGAATGCAAAAGCATGCATTCATCCAAATCAAATTGAGGTAGTCAATACTGTATTTTCACCGAGTCTAAAAGATGTTGATCATGCAAAAAAGGTGATGATGGCATATGAACAAGCACAAAAAGAAGGAAAAGGTGCTTTTAGTGTTGATGGAAAAATGGTGGACAAACCCATTATTGAACGAGCAAAATTATTAATAAAAAAAGCCGAAAAATGGGGCGTATGATAGGTGGATTATGAAAAATAGTTTAAATAGAACCATCCCAAACAACGGCTTTTTGCCGTATATGGGAGCATTTGAGAGAATTAAGGCAAATCAAAGATTGTGCATACCCGAAGTAGTTAGCACAAATGTTGATAAACTACGTCAATCGATTGATGTTCTTTTTGATGAAATACCGATAGTGAATGGAATGACATTGTCGTTTCATCACCATTTAAGAAATGGTGATTACGTTCTTAATATGGTTACTGAAGTCATTAAAAAAAGAAATCTGAAGAACATAACAATAGCACCTAGTGCAATATTTCCCATTCATGCTCCACTTGTTGAACTCATTGAGAAAGAAAATATTACAAAAATTTACACCAATTATATGAATGGGCCTGTTGCTGATGCCGTTAGTAAGGGAAAACTTAAAGAACTACTTGTAATGGATTCACATGGTGGTAGACCTCGTGCCATTGAAAGTGGTGAATTATCAATTGATGTTGCTTTCATAGCGGTTCCTGCATCCGATGCATTTGGTAACGGAAACGGAATTTATGGAAAAAGTGCTTGTGGAGCGTTAGGATATGCTATTGCTGATGTGAAGTATGCAAAGAATAAAATAGTAATTACAGATTATCTAGTTGATAAACTTGACTATATTGAGATTGATGGCAAATATATTGATTATGTAGTAAAGGTTGATACAATTGGGGATGCAAAGGGCATTATTTCAGGGACTACTAAACCCACAAAAGATCCTGTTCAACTTAAAATTGCCAAAGATACAGCCAAACTAATTGAAGATTTAGGGTATATCAAAGATGGCATGAGTTTTCAAACTGGTGCAGGTGGTACTAGCTTAGCTGTTGCTGAGGAAATGAAAAAAAGAATGCTTAATAAACATATTAAAGGATCGTTTGCCTCAGGTGGAATCACCTCGTTCTTAGTTGAGATGCAACATTTAGGGTTGTTTGAAAGACTATACGATGTTCAATGTTTTGATTTAGAAGCAGTTGAGTCTTATAAATCAAACCCTAATCATATACCAATGAATTCCTCTAAATATGGCAATCCATATGAAGTTGATCCTATTGTTAATCAACTAGATATTGTAATATTAGGAGCAACCGAAATTGATACTTCATTTAATGTGAATGTAACAACGGATTCTCATGGGCGAATTATTGGTGGAAGTGGTGGTCATAGCGATACTGCTGCTGGTGCTAAGCTAACTGTGATTACAACAAATCTAATCAAATCTCGTATGCCAATTATCAAACGGAATGTTACGACTATTACCACTCCAGGTGAAACCGTTGATTGTGTTGTAACTGAGCGTGGAATTGCGATAAATCCAAAACGCGTAGATTTGTTGGAAAAAGTCAAAAATACATCTTTAAATATTGTGACAATTGATGAGTTATTGGAAATCGCTCACAACATTACTGGTGTTCCAAATGACATCAAATCATCGGATAATATGATTGGTGTCATTAAATATAGAGATGGTTCCGTAATAGACACACTCTATCAAATGAAAGGTGATTAACTATGAACTACCGGATTGCAAATTATTTAACTAAAGAAGAATTAGAACATTGTACTGAACTTTTAGCACGGAATGGTTTACGCTATGAAGAAAAGGTATCAGATACAATAGCAATTTATGATCAAGATAAAATAATAGCAACCGGTTCCATCTATGAAAATGTAATAAAGATGATTGCTGTAGATGAGAATTATCAAGGGCAAAATATAACTGCGATAATACTCAATCACTATATCAATTATTTTTCTAACAAAAGAGTCTATAAATACTTTATATATACAAAACCAGAATCAGTTAAATACTTTACTGAGTATAACTTCTCACTAGTATCTATGACTGATACGATAGCATTACTTGAAAACAACTTTGAAACGATTGATGAGTTTTTACAAAAGCAAAAACAAATTCATAGAATCAATGATGAAGATACGGCATGTATTGTCATGAATTGTAATCCAGTAACTAATGGACATTTATATTTGATAGAAAAATGTGCGAAGGAAAACCATAAAACCATTATTTTTTTAGTAGAAGAAGACAAATCTGTTTTCCCATACTCAATTAGATATGAGTTGCTAACAAAAGCAACCTCTCATCTATCAAATGTACAAATCTTGCCATCTTCTATTTACATCATCTCTTCTGCAACCTTCCCTACCTATTTCTTGAAAGAATTGAATCAAGCATCGCTAGAATACATGAAACTAGATATCCAAATATTTAAAGATCATTTTATGAAGATTTTCCATATTGCGAAACGATATATTGGTAGTGAACCACTTGATCCTACAACGAGTGCTTACAACCAAACAATGAGAGATATATTGAAAGATCAACTGGTGGTTATCGATAGGAAAATGTTTGACTCTCATATCATAAGTGCTTCGCGAGTTAGGAAATTAGCACAAGAGTTAAAATTTGATGAACTGAAGCCATATGTTCCAGAGGTTACCTATCAATTATTGACATCTGAAGTTGGTAGAGCGTTGTTTTTATGATGGACCTAATTCTGGATTCTAGAGAAAACAGACACCATCAAATCCAGTCCATTGTTTCAAATCCAAAACATGTGGTTTTAATAATTAAAGCCAACACAGTTGGATTGGATAAAAACACAAGAGAGGCATATTGCTTAGTACGTATTTTTAAAAATCACATTTCACAATACATTCGTTTCACGTCTTTACAATTGAATGAGTCATATGATGGTCCATATTATATTGGTATCATTGATAGTAGTGATTCAACAGTGATAAAACGAAAAACAATTGAAATCGAGGAACAACATCCGCTTGGTCGCTTGATTGATTTAGATGTGTACGATAGGGGTGGACCCCTTTCAAGAAGCAATCTTGCTTTTTCACCAAGAACATGTTTTCTTTGTGGTGATATTGCATTTCATTGCATCAAGTCCCGTAAGCACCCAGAAGTAGAAACAATGGATTATGTAAGACATATAACAATGGAATTTATTACACAGTCTTTACAATCCATCATTAAAAAAGCAATGGAACTAGAATTAAATCTAGAGCATAAGTTTGGACTTGTTACAAAGTCATCCAGTGGATCGCATTCCGATATGAATTATCGGTTAATGCATTCAACCATTGATGTTTTAATACCTTTCTTCATTCAGTTGTTTGAACTCGGATATCAAAACGAGTTAAACTTGGTTGATAGTGCAAGAACCATAGGGCGGCTGGCAGAGAATGAAATGTTTAAGCATACTAATGGAATCAATTGTTACAAAGGATTGATTTTTGTTCTCGGTGCAACCTTGGTAGCTGTTGGACAAGTATTGAGCAATAAACAAACATTTTCTATGATTAATCAAACAATGAAAGAAATTTTTCATTCGGTTATCAATGATTTTAAAGAAAATTTAAATACACACGGTACCAATGTATATGACAAATATGGTTTACTTGGAGCACGAGGTGAAGTCATAAATGGGCTACCATCCGTCCAAGCGATATACGACTTGTTAAAAAGGGTAGATGAAACCGATGAGAATTCTCTACGAAACATATTGGTAAAACTAATTTTGTTATGTGAAGATACGACCTTTTTGACAAGATCTGGGTCTTGGGAAAAATACTTGTTTATAAAAGATGAGTTTAAATCTTTAGACGCAGATAATTTACAGGATGTCATTAGATTCTCAAACAAATGTATCTTAGAAGGTTTAAGTTTCGGTGGAGCTGCAGATTTGCTAATTACAGCTCTGTGTTTGAAACAAATTGAAGCGACCTTTTTCTAGGAGACTAACTATTCTAAGTCAACAAATTTTGGGAAATAATTTTTATATTTATTA
>DAOSEC010000003.1:22337-97416 GCA_035362935.1 Bacilli bacterium | reverse complement strand
TTATATCACAGAGGTTCCTTTTTGTATTTACCCAAAACTATTTTACACGAAGTTTCTACAATTTCTAATTGGAAAATAGGGATTGAGTGTGATATAATAAAAAAAGTGAGAAAGGAAGTGTGAACATGATTACAAAAAACCAAGCAAAAGAGATTTTAAATGCTGGTCTTGCTTATGGAGCAGATTTTGTTGAATTGTATTTTGAAGACACAATCAATCAGTCGATTGAATGTAGTGGCGGGTTGATTCAAAAGTCGAATACTGCAAAAGTATCTGGAGTAGGGATTCGAGTACTAAAAGAAGACAAAGAAATCTATGGGTATACCAACAATTTAAACCACGATCATTTGATTAGTCTAGCAACTTCGTTAGGGGAAGGATTCTTGGGTTCAAGAATCACGGAGGCTAAAGAATTAGTTGCTATACAAAAACCAATACATACCAAAATAAGAAAACATCCACTCTTAGTAAGTAGCAGTGAAAAAACAGCATTGGTGAAAGAATTATACGAAGGGGCAAAAACATACAGTGATGAAATAACCCAAGTAGTCGTCAATTTGGTTGATAAAATCCAAACGATTTGGATTTTTAATAGCGATGGATTATTCGCAACCGATGAACGAACCAATTCTAGAATTTCAGCACAAGTAGTGGCCTCAGCAAACGGAATTATGGAAACTGCTACCGATAATTTTGGTAAGAACCAAGGCTATGAAATGTTTGAAGAAATCAACTTAACCGAATTTGGGCGAAAAATCGCAGAATCCGCCGTGACTATGTTGCACGCACCAGAAATGGTGGGACAAGTCTTGCCCGTTGTCATTCACAATGCTTTTGGTGGTGTGATCTTACATGAGGCTTGTGGACATAGTTTAGAAGCAACCAGTGTTGCGAAAAACTTAAGTGTATTTTCAAATAAACTTGGTGAAAAAATTGCTTCGGATATCGTAACTGCGGTCGATGATGGAACAATTGAGGATGCTTGGGGAAGTTTAAACATTGATGATGAAGGAACCCCAACAAGACGTAATGTCTTAATTGAACATGGAATTTTGAAATCGTATTTAATTGACAAACGAAACGCAAGAAAAATGAAGTCATTATCAACAGCATCGGCTCGAAGAGAATCTTATAAATTTTCTCCAACTTCAAGAATGACCAATACGTTCTTTGAAAATGGCAAAGACACATTTGAAGACATCATTAAATCAACCAAATATGGATTGTTTGCTAAAAAAATGGGTGGAGGATCTGTTCTACCGACAACTGGTGAATTTAATTTCGCTGTCAACGAAGGATATATGATTGAAGATGGTAAAATTACGCATCCTGTACGAGGAGCGACCTTGATTGGAAGTGGATCGGATGTCTTATTAAAGATTGATGCCATCTCGGATAATCTAAGTTTTGGTCATGGGATGTGTGGATCACTATCTGGTTCGATTCCTGCAAACGTAGGTCAACCAACGATTCGTGTCTCTAGCATGACGGTTGGTGGAAGAGGAGGAAAGTAACATGGATTTTGAAAAAATTGTAACTCGTTCCAAAGAAGTCGGAATTGAAGATATCGAAATTTATGCGGGAACTTCAATTGGAACATCAATCTCACTATTCAATGGTGAAGTAGATAAGTTTACCGTCAAAGATTTAGAAGTTGTGTCAATTCGAGGAATTTATCAAGGGAAAATGGGGTATATCACAACGGAAAAACTAAGTGATGATGACATCGATTCGTTGTTAGAGTCACTCAAACAAAATGCCTTGATGATTGAAGCAAAAGAAGAATCCATTATTTATGAAGGGTCGAAAGAGTATCGACTGCTTCCTCACAAAGAAAATCCTTTCTTAAAAGTATCTTCCGCTGAGAAAATAGAACTCTTAAAAACACTAGAAAAATCAATCAAAGAAACTGATCCAAGAATCAAGCAAGTATCGAATTGTTCGTATTCAGAGTCAGTTTCAGAGGTTCGAATCATCAATTCCAAAGGATTGAATCTAAAAAAATCAGATTTTTATGGTTTTATGATGGCAGCTGGAGTTGCTAGAACAGAAAGTGAAGTTACTAGTGTATTTGATTATCAAATCAAGGATAATTTTACTTCTTTTGATCCAGTTTCTCTTGGTCAAGAGATCGCAAAAGCAACTGTAAGTAAATTAAACGCCGATACCGTAGCATCCAAATCCTACCCAGTGGTACTGAAAAATGATGTTGTTGCGGATTTGATTGGGGCGTTCAAAGGAATGTTTTCCGGAGAAATGCTATTTAAAAACCTAACACTGTTAAAAGGAAAAGAAAACACCCAAATCATGGGTGAAAACATATCAATCATTGATGATCCGTTCTTAGAAGAAGGACTTTCTAAATCATCGTTTGATGATGAAGGTGTTGCATGTAACGAGTTTGAAGTGGTAAAGGACGGCGTTTTCAAAGGATTTATGCATAATCTAAAAACGGCTAAGATCTTTAAAACGAATCCAACCGGTCATGGATTCAAACCATCTATTTATGCATCTGTTGGGGTTGCTCCTACGAATTTATATTTAAAACCAGGAACAAATGAGTTTGATGCATTGCTAGAAGGCATTGAAGAAGGTATTTACATTACTCAAGTTGAAGGATTGCACGCCGGAATTGATCCTGTATCTGGAAGTTTTAGTTTGAAATCAAGTGGGTTTTTAATTGAACAAGGAAAACTTTCAAGAGCGGTCAAATTGATTGTAGCGAGCGGGAAATTCTTAGAACTATTCAATCAAGTTGAACAAATTGGGAACGATTTGCGTTTTACGTATAGTGGAATCGGTGCACCATCCATAAAAATTAAACAATTACAAATTTCAGGTAAGTAATGAAAATGAGGAGTATGACATACTCCTCATTTTTTATAATAACTTAAATGAATCAAACAATTGTGTGAAACGCACCACTTTGATGCCATGAACATTGGTTTTTGGTTCTAAAATGACCATTTCTGATTCGTTTACCCATTGTAACAAGTTATGAGCATCTGGGTAGACAATTAATACTTTCTTGATTTTACCAGATTCCATTTTAGGATCAAACAACACAAAAGAACTGAGTTCTGGAATTGGTTTCTTTTTGGTGAATGTTTTTCCTGGACGTTTTCCACCACCATAATGAATTTGCCATGATGTTTTATTATAACTGACGAGTTCGCCCGCAATCGGTAAGGTTAAAACCTTAATAAAATACCTTGTATCATCAATTTGAAAATAAAAATCATACGATTTTTTGTGAGAATCAATGACTTTAGCATGGATGTATTCTTGTTTTAAAAATTCATTTACCTTCACTTTTACCTTGTTTAAATTGCGTTTTGGTAACACGTGTTCAACATAATAAAAAAGTAGTACAAGAACGATGAATAGAAAAATTGAAAAATATATTGGATTTTGTATGATTGCTAATACCATAATTTAAATTCACCTCGTACTAATTATACCATAAAAGTTGAGACTCACACATCGTGAAAATAAATAAAATTTTACATTCTAATAGAAAATGTATGAAAACACAAGAAACAGTTGTTTGAAATTAAAAAAATATTGTGATAATGTAAAGATAAGAATCTTTTAAAAGATTTTAAATTGGTCGAAAGGGGACTACACATGAACAAAACAATCAAACTTTTTTTCGCATCACTGATTGTTTTCGTTGGATTTGGATTATCAGGGTGTGACGTGATTGAACAATCACAAGTTACATCAATATCCGTTGATAGTTCGACAATCCAAAACCTGGAAATGGGAGATTTTAATATTAGTGACATCAAGATCGTACTACATAAAGCTGATGGCACAACCCAAAGCATTCCACTGACAACCGCCATGCTTAGTGAAACTGATATTCAAAAGATGTCGATCGCAGGAAATCACACGATAACAATTAAGTATGGGACACACGAAACTACAATCGAAGTGACCATACAAGGAACAGAACTAGAACTACGCTTAAGTACGGTTTATTTGCTTGGAGTGACATCGAATCAAATAACTGGTACCTATGATGAATGGTTGGCTTCGATTACCGGACCTGCAGGTATCGGAATCAAAGAAGCAACCATCAATAGTGCGGGACATTTAATCATTACATTGACAAATGATGAGACCATCGATGCTGGTGCGGTAATAGGTCCAAGTGGTCAAAATGGAAATCAAATCGAATTGCAAGCAACGTCTACACACATTCAGTGGAGACTTGAAGGGGATACTGAGTGGGTCGACTTGATTGAATTAGAGACTTTAGAAGGAACAAGCGGTACAGATGGAGAAAATGGTCTTGGAATTAAAACCGTCACCATTAATATCTTAGGCGAATTAATTATTACTTTTGACGATGATACCGAACTAAATGTTGGTGTTGTTGTTGGCACAAATGGTACTGATGGAATTAATGGTGTTGATGGCAAAGATGGTGCCAATGGAATTTCCATCACCAATGCTTCCATTAATCAAAATGGTCAATTAATTATAACACTTTCAAATGAACAAACAATCAATGCAGGAAGCATCATCGGTCCAAAAGGAGATGATGGCGTTGATGGCAAAGAAGTCATGTTGCGAGTGAGCGAAGGCTTTATCCAATGGAAATACGATGCTGATTTGGAATGGGATAATTTAATTTCCCTCACAGTATTAACTGGACCTATGGGACCAAATGGTACTGACGGAACAAACGGAATCGACGGTAGAGAACTAGAAGTAAATGCAGTTAATCATGTTTTGTATTATCGATACGTTGGTAGTGAAACATGGATTCCATTATTTGATTTAACTGATTACCTTCCAACTACCACCATGGTTACTATAACATTTGATTTGGATGAAGGAGAATTGCCCGAACCACACGAATCTTCAATCAACATTGTATATGGTACCTCTATGGTATTACCAATCCCAACCAAAGAAGGTTATGTCTTCAAAGGGTGGTATACAGGAACAACCATTAACGATGGTCAATTCTTTAATTATATTCCGATTACCCAATCCATGACACTGTATGCATTATGGGAAGAATCAAATCCAATTGTTGGGGATTTGGAAGTATTCTTTTATGTAGATGGTGTGTTGTATCACAAATATGAACAAGTGGTCAATGGAACAAGCATTGTAGGACCTAGTGAACCAACCAAATCGGGATTTTTATTCTTAGGGTGGAACACATCCATAGAAGCAATCGCTGGTCTATCTTTTCCACAAACGATCACAAGTAATGTAAGTTATCATGCGATTTGGAAACCGGATCAAGTAACAACAGAAGACAATCATTTTTATCTCGTGAAAGAAGCAGAAACAAGTACAAACGTTACTATCAAGGTTTACTTAGGAGGTAATCCGAACATCGCAGGATATGACTTGAGAATTTTCTACGATGAAGCAAAAGTAATTCCATCCACTGTGGTCAATGGTGTATCCAATGTGTGGAACATCGATATTTTAGGAGAAGTTCGATTCAATTGGGCTGACGTAATGAGTCCAATACAAAATGAACAACTATTGATGACAATCACATTTGATAAACTGGCTTCAGCTGGTACCAATTTGCAATTAGACTTGGTTGTGATCGAAGCAACGGAAGTCGATGAAGAATTTAATCTTTACATTGCGACAACCAGTACAGCTGGTTTGGCATTTGTATTGAGTGAGTGAGGGGCTTATGAATAAAATATTGAAGTATTTGATTGGATCCTTTTTTCTCATATGTTCACTGGGGTTATTGTTTCAAGCCCCTGTAAAAGCATATACAGAGGTGACTATTTCATCCAGTGAAAATATTACGGTCTCAACGGGAGTTCCATTTACCACTACGATTTCAATCGGTAACGCCGTTGATGTATCTGGATTTCAATTTCGATTTATGTATGATGAAACCAAATTTGACATTCAATCCATTGCGAAAGGATCCATGTTACCATCAAGTTTGGTATACAACATTGATGTTGATGGATTGATTACATTAAATTATGGAGATGTATCTACATTAATTCAAAACAATACAGAACTCTTTCATATTACATTTATTCCTTTACCTTCTGTTACAGTTGGTGAACATAGTTTATTAGAAATCGATGAAACATATTTAAATCAAGTAAGTTATATTGATTCAAACTATGATGTTTTCGCTGTCGATCACATCAATTACAACTTTGCGAATGTTAAAAGTGGTGTATATGGTGATGTAAACGGTGATGGACAAGTAACGATTATGGATGTGAACTTAATCCAGTTATATCTTGCTGGAAGACGCACATTTACCCCAACACAACTGATGTTAATTGATATCAATGGTGATGGGCAAATAACAATTATGGATGTGAACTTAATCCAGTTATATCTTGCTGGAAGAAGGGCATCCATAGATCCAAATCCAAGTATTCTAACATATCAAGTTAATTTTATCACCAATGGTGGAAGCCTAATTTCACCTATTGTGATCAATAAAGATGATTTGTTAGAAATACCACCAACCCCTACCAAAGATGGATTTTATTTTGTGGGGTGGTATACCGATTCAGGATTTGATAACGTTTATGATTTCAGTAGTCCGGTATCATCCAATTTCACATTATTCGCTAAATGGAATGAAACATCAAATGATGTAATTTCACTTGCATTAGCCAAAACAATGCCAAATGGATATGACATTCGAATCGAAGGTGTTGTTACAAGGGTTCTTGGTAACGTGGTTTATATTGGAGATGGAACCGATGCATTTTTAATTTATGGTGTTGATTTTAATGTTTTTGGTCAAATAGTAGAAGGAGATTTCATTGAAGTATTTGGACGAAAAGCAACGTACTATTATGTACCTGAAATTGAGGAAATATACACATTAGATGTTAAAAGCGTGGATAATCCAATTCCTTCAACATTGATTGGTACAACGCTTGATGCTGATTTCTTCATTGAAAATTACAGTGAATTGGTAAGCTACAATCAATTATATGTTGAATATCTTTCTATCCCTAATCATTATGATTCCTTTAATTTTACTTTAACAGATGGAATTCGATTTGTTGACGTAAGAGTCCCAGTAATATCTCCTGATTATATTGAAATTAAAAACTTATTAAGTGGAGTTCAAGTTGGTGACGCAGTAAGCATTGAACACATGATCATTTCTATGTTCACATCACCACAATTGCTATGGGTGAATTTAGAAGATTTAACGTTAATCAATGAAACAGAACCAACAGAATTATCCGTACAAATCAATTCAAGTACGGGTTATGTTGTGCCATCGTTTAGTACGAACCAAGGTGACTTATACTTACAAGACCTATTGTTTGGTTATGAAACGGTTTGGAACACTCGTGGTGGTGAATTATTGATCAATGAAACGGCAGTAGACGATATCACATCTAGCACAGATCAATCAAATAATAAAACATACACGATATCAATCAATCAAAATTTAAAATGGTCAAATGGTGATGCTATTACGGCCAAAGATTATGTGTTTGCCATTTTGATGAATGCTTCTTATGATCGAAATGCATTGCATCAAAGCACGAACAAGTATGATTATTTGGTTGGATATGAAGCATATGCCACACCAATGGGATTAACAAGTGAAATGATTCCATTTGAAGGTGTAAAACTGATTGACGATTATACATTCTCATTGACCATAGGATCACATGTATTACCTAATTATTTTGATATCCAATACATAAATGTAAAACCTCTACCAATGAGTCATATAACACCAGTAGGTACTACAATCATTTCTGATGAAAGTGGAGCAAGACTCTCTATGGGAGCGTTTGATTTATTGGATGACTACATTAATACCTATAGTGTAAATCCTGATGTGGTTAGTGGACAATACATCTTGTATTCATATGGTGGTTACTATACGTTAAAATTCAATCCTTATTTTATCGGAAATCCAGAAGGATTTACCTCACAATTTGACCTGTTATATGTGCATGTATCTCCAATTGGTTCTGTTGAAAGAGTAGCAGATGGAACGTATGATATCTCAGATGCAACAGGTATGTATTCTTACTATAGCCAATCTCTAGAAACTAGCAATGTGAAAACAGAATTTTACTATCGAAATGGACATTTTGGATTGTTTACACATCCAGATTTTGGTCCAGTAAGTGATGTCAAAGTTAGAACGGCTATCGCATTTTTAATGGATCGTGAAACACTTCTTGATCCAATCATCGGTGAACTCAATCAAGTTATTGATAGTACTTATAATGTTCACTCTTGGATGTATGAATTAATGCAAGAGCAATTAAACGACTATTTAACTCATTTTAGTGTTGATGCTGATATGGCAAATGCACTCTTAGATGATTCTATTTGGAAATATGAATATGATGGAACTACTTTGTTTGATCCAGTTCAAGCACAGATTCAAAATTCAGGTTCCCATCTTAACTTCCCATACGTTAGACACAACGACCAAGGAGAACCTCTCATCATTCGCATTGCTGTACCAAGTATATCATATGAAGATTTGTTGATATCTCAATTTGATGCATACTTTGGACTAGCAGGTGTTGGGTTTGAAGTAAATTATGTTAGTATTTTTGATATGATCAATCAATACACATATCCAGAATACCTTGGTGAAAATCGATACTATCATATGTTTTTATTAAGTCGATTGTATGGATTACCTCTTGACTATGCGACTGAATACGACGTAGAATCACCATATGGAATCGATGATCAAATCCTTGGTATGCTTCTTGATATGTATTCTCAAGTAACTCCAGGAAATCGTTACGATTATGCCTTAAAATGGGCACAAGTTGTGAAACGATTAAATACACTTCTACCTAACATTCCTATCGTATCTCAACCAACATTTGTTTTTTATGCAGATTGGTTGAATGACCTCAATTTAACACCATACTGGAACTGGGCAGATGAAATTTATTATATGAGTTCAAATTATGCACCTAGAATTACATTTGATACCTTAACCGAAGACGTCATTGTTTATCCAATCAGTCAAGAACCAAGTTCAGCTATTACACTACCGACACCTGAGCGCATGGAATTTACGTTTGATGGCTGGTATGACAGTGAAGAATTCATTAATAAAATTGAACTGACAACGATGCCTTCTTATTCTATGCATTTGTATGCAAAATGGGTATTCAATTATCCAGTTAACACATTCTTTGTAGGACAAGGCTTATTAGCTGATAGTTTTTTACCATACATTCAAACCAATGCATCAGATACAGAGATTATGCCATTGTTACATGGCTATGAACCAGTGGTTGTAACAAAAGATGGCAGAGTTGTTCCTAATCCAACGGTATTAGCCAACGCAGATACCTTCTATGAAGATATGTATTATAAAGAAAGAGTAGTCGATCAAACTACCGTTCAAGATCGCGTCTTCCGTTTAGAAATCAATCCAAATCTATATTTTTCCAACGGACTCAGTTTAAAAGCAATTGATTATGTGTATACATTATTACTATTTGCTTCTACTGATATGGAAAGTGTTGGTGGATGGAACTCACTAGCGAATGGTTTCTTAGGATATGATGCATATAGACCAATCAATGAAATGACGGGTGAATGGATCACATCGGCAGATGTCTATTTTGAAGGTATTCGATTCATTGATGAGTATACCTTTGAAGTGACTTTAGATAGCCAGTGGATGTATGGATTTAATGATGCACAATATTTATCATTTTCTCCGATGTCATACATTATGTACGCTCCTTATGGAACGAATATTACATCAGATGAAAATGGTTCAAAAATCAACCATATGGGATTAAGCAATGTTTGGAAATTTACATCCGAAGATCATTACTTAAGAACACCATTGAGCTTTTCTGGACCTTATACTTTAGCATATGTAGAAAACAATGAAATTATCTTGAGAAAAAATCCAAATTATAGAGGAAACTATTTATCAGAGATTCCTACATTCGATGCAATTGTAATTCGTCAAGGCTATAGCGTGGATGGTACGGATGACTTGGTGAATGGTGATATTGACTATTTTGGAAATGCTCGTTACATTAATAATCTATACGATATGACAAATTTGGAAAACATTACAAATGCTTCATATTACCGAAGTGGCTATGGAATGCTAGCCTTCAATTGCGACTTTGGTCCAACTGCTGATCCAATGGTACGAAGAGCAATCTCTTATATGGTTGATAGCACAAGTATCATTTCAAGTGTACTTTATGGTCACGGAACTTCAATATATGGAGATTATGAAATGGACAATTGGAAGTATCTCAGTATGGAAGAAGAACTACTTGCCAATCTTGAGCACATTGGATATCATAATTTTGATGTAGCAAATAGTTATTTAGATCAAACAGAATGGATTTATGAATCCGATGGTATTACATTGTATGACCCAGCGAAAGCTGTAGTTATCAATGTCAATTCTTATGATCAATTCAACTATTTTAGACATAATTCAAGTGGTGAAGTATTGCAAATCAATCACTTGGCCACCACAAATAATGAAGTTTCTAATAATCTAGATTGGAACATTAAATATGCATCTATGCATACTGGAGTGAAGTACACGATCGATTATATGTCTTTTGACTCATTATTAGATCACTATTACTATTCATACGAGTTAAAACCTACACTTGAAAACCCAATCGATCAACGTTATTATCACATTTTTAATTTAGCGGTTAGTAAGAGTGTTGGCAGTGAACCATACTATTCGTATCATAGTGATTTCTATGATACTTCGTATAATGCAATGGGTGTAAAAGATTCCGTAGATTCACCGATGATTCCACTTGAGGAAGGTGAATTGACAATTGATGAATTAACAACCCTTTTGTTACACTGTGAACCGGGAGATGAAATCACATATTTAAACTATTGGTATCAATATCAACTACGATTACAAAAAATATTACCAATGGTTCCACTATATCAAAATGCATATTATGATTTATACAACGAAGCATTTGGTGATATAGACATATCCACTTATTGGGGATGGGCAAAAGAAATTGCTAATATCCAACCAGTGAATTAACCCTAAGTTAAAAAATCCTTCCTATTCACGTAGGGAGGATTTTTTTATGCATTTGATTGAAGAAATAGGTAAAAGATGTTATAATATAGGTGTTGTCGGGGAGCAATCGCTGAGAGTTTTTTAAAACGACCCGTGAACCTGATCTAGGTAATGCTAGCGGAGGGAACACATTGTGACACCTTTTCTTATATAATAAAGAAAGAAAGGGTGTGATAACATGAAAAACAAGCAACTATTAATTATCATTGAAATCGCTATGATGTCATCGATTGGAATCATATTGGATTATTTATCAACAATTACACTAGGCTTTGCATGGCCAAATGGTGGAAGTATTGGTGTTGCAATGGTTGTTGTTTTCGTGATCGCATTTCGTAGAGGGGTAGGAGCAGGTTTATTAACCGGTTTCCTTATCGGGTTGTTGCAGCTTCTTTATGCTGGAGGTGGATTCTTGCATTTGATACAAGCATTTTTTGATTACTACGGGGCTTATGCTGCTGTAGGATTAGCTGGAATCGTATCAAAGCGTTTAACTACAACCAAAGCACTCACAACAGGTTTATACATGTCAGTTGCAATGCTTATTGCGGGATTCATTCGGTTTATACTTCACGTCTTAAGCGGAATGTGGTATTGGGGAGCAGGACTTGTTGCATCACTTGCTTATAACATCGGGTATATGGCACCATCGATTGTATTATCGATAATCGTCGTAATTGTAATTTGGCGTATGCAACCAAAAATTATATTCCCAGACAAAGAATAAACAAATGGCTACACCTAATGACTTAGGTGTAGTTTTTTATAAAAAAAACGAATATTTACCAATAAATAGATCACTTAATTTGTTTATTAAGTGAAAACAAAAAATAGAAGGAGGTTTTCAAATATGAAACAATTAAGAAATATATTATTCGTTTTCACATTAGCTTTAGGAGCTATCTTTATCGTAGGATGTCAAACAGTGAACGCAGAGAGTTATGTTGCAATTGACATAAACCCAAGTGTAGAGTTAATTGTGAACCGTAGAGACGTTGTTGTTTCTGTCAATGCACTCAATGAAGATGCAGAAGTATTACTAACAGATCTTGATTTAATCGGATTAAAGTTAGAAGTCGCAACCACACTCATTGTTGAAAAGGCAATCGAACTAGGATATATTGATGTGGATAGTGAGGAAACCGTCGTTAGTGTTACAACCATCGGTTACAATGATCGTGTTGGAAATCGATTAGGAGAACAAATGCGTTCCCATATCAACAACATGTTTATGAAAAAAGGAATTTTTGGATATGCGATGATTAGTGAAACAATGCAAGAAATCAAGGAAGAAGCAGATGCACTTGGAGTTTCTCCTGGTAAATTGAGACTCGTAAAAGTAGTTCAAGTATTATATCCAGAACTTACAACAGAAGAAGGACTTGAACTGTCTGTTTCCGAATTAATGACGATGATCAAGGAAAAACAACAAGAAGTCAAAGACATCGTATCTGCATTAAGAGAAGAATTTAAAACACGTATGCAAGAAATCAAAGATGAATACATTCCATTGATTGAAGCATTAGAAGCAGAAATTGAAGCATTGGTTGTAGCTATTGCAGATGAAACGGATGAAGAAGTCAAAGTTACTCTAGAAGCAGAATTGGCTACAAAGCAAGAAGCATTGGCAACATTAAAACTTGATTTTCATTTTGAAATGGATCAATTACGCGAAGAATTTAAAGAGCGTTCATTACCAATTCGTGAACAAGTTCGTACACGCCATCAAGAAAGAATGAATCAATTCAGACAACGAATGGAAGAATTTCGCAACAATCATCAAGCCAATACAAGAATCATGAATCAAATTCGTTCCTGGCAACAAAATAGAATAGGTGCTAATAAATAAATCATTTTCTCCTTAGGTGGTCACTTTTTAACTAAAGTGACCATTTTTTATGTCTGTTTGGACCATTTCTTTCCGATAAAATATGTTGATATTTCTTGTAAAATTGGTGATTTTTTGGTAAAATATGTTGTAATAAAAATTTGAAAGGAAGGTAAGCGTATGTTGCCATCTAGAGATGAGCTGTTAAACAAACAAAAACGAATTCGCAATTTTTCGATCATCGCCCATATCGACCACGGTAAGAGTACGCTTGCAGACCGTATTTTAGAAAAAGCTGGTGCAATTGCAGCACGTGATATGAAGGAACAATTACTAGATTCGATGGATCTAGAACGTGAACGTGGAATTACCATCAAACTCAATGCGATTGAAATTCCATATAAAAGCAAAGATGGATCTGATTATATTTTTCATTTGATTGATACCCCAGGTCATGTTGACTTTACGTATGAGGTTTCAAGAAGTCTAGCCGCTTGTGAAGGTGCAATATTGGTAGTCGATGCAGCTCAAGGAATTGAAGCTCAAACCTTAGCCAATGTCTATCTCGCAGCAGACAATAATCTAGAAATATTGCCACTCATTAATAAAATTGACTTACCAGCAGCCGAACCTGAGAAGGTGAAAAAAGAAATCGAAGATGTTATTGGACTCGATGCATCTGAGGCGATTTTAGCGTCGGCGAAAGAAGGGATCGGGATTGAAGAACTCTTAGAACAAATCGTTCATAAAGTTCCATCCCCAGTTGGAGACCCAGATCTACCGCTTCAAGCTTTGGTGTTTGATTCTTATTTTGATCAATATCGTGGAATCATCCCATCTGTTCGTGTTGTCAATGGAACCATTTCCAAAGGAGATGTCATTCAAATGATGGCAACAGGTCATGCCTTTGAAGTTGTTGAAGTTGGAGTCTATACACCAAAAGAAAAGAAAGTTGACTTTTTATCTCCAGGTGATGTAGGTTTCTTAACCGCTGCGATTAAGGATGTGAGTATGGTTCGTGTTGGGGATACCATTACGAAAGTAGAACACCCAGCATCTTCACCACTACCAGGTTACCGTGCTTTAAAACCAATGGTGTTTTGTGGAATTTATCCGATTGAACCAAACAAATACAATGACTTAAAAGACGCATTGGAAAAACTGAAATTAAATGATGCCGCTTTGTCGTGGGAAATTGAATCTTCACAAGCACTTGGATTTGGATTTCGTGTTGGTTTCTTAGGGCTTTTGCATATGGAAATCATTCAAGAACGAATCGAACGTGAATTTAAAATAGAACTCATCGCTACTGCACCAAGTGTGGAGTATCATGTATTCTTAACCAATGGTCAAATGCAAATAATCGACAATCCATCGATGATGCCAGAACTTACCGTCATTAAAAAGATCGAGGAACCTTATGTAAAAGCAACGATTATGGCTCCTAACGAATACGTCGGGCCAATCATGGAGGTTTCTCAAGGAAAACGTGGTATATTCATTGATATGAAATATTTAGATGTTTCTAGAGTAGCCATTTATTATTACTTACCACTTTCTGAAATTGTATATGACTTTTTTGACCGTCTCAAATCAACCACCAAAGGATATGCATCGTTTGATTATGAGTTGAGTGGATACAGAGAATCAAGTCTATCCAAAATGGATATTTTATTAAATGGTGAAAAGGTAGATGCATTAAGCGTGATCGTTCACAAAGAATTTGCTTACCCAAGAGGAAAAGCAATTGTAGAAAAATTAAGAAAAATAATCCCTAGACAAATGTTTGAAGTTCCCATTCAAGCAGCATTAAATAACCGCATCATCGCAAGAGAAACCATTTCTGCGATGCGAAAAGACGTATTATCAAAGTGTTATGGTGGGGATATTACTCGAAAAAAGAAATTATTGGAGAAGCAAAAAGAAGGGAAAAAGCGCATGAAACAGGTAGGAAGCGTGGATATTCCACAAGAAGCCTTTCTAGCTGTGTTATCACTTGACGAAAAATAAATTGACGAAACAATCCTTTTAATGTATGATATATCCATAGAAAAGGTGATGCTATGAAAGAAATCAATGTTAGAGAACTATTTGACGATGCACTGTACAATAAGTCTGAGGAAGCAATCAGACGATATCGTCGCGTCCGTAAGGTAAGAGAACATCTTGCATCTATTTCTATGGGACTAGGAATTGCATTTTTACTCCTCAATATTATGTGTGTATTGGCGATGCCTGACATTATAATTAACACTATCTTAACGATGTTAAATGCGACCTTCTTACTGACAACCACGATTTTGATGGATCGATACCATCCAGCATCCGCGTTGTTTTTAGCAGTCTATGTCATATCCAACACCATGAATTTGGTTGTCATGACAGTTTCTGGAATCGATATTATCTATAATCTCGTATTTTTTACAGTGATTGTCCTAACCTTTGTCATTATCAGAAGACATAAAAGAATTTAGGCCTGTAAAAAGGCCTTTTCTTATTCTATCTTAATATATGGAGGAAACGTAATTGAACAAATCAAATCAACTCAAACTCTATGGGTTTAATAACCTGACAAAAACGCTTAGTTTTAACATTTATGACATTTGTTATACGAGAGATGAATCGGAACGAAAAGCCTATATCGAATATATCGATGAGCAATATAATTCTGATCGTTTAACCAACATTTTAATTGAAGTAACAAAAATCATTGATGCAAAGGTGTTAAATATAGCCAAACAGGATTATGAACCACAAGGAGCGAGTGTTACTATTTTAATATCAGAATCCGAAGTAAGCGATGCGGATGTCGATCTTTCTTGTAATAAAGGAAAACTTCCAGTTAAAGAAAGTGTTGTAGGTCACTTAGATAAATCTCATTTGACCGTGCATACATATCCAGAAAGTCATCCTGATCAAAACATTTCTACCTTCCGTGTTGATATTGATGTATCTACTTGTGGCGAGATTTCACCACTAAAAGCATTAAACTACTTAATTCATAGTTTTGATTCGGATATTATTATTATGGATTACCGTGTACGTGGGTTCACAAGAGATTTAACTGGTGAAAAACATTATATCGATCATGACATCAATTCAATTCAAGATTACATTGGAAAAAATATCTTATCGAATTATACGACAATTGATGTCAATTTGCATCATTCCAATATTTTTCATACAAAGATGATGATTGATCGTTTTGTGCTTGATAATTACTTGTTTAATGTTGATTCGAATGCGTTAGAACTCGAAGAGAAGAACACAATCAAACAACAAATTAACCAAGAAATGGTCGAAATTTTTTACGGAATGAACATTCCAACAATGAAGTAGGTGAAACTATGAGTCAGTGGTTTACAGAACAATGGACAAAACACATTCGGTTTTCAGTAGAAGTTACCAAACAGCTCTATTCTAAAAAAACACCATTTCAACAACTTGATTTTTACGATTCCTTCGAGTTAGGGCGTTTCTTTACGTTAGACCAAGTGATGATGGCGAATGAAAAAGATGAATTTATATACCATGAAATGATGATTCATACACCAATGTCAGTCCACCCTAACATCGAACACGTTTTAGTGATTGGTGGCGGTGATGGTGGGTCGGTACGAGAATTAACAAGATATCAAACGATTCAATCGATTGATATGGTTGAAATTGATGAAGAAGTAGTTCGAGCTTGTCAAGAGTATTTTCCAATCACAGCATCAAAACTTACGGACCCTCGAGTAACACTATACTTTGAAGATGGATTAGCATTTGTGAAAAACACGAAAAAACGTTATGATTTGATTGTGGTAGATTCAACGGACCCAATTGGCCCAGGAGAAGGACTTTTTTCAATGGAGTTTTATACCAATTGTTTTCATATATTGAAGGATGATGGAATTTTAGTCAATCAGCACGAAAGTCCATATTTTGAGAATACAAGAAAAGAAATGAAACGTGCTCACGAAAAAATTCGAAATCTTTTTCCAATCGCAACCGTTTATCAAGCATTCATTCCAACCTATCCATCTGGACATTGGTTGTTTGGGTTTGCTTCAAAAGTATATGATCCTATTAAAGATTTTAAACCAGATTTGTTTGTTGCTCGCAAATTAGTCACAAAATACTATAATATTGAGCTTCACAAAGCATCGTTTGTCTTACCAAATTATGTAAAAGATGCTTTAAAATAAGTTGATGAAAGGACAATCTTCAAAATTGTCCTTTTCCTTTTCATAATTTATCTACAAATGATAAAATCTATGATATAATAAGTAATAGAATGGACGGTATTTGAGATGGATGCATTATACATACACATCCCATTTTGTACAACAATATGTTCATATTGTGATTTTTACAAAATGGTCGCAAAACCAAATGTAAAAACCGAATACATCAAATACTTGTGTGATGAGTTAGCGCAAACAAACCTGCTTTATCAAGATGTGAATACAATATATATCGGTGGTGGAACACCATCTAGTTTGGATTTCAGTTTGCTTAAGGAATTGTTTCAGACATTAGAATCTTTTGTTGATTTACGTTCCTTGATTGAATTTACAATTGAATGCAACATTGAAAATATCACAAGCGAGTTTATTCAAATATGTAAGGACTATCACATCAACCGGTTTTCGATTGGAGTTCAAAGCTTTCAACCTAAAAAACTACACGTATTAGGACGTCAAGCAAATCTTCTCGATGTTATGGCAAAATTGGAAATGATCCGAACAATATATTCAAACAACATCAATATAAGCTTGGATTTGATGTATGGGATAGGGAATGAAACATTAGATGATTTAAATTCGGATATTGACCAAGTCTTGCTTTGCCAACCAGATCATATTTCGATATATTCACTTATTTTAGAAGAAAAAACAAAACTTCACTATCTTCACACCAAAGGCTTATATAATAAATTTGATGAAGATCTTGAACGAGATATGTTTGATTTGATTCGGAGTCGTTTATCCTCACATGGGTATATCCATTATGAAACAAGCAACTTCGCGAAACATGGTAAAATAGCAGTTCATAATTCGAAATATTGGAATCATACCCCTTATCTTGGGGTCGGTGCAGCAGCGAGCTCTTTTGATGGAGAAATAAGAAAAACAAATCCCAGACATCTAGGATCGTATTATGAGTATGTCTTAACAAACAACGAGTCATTATGTGAAGTTGAAATCTTATCCAAAGAAGATTTGATGAAAGAAATGATTATCGTAGGACTACGAAAAATTGAAGGAATTTCGACACAACTTTTTTATGAGCGTTTTTCCATTTCTATTTATGAACAATTTCCAATTATAGACTGGATGTTAGAACAAAAATGGTTAGAAGAGGAAAATCAACAGTTACGATTACCAGCAGATAAATTGTATGTTGCGAATGCTATATTAGAAAAAATTATTTAAAGTGTGAGGGTTGTCTATGGAACATCTCATAATTGAATATCGGTACTATCTAACCAGTGAGAAGATGGTAGCGAAAAACACGTTAGAATCGTATTTACGCGATTTAAAACGCTATATTGATTTTATTGTCAAACAATATCGCATATCAAATCCAATTGATATTGAAATCAAGCACATTCGAAACTATTTAAGTAGTTTAAAACGAGCTAATATGTCAGCTACCTCTATGGCAAGACATTTATCAGCAATCAAGTCATTTCACAAGTTTTTATTGAAGGAACGCTTAATTGAAGTTGATTATGCAAAACTGATTGAAGCACCTAAACTGGATAAAAAGTTACCTAGTTATTTATCGGTAGAAGAAGTTGAACAGCTCTTATCAAGTTTAGATGGCACAACTCCACTTGATATCAGAAACAAAGCGATGGTGGAAGTTCTGTATGCGACTGGATTACGGGTGAGTGAACTTGTTGCCTTAAAACTTAGTAACTTACATTTAACAATGGGGTTTATTCAACTCGTTGGAAAAGGTTCGAAAGAGAGAATCGTTCCCATTGGAGATATGGCTACCATTTCCGTCCGAAAGTATATCTTAGAGGCTAGACCAAAATTAATTAAAAACTCAAACGAGCGCGAACTGCTCTTTGTGAATAAAAACGGACGAAGTCTATCCAGGCAAGGATTTTTCAAGATCTTAAATGAACTAGCTGAAAAAGCAGACATTGACAAAGAAATCAGTCCTCATATGTTACGTCATAGTTTTGCGACTCACTTGCTTGAGTCAGGGATTGATTTGCGTCTTGTCCAAGAACTCTTAGGTCATGAAGACATATCGACCACTCAAATCTATACTCACATTAGCAAAAAACGATTGCGAACAATTTATCAAGAAAATCATCCACATGCGAAGGGGGAAGAAAAGCATGAAATTTAAACGAATTTTTGTTGTTGTAGCCGATTCACTAGGTGTTGGGGCTTTGCCGGATGCTGAAAAATATGGTGATTTAGGTGCTAACACATTAAAACACATTAGCGAACATGTCGAATCGTTCTTTATTCCAAACTTAGAACGACTGGGAATCGGGTTACTAACCGAAGTGATGAATGTTGAAAAAGTCAAACATCCACAAGGTGTCGTTACAAAAATGGCAGAAATCAGTGTTGGAAAAGACACGCTTACCGGCCATTTTGAGTTAATGGGATTAGAGGTTACCAAACCATTCCCATCATTCACCGATACTGGATTTCCTGATGAACTGCTAAACCTATTAACTGAAAAAACAGGTAGAAAGATTATCGGAAACGTATCTGCTAGTGGAACCGAAATCATCAAGGATTTAGGGGAAGAACATATGGCAACCGGTGCAATGATTGTATATACTTCAGCCGATTCGGTATTACAGATTGCAGCACACGAGGAAGTCATACCGATTCCAGAACTCTATCAAATATGCGAAATTGCCCGTCAAATCACGTTAGAGAACCCAGCTTGGCAAGTAGGCCGTATTATCGCAAGACCGTTTATAGGCGAATCTAAGGACACCTTTAAGCGCACCTCAAATCGACACGATTACGCTGTAAAACCTCATGATAAAACAGTGTTGGATCATCTAAAATCAGAAAACTATGATGTCATCGCAATTGGAAAAATCAATGACATTTTTGATGGGGAAGGAATTACCGAGTATCACAAAACACCATCAAACCAAGCAGGAATGGAAAAAACAATAGAACTGCTTCAAAAGGACTTTACTGGTTTATGTTTTACCAATCTTGTTGATTTCGATGCAATTTACGGACACCGTAGAGATCCGATTGGATACGGAAAGTGCATTGAAGAATTTGATTTGCATCTAGGTGTGATGATGGATTCGCTAAAGAAAGACGATTTGTTAATCGTTGTCGCAGATCACGGAAACGATCCTGTACATTCAGGAACGGATCACACAAGAGAATACGTTCCAATGATTGCATATTCGAAGGAAATCATCGGAAAAGAAATACCAGTACGAACCACGTTTGCTGACGTAGCAGCAACCATAGCAGATAACTTTTCAGTCAAAGATCCAACTATCGGTACGAGTTTCTTAAATGAACTCAATCGGAAAGGGTAAGGAATAGGATATGAGAGAAAATTTCAAAATCAAGTTTAACGATACGACTCACATCAATTGTTATAAGTGGTATAATCCTGAAATTTCTCCAAGAGCAATTGTCCATATTTCCCATGGGATGGCAGAACATATCATGCGATACGACCGCTTTGCAAACGAACTAACATCAGAGGGATTTGTTGTATTTGGTGAAGATCATTTAGGGCATGGCTTAACCGCGAATTCTGTGGATGAAATTGGATATATGGATGATACGGATAATATGTTAGCCATGATCAAAGAAATCAAATTGGTAATTGATTCAGCGAAAGCGGAATATCCTAATTTACCGCTGTTACAGTTTGCCCATAGCATGGGATCTTTGATTGCACAACGCTACATTGAACTCTACCCAGATGATATTGATGCAATTGTGTTATCAGGAACAACAGCGAAATCATTCCTACATCAAGTTGGTGCGATTGTTGCCAAATCGATTATGAAAAAGAATGGTAGAACATTTAAAAGTGAATTGTTAGACAGTATGTCATTTGGCTCTTTTAATAAGCCATTTCGTCCCAACCGTACTGCCTTTGATTGGCTATCAACCAATCCCAACGAAGTTGACTTGTATATTGAAAGCCCATATTGTGGTGGAATCTTTTCAGCAAGCTTTTTCTATGATTTTACAAAACTGATTGTGGATGCATCCAAAACCAAACACCGTAATCTAATTAAAAAAGACTTACCTGTTATGATGATAAGCGGTGAGTTCGATCCCGTATCTAACAATGGAAAAGGTGTTAAGTCATTACACAAGCAATATAAAAAATTAGGACTTAATGTTTCCTATAAATTATACGATAATGCAAGACATGAGATTTTAAATGAAATAGATTCGATTCGATCTTTGGTTGTAGCGGATGTCATCTCATTTTATAATGAAGTTGTCAAAGCATAACCATTTCCATCAAAGCCTTACGAAGTTAAGGCTTTTTTCATTTGGTTTAAACAATGTGAGTGAGTAAAGTTCCAGGAAAATAAAAGTCAAACGATTTGAGAGGGGTTTAAAATAACTTAATTTCTTTGAATGATAAACAATTTAAAAAAATAAAAGTTTGTGCCTTTGTTTTGATTCCGAAATCACGTAAAAAAATCTGACTAAGATGAATTATATTAGTTCTCATAATCAATCTTGTGAGAACAGACAAAAACAAATAAGAACAATACGCAAGCGTTGGTAAGAAAATATGATTTTAAAGTTGAACAAAAAACCATAGATAGACCCTTGTATAAGAGTTTAAAGCAAGAAAAGTCGTGCGAATACCGATTAAAACCACGTTATCAACATATAAACATGGAAACTATATAACGGCGTTTTACCTTATTATTTGATTAGTTTACATAATATAAATTATAGGAAGTTGTATTGATATCGAAACAAGCCCTTAAATATAGTCACAAGTAGATGTGTAAGGTGTTTGTGTTAGTTTATTTCTTTTATATCGTTAAATACTGGCTTTAATCATACTCAATAAACAATATATGAATACATTTAAATATCTCTATTTTTCGCTAAATATTGTAAAGACGGGTCTTGTTCTAAAAGTTTTCCATAGGAAGGGTTTTTTCACAAGATTTGATCTTGTTTCTGTGCTTGTGGTGCTTCTTCTTTCGGAATCCAAAATACCAATCGCCTGAACTGGATTAGTAATCACCTATTTTATTTCACACGCTTACAGAAGGGTTATAAAAACGAAAAAGACCCGATAAGGGTCTATAGATCTAATTTTTCAATTAACTTAATTCCTAATTTTTTCGCAAACCTATACGCAGCTTCGGTTGCTTCATCTTTGATATGCGCAAGTTCATGTGCATCATCGTTGATCATAACCAAAGCATCGGTCTTCGCTACTTCTCTCCAAAATTCGAGTCTTGGGTAAACAAACGTATCTTCCCCATCTTTGGTTTTTACTTTCGCACGACGACAGCCGTTTGCATTGATTTCTAAAACAACTTTATATTTGATTGCGGCATCGATGATCTCTTTGGAAACGCGATCACAATGGTGATCCCAATTTCGGTATTTCCAGTTGAATAGTTCTGGATGAGCTAGGATTTTAAATTTGCCTGTTGCCATTGCTTCTATGACAGTATCTTTGTAACACTCCATCAAATCAAGATTCATCTCACTGTAGACATCATAGATTTTCCCATCAAACTCTAACAAATGTTGTCCCAAGATCAAATAATCCAAATCTTGTAAGAAAGTATTGTAATACGGAATGAGTGGTGTTAGATACTCAATTTCAATTGCCTTTTTAAAATCAATGAGATGGCCATAGGCTTCCTTGACAGATTGAAGTTCATTTAGGTAGGTAGTTTTATATTCATCCATCGACATACGTCTTGTTTTGATGTCTTTTAGTTCATCCACAAATGGTCCGTGATCGCTCATCCCAAAATGTTTGAGTCCTTTCGTAATCGCAACCTTTACATAGTCTTCAACATTTCCTTCTGCGTGTTTACACAAATACATGTGTGTATGATAATTGTATTTGATTTCGTTCATTATGATTTAAACAAATGCGAGTAGTCATCATCTTTGATGATTTTCATCCACTTCGCACTGCGTCCCTTTCCAAGTGGTTTGATAACCTCTTCTTCTTTTAGTTTTGCTAAAGCGCGGTTGATCGTTGATTCGCTGACAAACGGGTGTACTAACCGAATGTCATCTTTTGAGAAAATGTCAGTTAATCGGTAGATTGTTGCTTCTATGTTATCGGATTTTCTAAGCTTTTGATCAAAAGCATATTCTTTGTGAATGGTATCTAGTTTTTTATAAGACTCATTGATCATCTTTACCATAAAACGCATCAGTGGTAATGTCTGAGAATATCCTTCTTCCCAGTTAAAACTTGCATTTTTCACTTCTGTTAAAAACTCTCCATTATACGTATCCATCATTTCAAATAAACTTACGTAGGTAAAGACATCTAGTCCAGAGCGAAGCAATAACGTATATAGTGTTAAGAATGATGCTAACTCATTGTGTTCGGTAAATGGCTTGATGTTATACATATCGATGAAAAAATGAATGCTCAAGATGATTCGTTCATAGCGCTCTTTCTCGAATAAATTGGTATATTCAGCGATTGTTTCATCAAAAATCACGCGCTTGCTTTTTCCAGGATTGATTGCCATCTTACGATTGAGATTGAGTGGTTCAAAGCGTACTTGATTGTACTGAGAATAGATGTGATTTAACATCGCTAAAATATCGGCACTGTTTAACATGTACTTTGAGAATGTTTGATGGATGTTGTATAGGACTTCTTTGATTTTAAACAATACAGTTTCTTCTTTGTTTCTAGGACTAGAATCTTTGGTAATGATTAATCTCATACGAGGATCTGTAATGTTTAATCTTAACATTCTTCCTAAAAAGTAGGTATCACGTTCAATAGTTTGATTCATAACCTGTTCGTGATGATCCGTGAAACTTTGAGCGTAGAGTTCATTTCGACCAATGAAACGGTAAAGATTTACAAGTGGTATCATCAAATCGTTTGGAATTAAGATTCGTGACATATTTTTCATACAATTCATTACAGAGCACCTCACATCACTACTATTATAAATTATTATATTCAAAATTGCAACTTTGATAATCATTTTCATACATTTATACATATAAAGTGAAATTTAATATGACATATTAAATGTTTTTAAAAACAAAAATCTGTGTGGATTACACACAGATTTGGTTGATTAAAAGTTAAATTTCTTAAAGAGCCAAGGATAGAGTCCGAATCCAGCAAACGCAATTAAAACATAGCGAACAAAGTGTAAGAAATTCGCAATGCTTGGAGCTGCGTCAATGATAGGACTAAAGGCCAATTTAAATCCTTGTTGTACAACTAAGGCTATAATAAGACCAACGACGAAACGGATCACCTTTTTCCAAACGCCAACATCGGTTGTAAACGATACGTACTTCTTTTCAAACAAAATAGCAATAACAAATCCAACTAAGATCCCGTACCCTTTGAAAAAGTCTTCGCTTTTCATCATGAATGCGACTGGCAAGAACGTGATCGCTGTGATGATATAGATTGTGTGAAGTTTGCGTTCATCGCTTCCGCTGTATTTTTGGAATAGTTTGTAAGTCAAATAGGCAATCCCTAATCCAAATAGTGATCCAACTACAACATCACGCAAGAAATGGACCCCTAAATACATTCTTGATAAACTCATCAATACCATCATGACAATCGCAATGATCCAAAACAGTCGTTTTTTCATCCAATATGCGATTGATGAAAATGCGGTAGTTGCTCCTTGAACATGTCCACTTGGGAATGAATGTCCTGTTGCAGTATCTGGACGTAAATTGACAACCTCGTTTGATACCTCAAACGGTCGAGGGGCAGAAAACAAATCCTTAAAGTAATTGTTAAATGTATAAGAAGTTGTTAATGCAAATCCAATGTATTCCCCCATTTTTTTGTTATAACACCAGTAGGTAAATCCAATGATGATAATGATAAAGATTTCTTCACCAAAGAAGGATACTCCATTAAAAAATGCATCTAATACCCCATTGGATAAGGATTGTAGCCATTTTACAAGTTCAAGTTCAAACGGAAAGTACATATTACACCTCTTCTTTTCTTAATGTTGCAAGTAGTTTACCATCACACTCAGGAAATGTCAAACCAATGAGGTTCGCTATGGTAGGTGCGATGTCTACGATATGCATTGGTCCGATGTTATAGTGTGTTTTCACTTTTGGGCCATATGCGATAAATATGTTTTTATAACCAGGTAATCGTTCATCGTAACCATGTGTTGCGAAATAGCGATCATAATATATCGTATTCCACATCGAATCTGTGATATCTTTGATGTCAATTTTTGATAACCCAAATTCGTGATACACTGAATCGGTAATATAGGTATTTGGGTATGCTTCTAAGCTTGCATCAAAGGGTTCGCTACATCCTCTTACAATCAAATCGTCTTTTGTATCAAGTCTTACAACAATCTTATCTTCTATCATTTGTTCAACTACTTGGTCTAACGTTTCTAGTACTTGATCAATATTAGTGATGTTATTGTAATTAAAATGTAGGTACGCTCCCATTCCAATCGACTGGGCATACACTTGATAATCGAGTACTCCATTTACCCATTGTTGCAATCCAGCTTTGACCAAATAAGCATTGACCGATGCATAGGTTTTTACATCAATTTGACCATGATCTGTAGTTATGAAGATATTTGAGTTATCCCACATCTTTGATTCTTTTAAGACATCCATGATTTCACCAACGGATTTATCATATTGCTTGAGAGCAAGCTTTACTTGTTCATGCGTTACCCCATAAGCGTGACGCATGGTATCTACACTTACCAAATGCAACAATGTAAGATCAGGCTTGTTCGTCTTTAACAGATTCGTTGTTACTTTCGTCGCAAAATCTGCCAAATACGGTTCTTCAATCCCTTTACGAAGTTTTTTATACTTAAGTTCGTTTTTTAGTAAAAACATAGGAGACCCAGCTTTTAATATTTTAAGCGTTTGGTTTTCTCCAGGCAAGGCGATGATTTCTGGCAAGTTATAGTCAATGTTAGCATTTCCGGTCACCGGCCAAAAAATTGCCCCTACTTTTTTCTTATGCTGTTTTGCAACATCCAATAAAGTTGGTGTTTTGATTTCCGAGTGATACCAGTGCCATGTTCGGTATTTGTCATTCTTAATTGTTGGTTGTAAATGATGGTTGTGAAAAATACCGTGGCGATCTGGGTAACATCCGGTTAAAATTGACGTATGAATTGGGTAGGTAATTGTCGGATAAATCGTCTGAACTTCGGTCGAATAACTACCATGCTGAAGCAAGTATGCTATGTTTGGTAATGTTTTTAAGTATGCAAAATCTGCTTCGTATACCGCATCGAAACTAATGATTACAGTATGCTGTTTTTGTTGCCTCATATTCATTTCACCAACCCTTCTTAAATCAATTGAATTAAAATCAACCGCGTAATATACATCTCAAATGATTTAAAACCATTTCATTTTCTTAAATACGATAAACATTACAAGTGCTAGTCCAACGCAAATACCAGTAAATACGAGTACTGCGTTTTCATACGATAAAATATCAAAATGAACAAAGTTCATTCCAAAAAATCCAGTCAGAAATGATAGCGGAATAAAGATCGCAGAAAATAGTGTAAGTGTTGTCATAATCTTGTTCATACGATTTGATTGATTGTTGATATTGAGATCAAGTAAATGGCGCATTAACTCTCTACTTTGATTTAAATGATCGTCTAATCGAGTTAAATGATCTTTTAAATCCTCAAAATATCCAAGATTTGACTTTTGAAATAGTTTGCTTTCCTTCGACAATACCTTTTGAAACTGTTCTAATACGGGAGAAATGTTATTTTTAAGTTTTAACATTTGCTTGCGTATCATATAGAATTGTTCTTGGCTGATTTGTTTGGTTTCTAATACTTCTTCTTCAAACAATGACGTTTCTACTTCCAAATACTCATATAAATCTAAGTGATTGTCAGTGATGATATCAATGATTTGAAAAAACAAATAATCAACACATTTTGTTCTTGTTTCCATGTTTTCAGCTAAAATTGTTTTTAATGGAAGTAAATAGGAAGGATCTGTTTCGTGAAACGTGATGATGGTATCCTCAAATAATAAAAAACTCAAATAATCGTCTTTTACAATACGATGTTCTAAAAACTCAATGTGCATCGCACCAAACAAGGAATCATCTTTGAGTTCTAACTTATTTCGCTGTTTGACGTTAAAGACATCTTCAAGGGTTAGTGGATCTACTTTAAAGTATTGTTTCATCGTCTCAATAACACTAACCTCTGATAATCCAATAACCTGAATGTAATGCTTTTTGCCAACTTCTTTGTCAAAAGAATCCGTAATCTTTAATTCGCTTTCATCGTAAGTATAATGGATGATTTTGGTCTTAATGTGGGCATAATCGCCTGTATACACATTGGACTTCGGCATAAAATAATCTTTGATTTTCACTATATCACCCCTTAGGATTAATATCTTCTTGCTTTGGAAATGTCAACCCGTTTTAAAATTTTACTTTGTTTGGATAATTCTCGAAGTGTTTTAACCTCATGAACAGTTAATTCACGCACCATTCCTTCAGCTACATTGTCTACGGTAATGTTACCAAATCGAATACGTGTTAAGTGTTTCACTTTATGTCCAACAAGTTCAAACATTTGTTTGACTTGGTGGTATTTCCCTTCTGTTAAGGTCACTTGAACCAAAGTGGAATTGTTTTTTCGGTCAATTGAAACAATATCTAAGAGGGATGGTAGACTCATTTTTCCTTCGATTAAAATTCCTTGTTCGATACGAGTCATGGTCTCTTTTAGTATAATCCCATCAATCCTCGCTAAATACACTTTTTGTAAACCAGAGGATGGTCCAACTAGCATATTCATGAATGGTCCATCGTTGGTTAATATCAATACTCCTTTGGTGTCGTAATCTAGTCGACCAACTGGGTAAAGCCTGTATTCCTTATAGTGAGTCGGAAGTAAATCGATTACTGTTTTTCGTTTTAACTCATCACTGACTGAGCAAATTACTCCGCGTGGTTTGTTCATAACCAAATACTTTTTTTCTACTTTTTCGATGATAGTTCCATCCACAATGATTTCATCTTTATCTGAGATGAGTGTTCCAAGTGTGGTAACAACCGCGCCATTGACAATGACTTTTCCAGATGAAATCAAATCATCTGCTTTTCTTCTCGAACAGATACCTGCATCTGCTATTTTTTTATTTAAACGTTCCATACCATTCTCTTTCTTTTTTTATTTAAAATATTGATCAATATATGTGATTGCCTCATTCACGGTTTGATCAAAGGCATCAAACTGTACTTGAATCATATGACCTTTTGTTTTGTTTGAAAACCATGTAAATTGTCGTTTTGCATAGTTTCTTGAGTTTTGTTTGATTTTCGCGATTGCATCAACCAATGTCGATTCTCCGCTAAAAAACGCAAACAATTCTTTGTATCCAATCGCTTTCGTCGCTTGGGTGTTGATTTTATTATCATATAACCTTTTTGCTTCTTTGACAAGGCCATTTAGAATCATCTCATCGACGCGGTTATTGATTCGTTCGTATAACTCTTCTCTACTAGTGGTGAGATACAAAATGCATGCATCATAGATTAAGGATTCGCCCTTATTGCGATCATCTTTTGACGCACTACTTAATACAAGTTCAATCGCACGTAATACTCGCTTTCGGTTATTGGGATGAATCTCACACGCAGTCTCATAATCAAGACGACTTAACATTTCATGTAGCTCTTCATTGGTTGTGTCTTGAAGTTTTAGTTCAATATTGGTATCACGGCTCTTCGCATCAAAGCGATAATCTTTGATGACAGCATCAATATACAACCCTGACCCACCAACAATGATTGGTATTTTCTTTTTTTGATTCAGTTTGGTAATGAGTGATCGAACTTGTTTTTGATAACTTGCAACACTAAACTCATCACTTGGATTGTTGATATCAATCAAATGATGTTTGATTCCTTGCATGTCATCTTTGGTTGGTTTCGCCGTCCCAATGCTCATTTTTTTATAGGTTTGAAACGCATCCCCATTGATAATCTCTGTTTTGTAGTGTTTCGCAAGTGCAACTGCGCATTTGCTTTTTCCGATTCCAGTAGGACCTACAACAATAATCACTTTTTCCATTATACGACCCTCTTAAACCATTTTTCAATGTCATACGTGCTTAGCTTGACGATGACAGGTCTTCCATGTGGACAAGTAAATGGACTTTTCGCTTGATTTAATTCTTGTAACAAAACCTTTACTTCTTCTTTTGTAACATACATATTTGCTTTGATTGATTGCTTACAACTTAAACTTTTCGCAATCGAATCAAGAAGGATCGATTTTGAGGTGTGTTTTAATGTAATTAATTGTTCAATCATATCGCGAACAAATTCTTCAACAAATTTTGGATTAATCCAAGATGGGATTTTCCGTACTAGAATTGTTCCTGACCCGAATTCTTCGATTTCAACTCCAAGTGTCAATAACAACTCTGTTTGTTCTAACACCAAAGCATACTCACTTAACGAAAAATGAAGTTGGAATGGAATGAGGAGTTCATAGATGGAAATTTCTTGCATATTAAGTTGTGCAGAAATTTTCTCATACATGACTCGTTCCATAGCAGCATGTTGGTCAATCAGATACAGCTCTTGTTCGTCTTGAGCAAGCAAATATGTACCGTGAAATTGACCAATGTATTCGAGTTGAGGCAACAAACTCAACTTTCGTTCTGGAAGAAGTTCTTCTAGTTTGATTTGGGTGAAGACTTCACTTTCTTTGATGATTGATGGTGTTTGTTCGTGTGAATAAACAAACGGTTCAGCTTCATCACTTGATTCACTCGGTTCTTCAAACATGCTTAAGATGTTTGGTCTGGATGGTTCCAGTCTTGGGTCTAACGTTGTTTTCACCAATTGTTCTTCTGGTTTTTCAGTTAACTTACCTAAATTCATTTCAGGAATGAGCACTTTTTTTGAAAGTGCATTTATAATTGTAGCTGTGATGAACGATTTTAGTTGATCTTCATCGGTTACCTTTATTTCAAATTTAGATGGGTGAATGTTGACATCAATTAGTGACGGGTCAACTGTAATGTTTAATACAACAATTGGATACTTACCAGTGACTAGCGTGTGTTTGTAAGCATCGGTTATCGCGTAAATAAATGAACGGTTTTTTATGACTCTACCATTCACAAGCACTGTCATACCAGATCGGTTCGATCTAGTAATCGAATTATCGCTTGCATATCCAGAAATCGTAAAATGAGATTCCTTCGCCGAAAATTCAACCATGTGTTTGGCAACTGGTATTCCGTAGGTGTCGGCGATTGCTTCTAACAAATCGCCATTTCCACTTGTGTTTAAAATAACTTTGTTGTTGTGTGTAAAAGTAAAACGAATGTTCGGAAATGCGAGAGCACATTTGTTGAGGTAATCAATCGAATAGAATAGTTCGGTCGATTGAGAGCTAATGTGTTTGAATCTAGCTGGTGTATTGTAAAACAAATGGTTTACGGTAACTTTGGTTCCAATTGGGGCGGAGGTTTTCGAACATTCAACCAATGCTCCTGCTTTGAGTAAAACTTTTGTCCCGTTTAAGGAATCTGTGGACGTGGTCAAAATAACTTCGGATACAGAAGCAATCGATGGGAGTGCTTCTCCGCGAAATCCTAAACTTCGGATGCGATATAAGTCATCGAACAATTTGATTTTACTCGTCGCATGCCGTTCAAATGCCAAAACAGCATCCTCTTCATCCATACCCGTTCCGTTGTCAGTGACCGTAATCGACTTTGTACCAGCATCGATCAATTCTACGGTTATTTTTGTGCTTGATGCATCAATCGCATTTTCAACAAGTTCTTTTACGACACTGCTTGGTCGTTCCACAACTTCTCCTGCTGCGATTAGGTTTGCCATATGGGGGTCTAAGCGTAGAATTTTACTCATAATTGATTCACATCCCTATTTGGAACTTAATTTTTCTTGTAATTTCGCAAGCAGAATCAAGGCATCGAGTGGTTTTAATTGTTCGAGATCTGCTTTTTTTAGTGATGAAATGACATCACGTTCTATAACATTGATATATTCGATTGGTTTTGGTTTTTCATAATGTTTCTTAGATAAAACATCGGTTTCGATAAAAGCATGTTGTTCTAATTTCGATAACAAATCACTGCTACGGAAGATAACATCTTGTGGCAAATTTGCTAACTTCGCAACATTAATCCCATAACTTTCATCGGTTGGACCATCCATCACCTTGTGTAAAAAAACGATCGTACCATCGACCAAATTTGCCTCTACATGCACGTTTTTCAGATATGGTAAACTTTGATCGAGGACAGTTAATTCGTGGTAATGCGTCGAAAATAACGCCTTACAACCGGTTTTATCGTGGATATATTCAATAATTGCTTGTGCAAGTGCCATACCATCAAACGTCGCCGTTCCTCGTCCAATTTCATCAAATAAAATCAAACTTTTTTCAGTTGCGTGTTGTAACGCATGGTTGACTTCAAGCATTTCGACCATAAACGTGGATTGACCACTGACGATATCATCGCTTGATCCAATTCGTGTAAAGATTTGATCAAACAAAGGGAGTGTAGCTTTTTTCGCTGGAACAAACGAACCCATTTGTGCCATAATCGCGATTAACGCAGTTTGACGCATATAGGTTGATTTTCCACTCATGTTTGGTCCAGTAATGAGTAAGATACGTTGATCATTGTAAAGTTGTATGTCGTTTGGGATAATTGCTTCTTTTAAAAAGCGTTCCATGACTGGATGGCGTCCATCGACAATTTCTAACTCTTCGTATCTTGTGATTGTTGGACGGTTGTAGTTATGAAGTTTCGCAGCTTTTGCGAAGGCATAAAGCATATCAATTTGACTCACTAAACTAGCAAGTTCTTGTAACGAAGCAATGCTTTGTTTGATTTGATTTCGTATGGCAACGAATAACTCGTATTCCAATGCGATTTTTTGTTCATCCGCTCGTAAAATAATCGTTTCTCGTTCTTTTAATTCTTGGGTAATATAGCGTTCGGCGTTTGATAAGGTTTGTTTGCGAATGTATCCTAACTCGTCTTTGACCAGTGGGATGTTGCCTTTGGAAACCTCAATATAATAACCAAAAACCTTATTATATCCAACTTTTAAGTTTTTAATGCCTGATCGGTCTTTTTCTTTTTGTTCAAGTGTGACTAAAAACTCTTTGTTGTTCGCACTGATTTCTTTGATTTCATCGAGTTCTTTGTTGAACCCTGCTTTGATGATGTTTCCTTCTTTGATTGAATAAGTTGCATCTTCTTTGATCGATTCATCAATCAATTGATGAACCGAAGAAAAATCTTTGATTGCGTCCGAAAACGCAATTGCTTCTTTGATGCGAAGCGTCTTTATACTAGTTTTTAGAGAAGGTATAACACCTAAGGAACGTTTTAACTGAAGCAAATCTTTTGGACTCGCATTCTCATAGCTAATACGTCCTACAATTCGCTCTAAATCGTAAATATTCGCAAGCGACTCTTTGATTTCTTCGGCAATAATATAATGTTTTAACATTGCTTCTACTAGATTGAATCTCGCTTGGATCGCTTGATAACTCACCAGTGGATAATGGATTGTTTTTTTCAAGTATCTAGAACCCATTGCTGTTTGACAATAGTCCATAACAGCAAACAACGTGTGTTTGACACCATTTCCTCTTAAGTTTTCCGTTAATTCTAGATTTCTTCGCGATTGTAGATCAATGCTTAAAAAATCTGTTAATCCAAATGTAACAAATGGTTTCAAATGTAGAAGGGTTCGTTTTTGTGTTTGTAATACATAACAAATCAAATGTCTGGATGCGACTTCTTCAAGTTCATTTAAGTTTGTATAAAGAGAATCTAGGTAGGTTTCGTGTTTCACTTCATCCATAATTGAGATTGTTAGTCCAAAATTAAGTTTCAATAGTTCTAAAACATGGACTGGAAACTTTGATGAAACCACGACTTCTTTTGTATTTAACTTCATTAATTCAAGTCGTAACATTTCATCGTCGAGTGGCAAACGAACACTATAAGAATCTCCAGTTGTTAAGTCCAAATACGACAGGGCATATTCTTTCATGGAACGCTCTACCGAAGCAATGTAGTTGTAACTTTTTTCTTCGAGATTGGATCCTTCCATCACAGTCCCTGGAGTAATGATACGTGTCACATCTCGTTCTACAATTCCTTTTGCGACACTCGGGTCTTCTAGTTGTTCCACTATCGCTATTTTATATCCTTTTTCGGTTAATCGGTCAATGTAGTTCGATACCGAATGATGAGGTACGCCACACATTGGTACACGTTCATCTGCCCCTGCATCTCGACCTGTTAATACGATTTCAAGTTCTTTCGAAGCGGTTATTGCATCGTTAAAAAACATTTCATAGAAGTCACCAAGGCGAAAAAATACCAATGCATCTTGGTATCGTTCCTTGATTTCTAAGTATTGACGCATCATTGGCGTATATTTTGTTTTATCTATGTTTTGATACATTGTTCATCACCTATTGGTTATTATAGCATAAAACCATATGTTTTAAAATACATTGTGTATCAAATTGTTGATACATTACTCTTATGTTTTCGAAATAAAGGACCTCTAGTTCCATATATAAAAGAAAAACTCCAATGAATTCATTAGAGTTTAAGCAGTTAGGTCTATAGAGCTTATGATATATTCCTGTAAATCTCAATTGATTCCGAAATCGATTGACACTCGAACCCATGAAACAATGAATCGTATGCTTCAAAATAAACAAAGGTCACTTGTTTGATTCCTAGACGATAACCAAACGTTAAAATATCTTTCACGCAATTCGAATGAATAAAATCACTCCAATACAGTGCAAGTGCATTGGCTTTTTCAAACCATCCAAGTTGAATCGAATCTCCATCGTTGGAAACTAGACTTTTTGTAACCCTATCATCGGTTGTTGGTTTTGCATTCAATAATTCACACATATGTCTTGACGATGCTTGCGAAAGTCCAAACACAAATTTACTTTCCTTTACTCTATCAAAAGAGATACCATTGGCTTCGATATAATTTTGAGAGTATTCGTAATCAAAGCTAGGAATCACAACTTTTTTAATGGTTCTACCAACCACAAACCCACACTTTTTATAGAACTCAATGGAATTGTTTTCGTGTTCAGGGATTGTGACAACTCGATTGCATCCCAATTCTTTTGCATACTTTATTCCTTCTTCAATCATACGTCTTCCGATTCCACGATTTCGATAATCTTCATCAATTTCAAGTAAGCCTAAATAGAAAAATAAATCCCGACCTTCCCTAGACTCAATCCATTCTCCGTGTCCAACAATGTTATTATTGACAAGTGCAACTTGAATATAGAATCCACGTTCCATTCGTTTGCTTAACCAAGAAGTGCATTCTTCAAGGTTGTTCCAAGGATCTTTAGAGTTACGGTGAATGTGCTGAATTCCCAAAAAATCGTTTTGGGTAATAGAGCGAATAACAATATCTTCCATAAGTTCTCCAATCTATTCACAATAATCGTACATTAAAATCAATTTTGTTCACTTTTATTGTATCATATCTTTGATCATAATGATACCAGAAAACCAAATGAACAATCAAAAGTAACAAAAAAAGAGATTCTTTCGAATCTCTTTTCATGTTCTAACTTTTTTTGTTTAAATTGACCATGAATTTTGACAACCGTTCACTCAAGTAACTCTTCAAAAGATAGGTTTGATATACTACGACGAGGATGAATGAAAAGAAGGTTGCGACTAAGGCACTGATGTAAATCGATAAAAACGATCCATCGGTTGTGAGTCCTAAATCATTTACAATCCATGTTACATTAAAGATTGGTAAGAGTACAGTCCATCCATATCCAAACACCACAAATATTAAGGTTGGGATGATGAAACGTGTCAAATAAATACGAATGATGTTATTTGGAGTAACCCCTGCTAATCTCATTTTCGCAATCATGGATGCATCAAGACGTAGCTGTTTGATAGTTAAACTAAAGATATTGTAGATAAAAAATAAACCAATAATAACAGCGAACACAATATTTGAAATGCGTTCTTGACTTAAGAACTCACTAAACTCTGCGCTCGGTTCTAAAACTCCTCTGACGTAAAACAACGCAGATATCCATCTTGTTAAAAAAGCTGAGAAGAAAGCGAATAAAAACATAGGAACAAAGAACATTGGTAGTTGTTTTACAATTGGATTTGTTCCCTTGTTGTATGTTTTTGAAGATACACGTAACTTTTTACCAATGATGGCAATTTGATTGTCTTCATCATAAGTAGTTCCTCCAGTGTCACTTTTAATAACACCATCAATCATCACAATGTGACGATCACATACTTCTCTTACACCAGAATCCTTTAAGGATTTAATGATAAGTAAGTGCTCTTTCGCAAAACGAGATAATGCTTGTAGTGTTTTTTGATTAAATTTAAAATCAATTCCATCCATTACTGTAATCGGACGGTTGATCGCAAATGCAATCGCAATGAACAACAAAGGTTTGTCATATTCGTTGAATTCCTTAGGGAGTTTGGTTGCATGTTCTAAAAAATCTAGTTCTTGAACAAGTTTCGTTGTTTCTTCCATCGCCTTTTGACGAGGAAACCCCCTAATTTCGTAATAGAATGCAATATTTTCTGCTGCAGTCTTATCTTCTAAAAACTGAAAGTTTCGAAACAATGCGGTGACGTATCTGCTTCGGTAGTCGGCAGCTTTTGTTTCATCAAATTCTGAAATTTTTAAACCTTGAACATAAATTTCACCAGAGTCAGGACGTCTGATCGCAGCAATCAAGTCTGTAATCGCGTTTCGTTTTAAGTAACCTTCTTCGTAAATGTTTACGAGTCCACGGCTACCAAACGTAAATGTGGCATTTTTTAGACCAGGTACAATCATTTGAAACCCGGTGTAATCTAAGTTTACATTCTCAAAACGAATCATAAGTTCCCTCCTCTTTGGTAAAGGTTCATGTATTTATTCTGTTTGACTGATGTACTGATGTAATGCTTTATCAACGATAATCGAGACGATAATCGCTAATACAATTTCAATGCTAGCATTGAGTAATAGTAACGGACCAATGATTGCCCAACCACCAATTGCGTTGAATTGGAAGATTAGTAATGCACTAATAACCAAAATCGTATTGGTTAAGGTAGATGCCGCTGCTACGACCCCTGTTCTAAGCGTTCGAGATTGAAATCTCTTCATAATTTGTAATACAAGATATCCTACAACACCGATGAAAAATCGTGGTAAGACAGAGATGGCAGGATTTGCGAAAATTGGGTCAAATACACTTACTGGAGCAACAATTGCTCTTGTCATACTGGAAACCCCAAAGGCAAGTCCTAAGGTAATCGCATATCGCCAATCATCAATTAAGATGATTCCGATAATGACTGGAATGTGGATAATAGTAATGCTGATGCTTTGACCAATCGAAATGTAACCAAGGAATGGTACAAATGTCATGATAACAATCAAAGCAATCAAGATGCCGGTTAAGGCAATTTTAAGAGTATCTTTCTTTTTCATGATAAAATCTCCCTTTCTATGAAATTATAAAAGATCTATAACGTAGCCTTCTAGTGATTTAGATAGACTCGGTTACCAAAATTAATCTTTGAATTCAAATTCAAAGTCAAGTACTCGGACAGTATCCCCAGCTTGGACACCTAATTTACGAAGTTGTTCATCTACACCTAAATTACGCAATTTAATTGCGAAACGTTTTAAGGATGTTTCGTTGTCAAAGTTGGTTCGATCAAATAACTCTTTGATCTTCGGCCCAACTACATTATACACTCCATCGTCCCCTTTTTCAATAGAAAATGGTTCAACAGGTGTTTGAAATGTGTATTCTACCACTTCTTCTACGCGAATATCTTCAAATGCATTCGGTTCGATTTCATCTAATGTATCAGCAATTTTATAAAGCAACTGTTCTAAATTGTCTTGTGAAATCGCAGAAATCGGCACAATTTCGTATTTATTTCCAACTGCCTTTCGAAATTCTTCTAAGTTTTCTTGAGAATGTGGTAAATCCATTTTATTCGCTGCTACAATTTGAGGTCGCTTCATTAAGTTTAAATTATAGCTTTCAAGCTCTTTGTTAATCTTATTAAAGTCTTCGAGTGGATTTCTGTTTTCTGATCCACTCATATCCACGACATGAACAATGACACGTGTTCGTTCAATATGTTTTAAAAACTGAATTCCAAGTCCTGCTCCTAGGTGTGCCCCCTCAATTAGACCTGGTAAATCTGCCATAACAAAACCTCTTCCATCTTTTACCCCTACAACACCTAAATTTGGTTGTAACGTTGTAAAATGGTAATCCGCAATTTTTGGTCGAGCAGCAGAAACAACGGAGATTAACGTTGATTTTCCTACACTGGGAAAGCCAACCAAACCAACGTCAGCTAACACTTTTAGTTCTAATTGAAGATTACGTTCTTGACCGGGTTCTCCTTTTTCTGCCCAATCAGGACATGTTATTTTGTGAGTCGCAAGTTCAAAGTTTCCTTTTCCACCTCGGCCACCCCTCGCAACAACAACTTCTTGTCCATGTACAGTAATATCTCCAATCACTCCACCGGTATCTGTATTAATAACGATAGTCCCAATCGGAACTTTGATGTATAAATCCTCAGCATGTTTTCCAAAACAGTTTTTCGACATTCCATTTTGACCACTTTTTGCTTTGATGTGTTTTTGAAAACGAAAATCAAGAAGAGTGGTTAATCCACTTTCTCCTACAAAAATGACGCTTCCTCCGCGTCCACCTGTTCCACCAGCTGGTCCTCCAAGGGGTACGTATTTTTCTCTACGGTATGCAACCATACCATCTCCACCCTTACCGGCAGAAACCTTTATATTGACACTATCTACAAACATAAGACACCTATTTTCTAAATTTGTTTATTATTATATATTATATCACGGACGTCATCATTTTAAAATAAAAATGATTATATCATTTAACTAAATGATTATATCATTTCGAAGAAATGATTTTTCATTTCGAAGAAATGATCTTTCATATCAAAATAAAAACACTTCATAAAGAAGTGTTTTGTTACTTTATTCGTTATTACGTGTTGGATACGCAGATGCTTGCGTTTTGTCGCGCCCTTTGCGTTCATATTTAATATAACCATCAATCAATGTAAACAATGTATGATCTTTTCCAACTCCTACATTATTACCTGGTAGGATTTGTGTTCCTCTTTGACGATAAATAATTGAACCTGCGGTAGCGAATTGTCCATCACTTAACTTTGCTCCTAGGCGTTTGGCTTGCGAATCACGACCATTGCGTGTCGAACCAGTACCCTTTTTCGAAGCGAAAAACTGCAAATTAAATTTAAGCATGATAGTCCTCCTCACTATTTATTATTAATATTAGAAATTTTGACATGTTTTGGATAATCAAACGCGATGGAAGTTAAAATTTCATATAAGTTTTGCATGATTGTGTTTGTCAATTCGTTTGGTTTTTGAATTGTTACACGAATGACAGCTTGTTCTTCGTTGGTATCGACATGAAATCCACTTGAGAGTTTTTCAATGAGACCAATTGTTGTATAAACAGCAGTCGTTACACCACTACATACGATGTCTTTTCCAATGTCTTCATATCCGGAATGCCCAGATACATGAAGTTTTACAAATAATTTTTCACTATTAGTCGTGAACTTCACTAAAATCATGTGAAAATTATCCTTCGATTTTAGAAATGATAACTTTCGTATACGGTTGACGATGACCTTGTTTTTTACGATATTTTTTCTTAGGTTTGTATTTGAAAACAATAATTTTCTTTTGTTTTCCTTGTTTTTCCACTGTAGCTGTTACCGTAGCACCTTTGACATACGGAGCACCCACTTTGTCACCTAATAATAAAACGCGGTCAAAAACAACTTCATTTCCGGCTTCCGCTTCTAATTTTTCAATATAGATAGCGTCTCCTTCGCTAACGCGGTATTGTTTACCACCAGTTTCAATAATTGCGAACATCCATTACACCTCCTCATTTATTTCCTAAGACTCGCCATGAAGGTGGGCTTATAGCCTCTTGTTTAACCTTTGAAGTGCGGTTGCATAGTAGGATATTTTGCAACGTAGATATAATACCATAAATTGTATGAAAAGTCAATTAAAAAAGGAATTGCTTTTACAAATTGCTTTTATAAATACTCTAACACTTAAATATTAAAAGTATGTTTTGATTGATATTTTGGTTGCGACGTAAGCCAACCAAATTGCGATGATTTTTAATATGAACAAGATATCGCTATAAATTAAGATACCACCTATCTCAAGTGGTGGTTGAAATGGTACGTTTATAAACATAAAAACAAAATCAATTATAATCAATATGAGAGTTGCAATCATTAATTTTGGGTTATTGTTTCCAAATATATGAATGAGTAGCATGATGAAAATGATAACAAAGAATATAATTCTTTGGCTACCAAGCATCGAAATTGCTCTTATTATTGGATTAGGAAATGGACTCAATATATAAAATGCACTATAATATCTATGGACGAATGTCAATGTAATCAACGCAAATAATATGATTAAAGTAAGTTGCAAGGATTTCTCTTTTTTTATTCTTAAGGTTGAGCGTTTTACATATTTAATTGACAAAATACTTGGTTTTTTCATGTAAATTCATCCTTTCTTTGACTTATCTCTATATTGAAATCAATGCATATTCTACAAGATTCTTAAATACACCATTTTTGTGAAAATATATTAGTCTTTTAAACCTTTTTGCTTGAATGATATAATTGTTGCTGGTATAACAAGTGCGAAAGCTATAATTTTTATGAATAAGAATGCAATTATATTTATCCACATTGGAGATATAACAAACGGTGCCATATTTGAAAACCCTCGTTGGATCAAAATGATATCAACCAGTATACAAATTGATACGAAAACCATAATCACAGGTCGATTCTTTCCAAATAATTGAATAAGCAATCCTATCATAGTTATTACAAACATGATGACGCGAAGTAATCCATTAGATCTTATGAATAAAACCCTAAACTCAATATTATATTTTGATGCAATAATAACGATATCAATTAGATAATAAGCTAATGAAAATACAACAATGCTTGTTACAAAAATTAAAAGTTTTTGTAACTTTTTGTTTTTGAATGATAGAGATTTTTGACTAGTATTTGATGATTCTTGTTGAGAACGTTTCGATTCGGTAATTTCAACATTCGTCAAAGTAGACAATTGATGTGTATTTTTTGTTACCCATTGTTGAATTTTAATAGGTAACCACAAAGCATATATCCCTAAGGTAATGATTGATAACAAAAACCATTTAATATAGTTTCCAAATAACTGACCACCTGTTCCCGTAAACACCAATTGTTCTCCATCGATTGTTTGATGTTTGGTTAGCCACTTCTGTTTGTACGTTACTGCCCATGGATACCCTATCCCTAATGTAAAACTCGTAATTAAAAATGCGACAATACGAACGCCAAGATATCCTAGCATTCCTCCAGTAAATTTTGATTCTTTCATAGTAATAGTTCCTTTCCTGAATTAATGTTCATTATTCTCAGTTTATCAAACTTTAATTAATTAGTAAACCCATTTTTATACTTTTTATTATAAATATGAGAACAAATCTTATCTTGAGGACATGTAGGGTTGAACCAATCTAATATTACATATTTTATGACTTGATTACACCCCATAGTTGTGATATACTTTATAAGCAAAATAGAAACAAAGGACATGATTTGTATGAAGAAACTTTTTACTTTTCTTATTATCTTATTATTTGGATTCACATTATCCGCTTGTGAAGGTCTTGGTGGTCGAGAGGTTCGTGACATTGGTATTGAAGTAACTGAGGTTGCTAAGATTATGTACGAATACGAAGAGCCCTTTGATCCGTCAACCATCAAAGTAAGTGTTGTTCAATCCAATGACAATTTAATTTTAATAACTCAATCACGATTGACATTTGAAGGGTTTGATTCAAGTGAACCTGGGGTTCAATATGTCACAATCTCTTATAACTATTTTACCACAGGAATTTGGCTCATTGTGTTAGACCCAATGGAAGAGATTATTCCTTATGAAATTGGTCTAATCGTAAGAGCACCAAATAAGTTAATCTATGCACAAAACGAAATGTTAGACTTGACAGGTATCACGGTATCAGCCATACTATCAGATTATACTACAAGAGATCTTGCACCTCATGAATATACAGTTAGTGGGTATGATTCTAGTACTTCTGGAACAAAAACTATACTTGTAACCTATAAAACATTTACTGATTCGTTTAAAGTAGCTGTGAGTGAGGTTGAAGTCCCATTAACCAAAGTTGGTATCGAAATTACTCCACCTACTAAGTTAAACTATCAAATCAATGACAATATCAATCTAAGTGGTCTCCAAGTTAGACTCGTTTGGTCAGATGGATCAAAAGAGACATTACTCTCGAGCGAATATACTGTAACAAGTGTTTTGCTTACACAAGCTGGTCCTTACAACGTATTTGTAAGTCATGATGAGTTTGAAGTAAGTTTTCAAGTAACCGTATCTCCTTCACAAGATGATGATTTTATCACGTTAGCGTACTATAATTCTGCTAAGGGCTTAGTTGGAAATGCACTTCTCCTAGAACTCAGAAGCATTGTTTCAACAGGAGTAAAGGGAGTCAATTACGGCGATGCAAGAGATATATTACAAATTACCGATCGAGATCCCAATAACGCAAGTAACGTTATTTTGGTGTATCGTGGAACAAGTGTGAAAGCTGCATGGGATGGTGGAACTACATGGAATAGAGAGCATGTCTGGCCACAATCGCTCCTTGGTGTTAGTGCAGCAAACGGTACGGTCAATGAAGCTTCGGATTTACACAATTTAAAACCAGCCAATCCAAGTGAAAACTCAAGTCGTGGAAACAAATATTTTGCCAACACAACAACAGCAGCGAGTTATGCTCCACGCGATGCCGTCAAAGGTGATATAGCACGGATTCTATTTTATATGGTAACGCGTTATCCTCAATATACATTAGTTGATAAGAACCCTTCTGTTCGAGAAATGGCTTGGTTTTCAACCTTGCTAGATTGGCATGATTTTGATCCAGTTGACGATTTTGAACGCAATCGCAACGAAGTTATTTTCTCTTATCAAAAGAATCGAAATCCTTATATTGATTACCCACAATTTGTTGGGCTCATTTGGGGATAATAACAAAAACCAGTTTCTAGATGAAACTGGTTTTTTTAATCTTCGATATTGAACACATAGGTTCTTGATCCATAGATTGGTCGAGTCACATTAATGTGGATTTTGTCGGTTAAACTCATTTGATCGAGATCAACATACACTCTGATTGTTCCAACTTCACCAAGAAGACTGCTTTCAAATTTGTAATCTCCAACAACTGGAAAATCGGTACTATTTGGAAAAGTCATTGAGATTGTTGAGATTTCATAAGTTGCTTCTAATTGATCAACCCACGTAACATCAAAGGAAACATCAATCTGACTGTTTTTTATTAGTAAAAGTTTGACTTGATCCTCTGTTTTTTCAATGATGCTATCGTTAATGATTGTCGATCCATCCACTTTTTTTACATGATAAGTAATTGAATTGGTTGCTTTGTCTTGTGTTAATTCGATTCGTTTGTCTTGTAACTCATTTGACTGATAAAATCGATAGGTTACTTTTGATGTTTCTAAATAAGATGCATCAAAATAAAACATATGTTCTTCGATTACGACAAGTCCGTCAATTTCTTTGATTTGATTGTTGGTAACATTGAGATAAACAATCATGTTTTGTTCTGTTCCACTCATTTGTTGGACTGGAACAATCATTTTTTGTTGATAATCCGACCGATCTGATTCGACCAAAGTGATGCTGCTTGTGGTTTGAGGAGATAACATTTGATGTAAAATGGGAACATATTGATAGAAACGATCTAGTCTAGATTCAATTTGCCAAAGGTTTGGTTGATTCGGAACAAAACCAATTGGATCAACTCCTAACTCAACTAAGAATTGTTGTAATATCACAGTTCCACCTATGATAGCGTGACTAAGAGGCGTTGCTTCGCTTGATGAAACTTCGGAATACGAAAACTCATTATCCATCGGTGCTTCTGTTTTTGGTAACATTGATCCGATGTAAATGGTTCCTATCACTAAGATGATGGCCATAGAGAATAAGAATGCAAGACGTTTATACGATATTCTCAGAGGAAAAGGTTTTGTGGAGAGAAATAAATTTGGATCAATCGTTGGACCTAAGTTTTGTATATGACTCAAATCAATACGTTCAATCACATCAGGGGTAGACTGTACAAATGCGTTTTTAATTTCATTTATTCGCTGTTTCTTATTCATCTATGGACACCTCCTTTCACTTTACTTTCTTGAGCGCTTTTTGATAGTGCCAAAGAATGGTACCAAGTGGCTTATTTAGGATTGCCGCAATCTCTTTGTGTTTTAAGTCATCCACAACATGTAATAAAAAGATTTGGCGTTCGATATCGGTCATTTTATTGAGCTGCTCGTTGATTTCAAGCGCTAGTTGAGGACTAATATCCTTACTTGGGACGATGTATTCAAAGTCCTCAAGTCCTATAATAGTTGTAAATTGTTTTTTTCTTAGAAAATCAATGGCTAGGTTTTTCGCAATCGTTAGAATCCAATTCTTGAATGGATACTTTGGCTGATACATGTGAATCGAAGCAATCATTTTAATGTAAGTGTCCTGCATAATGTCTTCTGCATCTGCCTTATTTTTCACAATCGAAACAATCAATGCATACACCGAATGTTTCGTCTCATTATAAATCTGTTCAAATGATTCCTCGTCTTTGAGGATTAACCCCTCAATGAATTCTTCTAACCTAGCCATAATGAGATCTCCTAACCCTTATGAATTATAAATCATTATAGCATGAATTCTTCTAACCCACAATAGATAACAATATTGTTGCTAGTTTGTACATAACAATATTGTTGCTAGTTTGTAGGAGATTGGAATAATAATCTAGATACTTGCGTAAACTCACCAACTAACGTATGTGACGTTACTGCTTCACTTGAAATCGCATATAAATATCCATTCGCATAAACAGAACGTTCAATGCTGTAGTTATAGGAGTTGTAATATGAGTCTTGAGTAGGATTTGTCTCGGTAAAGATTGGGTAGTGAGAGATTACTTGTTTGATGGTGATTGGGGTCGCACTATTTACGTCAATATCAAACAAGACATAATCATTGTTTTGAGCGTAATAGGATTCGAACCAACGAGATTGATAAACACTAAATCCTATCATATTGTATTCTTTCGCAATTAAGATTGATTTGTGATTATAGAGTGCCTCACTCCAAACCCATGAGTTATTGTTGTTTGGAAGAATGAGTGGTTGTCCTACTTCAATTGGATTGTCAATATCAGTAATGTCATAAAGCGCTAGTTTTAATCCAGTGATCATTGTTCCTTCTGCTTCTTGTCCGATCCCAATTACCAAGTTTTCGGTCCATGGGTGTTGGTATAAGCTAAATCCAGTTACTTCAAGTGCTCCGCGGATTACAGGATTATAAGGGTCACTTAAATCAATCGTATAAAACGGATCTGTTTGTTCATAGGTTACGATAGTAACAATTTCTTTGAAATTGTTGAAACGAACACTTCTTACCGTTTCTCTTGGTTTTCCGATTCCCTCAAAGATTCCAGCAACTTCTTTTAATACTTTTTTGCTTCCTTCTAAGATTGGCTCAAAGACATACAAACGATTTTTCACAGAATCCCCCCAACCTTCGGTTGTGACAATTCGCATGTAACCATCGTTTTCATCCATCGCAAATTGATTGATGATATAACCACGATACGTTCCTGCTCCACCATAAGAAACGGTTGCTTCGCTATGATTAAGTTCATACGCAATCAATGTACCAATTTGTTTATATCCACCTAGAATATCATATTCATAATCTGTAGATGCAAAGTATAATCGGTTATGATTCATATAGACTTGTCCCCAACTTGCTCTACCTAAAAACACTTGTTGGTTCACTGTAATTTCTTCCGATAACTTTAAAGAAACAATAGAGGTAAAGGATTGATAATACATTCCAGGTACATATTTAATGTCAGTAAACTTAGGAACGGATAATTCATCATCTACTTTATACCAAGGTCTTGGATCATAATTTGTTTCATTGTTATAACCATACCAAGAATAATGATTGGTCATTAGATACAAACTATCTTCAATCAAACGTGAAGTTAAATAATAACCACTGGTTTCAATTGTTTTTACTTGTTCAAGTGTTTGAATGTCATATAAATAGATGAGTGTTACTGGTGTAGACATTGCGTATAATCCAGCAAATCCTGGTTCGATACTACTATCTATGTCAGAACCTTTAATTGTACCATTAATATCATAATAGGTATAATACCAAGTTTGACCAATTACAACCAAATAACGGTCTGTAACGTATAAATCATGAAAATAGGAATAGCGATACGCTGTTTGTTCAACCGAATCGAGTTGAACGTTTAATGCGAGTTGCATCGTACCGTCTCCATTTAAATCAACAACTCTCAATCGATCATATGTGATGTAATAAATTCTATTTCCGTCGGTTTTAATGATGTCTCCTTCATCCACTCCATCAACTTGGACATTTGTCGTGGAATGTGAACCACCACTTTCAGATTCTTTGGATTCTGGTGCTGCATCCATCCCAGCATCATTTCGAGCACCAAAGATCGAAAACAGATCATACCCAAATCGAGTATTTTGTTTTGACAATAACGTTTTCAAATCTTCCATATCTCGAACTTGATTGAGACCTAAATCTGCTTTGACATTCACAGGAGGACGAAGGCGCGTGCATCCTGATAGCATTAGTGTAAACATGATAATAAATACAAGAATAAGTTTATTCCATTTCATATGGTTCACCTCTTTACACTATATATACGTTTGAAACATTGATTTTATTGGTAAAATATAAAAAATGAGGTTTATAAAACCTCATTTTCAAAAATATCCTTATTTTCTTGGATTTAAGATGTTTGCATGTGCTGCAGCCAAACGAGCGATTGGAACTCTAAATGGTGAGCATGATACATAATCTAGTCCAATTGCATGACAGAATTCAACAGAAAGTGGATCTCCACCATGTTCTCCACAAATACCTAATTTAAGGTTTGGACGAACACCTCTACCTAACTCACATGCCATCTTCATTAGTTTTCCAACACCTTTGGTGTCAACATGTGCAAATGGATCTTGTTCGAATACTTTTTTCGTATAGTAATCTTCTAAGAATTTCCCTGCATCATCTCGACTAAATCCGAATGTCATTTGTGTTAAGTCGTTTGTTCCAAAACTAAAGAATTCCGCACTGGATGCAATTTCATCCGCTGTTAAGGCAGCTCTTGGAACTTCAATCATCGTACCAACGATGTAATCAACTCGTACGCCTTTTTCTGCCATAACTTTTTCGGCAGTTTTCACAACAAATTCTTTCACATAGTTGTATTCTTTGATTTCTCCAACAAGTGGAATCATAATTTCTGGTTTTACATGTCCACCTTTTTGGTTCACAATGATGGCTGCTTCAATGACAGCTCTTGTTTGCATTTCTGCAATTTCAGGATATGTCACAGTTAAGCGGCATCCACGATGACCTAACATTGGGTTGAACTCATGTAATTCTTCAACAGTTGCTTTTAATTCAGCAAACGTAATGCCTAAATCGTTTGCTAAATCAGCGATTTCTGCATCGGTATGTGGTAAGAATTCATGTAGTGGTGGATCTAAGTAACGGATGGTTACTGGTAAATCTTTCATCACTTCATAAATCTCAACAAAGTCTTGTCTTTGGTAAGGAAGTAATTTTTCTAATGCTGCTCTACGGTCTGCTTCGTTTTTCGCAACAATCATTTCACGAACTGATTTGATTCGGTCTGCTTCAAAGAACATATGTTCTGTACGGCAAAGTCCGATTCCTTCTGCTCCAAAGCTAACTGCAACTTTAGAATCTCTTGGGTTGTCGGCATTGGTTCTTACCTTTAAGGCTCTAAACTCATCTGCCCATGCCATTAATGTTCCAAAATCACCAGAGATCGATGCTGCTACGGTTGGAATTGCTTCTCCGTAAACATAACCAGTTGATCCGTCCAATGAAATTGCATGACCTTCGTTATATCGAACGCCATTGACAACCATGAATTTTTCTTCTTCGTTTACTTTTACTTCACCTGCTCCAGCAACACAGCATGTTCCCATACCACGTGCTACTACGGCTGCATGAGAAGTCATACCACCACGAGCAGTTAAAATACCTTGAGAAACAACCATACCTTCGATGTCTTCAGGTGATGTTTCCAAACGTACTAAGATTACTTTTTTACCTTTTGCATTTAACTCTTTTGCTTTTTCAGCAGTGAACACGATGGTTCCACTTGCTGCACCTGGTGAAGCATTTAACCCTTTTGTAATTGGTTTTGCTTTTTTCAGTGCTGCTTGATCAAACATTGGATGAAGTAACGCGTCTAACGATTTTGGTTCTACTTTTAAAACCGCTTCTTTTTTCGTTAATACACCTTCGTTTACCAAGTCAATCGCAACTTTTAACGCAGCTTGAGCAGTACGTTTCCCGTTACGAGTTTGTAACATGTATAATTTACCTTTTTCAATTGTAAATTCCATATCTTGCATATCTTTGTAATGTGCTTCTAGTTTTTTCGCAACATTCGCAAATTCTTCATACAATGCAGGATTGTCTACTCTTAATTCACTAATTGGTTTTGGTGTACGAATTCCGGCAACAACATCTTCCCCTTGGGCATTGAATAGATATTCTCCGTATAATTCAGCTTCCCCTGTTGCTGGGTTACGTGAAAAGGCAACACCTGTACCTGAATCATCTCCCATGTTTCCAAATACCATGGCTTGAACGTTTACCGCTGTTCCCCAGTCATATGGAATGTTATTCAAACGACGGTATACGTTTGCTCTTGGGTTGTCCCATGAACGGAATACCGCTTTGACTGCTTCGATTAATTGAACTTTTGGATCTTGTGGGAAATCTTCCCCTTTTAATTTCTTGTATAATACTAAGAATTGTCCTACTAATTTTCTTAAATCTGCTGCATCGAGTTCGGTATCTAAATGAACTCCTTTTTCTTCTTTCATCGCTTCTAGTAATTTTTCAAAATTGTTTTTTTCAACGTCCATTACAACATCAGCAAACATTTGAATAAAACGACGGTATGAGTCAAACGCAAAACGAGGATTTCCTGTTAAGGCGGCTAATCCTTCAACTGTTTCACTATTTAATCCTAGATTTAAAATCGTATCCATCATCCCAGGCATAGACGCTCTAGAACCACTTCGTACCGATACGAGTAGCGGATTTTTCGGATCTCCTAATTTTTTTCCTTGTGTTCGTTCGACATCAGCAAGCGAGGCGAAAATTTGATCTACGACTTCTTGCGACATTTTTTTACCATCTTGATAGTATTTGGTACAAGCTTCGGTTGAAACTGTAAATCCTTCTGGAACTGGTAACCCTAAACTAGTCATTTCTGCTAAGTTCGCACCCTTACCACCCAAAAGATTTTTCATAGAAGCATTACCTTCTCTAAATAAGTAAACAAATTTAGTCATCTTTTTTAATCTTCCTTTCCTTTATCTGTGTATGTTACACTTATAAATATTATAACATGTTAGGCATCAAATTTCAAAACAAATGTGAACCGGTATTCTATGAAAGCGTTTTATAAATGACGTCGATTTCCAATCGAATAATACCCTTTTTTCGCAACCACAACATGATCAATCACTTTAATTCCCATTGTCTCTCCAACAGCCATTAACTTTTTCGTCATCTCAATATCTTCATTGCTCGGTGTTGGATCACCAGTGGGATGATTGTGACACAATATAATCGCAAAACTTGAATATTTATACGCCCATTTGAAAATTTCACGTGGATGTATGATGGTTGCGTTAATTGTTCCAATATAAATCGTCTTTTTCATGATCACTTCACTTTTGACGTTTAAATAAATTGCTATCAAATACTCTTGATCTTTATGGATCAGTTCGTCTTTGACTAATTTATACACATCTTCTGGAGTCGTGACTTTTTTCTTTGTTCCGCTTGCTTGCTTGATTCTTGAACCTAGTTCAATCGCAGCTAAAATTTCAACTGCTTTTGCCATGCCAATCCCTTTGATTGCCATTAACTCATGAACGGTCATTTCATTTAAGGTTTCTAGTTCTTCGACAACTTGTAACACTCGTTTTGCCAAATCAAGGACTGATTCTTGTTTCGAACCAGTCCTTAATAAAATGGCTAATAGCTCATGGGTTGCTAAATGCTCTGCTCCGTGATAGATGAGTCGCTCACGCGGTCGGTCTACTTCAGGCATTTCTTTGATCATTAATTTCAAACTCTATGTACTCCTTTTATCTTTGATTCAGGGCTAAGAGTTTTGGCCGTACCTCACTTACAAAATACAAACTACCAGCGAACACAATTAAGTGATCCGTTTGTTTGCTCACTTCATTGATAATCTCATCGACATTCGAACACACTCGTTTATTTGGATGAGTTGAAAGTTCATAGATTAAGTTCGCTTTGTCGCTGCGTTCATATGCAAACTGCGTGAATATAATCTCATCGACCACTGGTTCTAGTTGATGAATCATCTTATCTTTTTCTTTGTCTGCTGATACCGCAAATACCAATGTCACAAATTTATCTTGTTTTACCGAAGAGATAAATTCGCTCAATCGTTTGACACCATCAATGTTGTGTGCACCATCTAGTAAAATGATTGGGTTGGAACAAACGGTCTCAAGTCGACCAACCCAGTGTGTTTTTTGTAGCCCTTGATAACATTTTTCCAAAGAAAACTTGAAATTACTTTTTTGATTTAAGTAATCAATCGCTTCTAACACCAAACTAGCATTTTCCGCTTGATGTGATCCCTTCATTTGCAGGGCGACATCCTTATGGTGTTTGTAGGAAAATAGCGTTTGTTGCAAACTTATCTCTTTGATCGTAAGAGCCTCATAATCCACAAAGGTACAATTTGACCCTTTGTTCGATGCAACTTCTTGGAACAATGTGCGTAAGAATGGTTCTTTTACGCCGCTGATTAAGGCAACTCCGGGTTTTACGATTCCAAGTTTGTTCATCGCAATGCTTTCTAGGGTGTTTCCTAATACATTCATATGGTCATAGGAAATGTTTGTAATAATCGATAACATCGGTTTGATGACGTTGGTTGCATCTAAGAGCCCACCAAGTCCCACTTCGAAAATAACCAAATCGAGCTCTTTGATATCTTTAAAATAAAGATATGCTAAAATGGTAACAAATTCAAAGAAGGTTGGAAGTTCAATGCCCAAACGTTCAATTTCAGGATACTGTTTTAAAATAATGTTTCCATAGCGAAGAAAATCTTCATCACTTATGTCAACCCCATCATAAGTGATGCGTTCGTTAAAGCGAGTGACAAATGGAGAAATGTAAGTTCCAACATGTAGTCCATGTTCTAAACATATATTTTTTAAATAATCGGTAACGGAACCCTTTCCATTGGTTCCTCCAACATGAATCGAACGAAACGACTCTTGTGGATTGCCATAAACTTTACATAAAGCTTGTACTTTTTCAAGTGACATTTTGGGTGAGAACCGTCTTTGGTGTTCCACCCAACTAATTAAGTCATGTACATTTGTAAACAATTTGTATTCACCTATTTTCTGAGTGCTTTGATCTCAAGCATACGTTTTTTTGTTTCTTCTAACTGTTGTATGTAATTATCTAATTTATCTTGTTCTAATGTTACTTTTTGTGCTGGAGCTTTTTCAACAAATCTTGGATTTTCAAGCATTTGTTTGCTTCGCTTGATTTCTTCTTCTAGTTTTACCAAATCGTTTTCTAATTTTTCAATTTCTTTTTCCACATCAATCAGTCCAGATAATGGAATCATAACCGTAACATTGGTCAAAACTTCAACTACCATATCTTCTGCGGTATCGGATTGATTGGTGATGCGAAGCGGATCTGCATTCGTAAATCGCGTCAAATAATTCGAATGACTCATAAGCGCTTCTTTTAATGCTCGATCGCTTACAGAAAGGATTAACTCCACTGGTTTGCTTGGAACCACGTTTTTCAGAGAACGAATATTGCGAACGGATGTAATCGTATCAAACAATGCTCGCATAAGTTCCGTATCATACCCATTGACATTGGCAAATGGTGTTGGCCATGCTGAAGTCATAATTGAAGTTTGATAGAACACTTCATAAACTGCATCGGTAACAAACGGAATGATTGGGTGTAATAATTTTAAAATTGTTGTTAACACATGTTTTAAAACTGCACAAGTATTGATTTTTTGATCATGCGACCCAGTCGAAAATACGACTTTTGTCAATTCAATATACCAACTTGCGAAATCGTCCCATACAAAATTGTAAATCAGTTTTGCTAACTCACCAAATTCAAATCGTTCATAAAGATCGTCTACGGTATCGATTAATTCATTCATTTGGCTTAAAATCCAGCGGTCAATTGTGGATAACATCGATTCATTGATCGCTTCATTTTGATAATTGAATGCATCTAAATTCATTTGAATGAAGCGTGAAATATTCCATATTTTATTGATGTAATTCCAACTTGATGCAATCTTTTCATCACTAAATCGCAAATCTTGTCCAGGACTTGCATTGGTCGTTAGAAAATAGCGTAAACTATCTGCTCCATACTGTTCTACTAAGTCCATTGGGTCAACACCATTTCCGAGGGATTTTGACATTTTTCTCCCTTGTTCGTCGCGAATGAGCCCATGTATCAACACATGTTTGAACGGACGGCTATTCATAAAGTGTTTGGATTGAAACGCCATACGAGCTACCCAAAAGAATATGATGTCATATCCAGTGACAAGCGTATCGGTTGGAAAGTATCTTGATAAATCTGGAGTCTCGTGTGGCCAACCTAAGGTTGAAAACGGCCATAACGCACTTGAAAACCAAGTGTCTAGGACATCATCATCTTGAACCCAAGTTGCATCCGGTGGTGTTAAACCAACGTAAATGTTATCATCCTTATAATAAGCAGGAATACGGTGTCCCCACCATAGTTGTCTTGAAATACACCAATCTTGGGTGTTATCGACCCAGTTTTGGAATGTTTTTTCAAATCGTTCCGGAACAAAATGAATCTTCGTATCGCTACTTGCTTGCATATTCGCAACATCACGAGCCAATACGTCCATTTTAACAAACCATTGGTTTGATAATCTTGGTTCCACAATCACTCCAGTACGTTCACTATGACCAACTGCGTGTATCATCTTTTCGATCTTTGGACATTGGTTTGCTTTAAGCAAATCCTCAACCAATTGTTTTCGACAAGCAAATCGGTCTAGCCCTGAATAGTTACCAGCAAGATCGTTCATTTTGCCATCTTCTTCCATACAAAGCGGTTGGTCTAACCCGTGTCTTATGCCAACTTCAAAGTCATTTGGATCGTGAGCTGGTGTTACTTTCACAACCCCAGTTCCAAATTCCATATCAACATAATGATCCGTAATAACCGGTATCAAGCGGTTTGTCGTTGGAATATATACTTTTTTTCCTACATAAGCTTGAAATCTCGTATCATCTGGATGAACCATTAACGCAACATCCCCAAACATCGTTTCCGGACGCGTTGTTGCAATCGTCAAATGTCCACTTCCATCTTCTAATAGGTAGTTAAAATGATAGAATGCTCCTTCAATGTCTTTGTATTCTACCTCAACATTCGATAGTGCCGTTTTTGATTGGCAATCCCAGTTGATAATGCGGTATCCACGGTAAATCAATCCTTCTTCATACAATTTGATAAAGACATGATTGACTGCCTCGTTTAATCCTTCATCTAATGTAAAGCGCTCTTTGTTATAATCTAAAGATAACCCTAAGGTTGCCCATTGACTTCTGATTGCTTGGGCATATTCTTCTTTCCAACTCCAAGCTACGTCTAAAAAGCGCTCACGACCTAAATCGTAACGACTGATTCCGTCTTTTCGTAATTTTTCTTCAATCTTGGCTTGGGTTGCGATACCAGCATGATCCATCCCAGGTAGCCAAAGTGCGTCATATCCTTCCATTCGTTTTTTTCGAATGATGATATCTTGTAACGCGGTATCCCATGCATGACCTAAATGCAACTTTCCTGTGACATTTGGAGGTGGGATTACGACGGTATATGGTTTTCTCGTAATGTCTCCAGAGTTAAAATAGCCAGATTTATTCCAGCTCTGATAGCGGTTTTGTTCTACCTCTAAAAAATCATACTTTGGTTTTAAAAGTTCGTTAAACATGTTGTTTCCTCCTATAAAAAACGTTCGTCCTAAAAAAGGACGAACGTTTTAATCCGTGGTACCACCTTCATTCATTGATTTTTTAACAAATCAATGCACTCAAGTAACTTAACGCGTTACAAACGATATACAGTACTATGATTTCCCATATACTTCTCCAAGGCTACCTTCTATTTACCTATCATGAAACGTTTCATCACCCGTTTCTTTCTGTAAAGCTAGTATAAATATACTCTTCCTCTTCATCGAATTTCTAAATCATATTATATCAAATCCAAATCGATTTGTAAAGAATAAATACAACGAACCTATTCATTGATGTGTTTCGACACTTAATGACAGTTTATTATCCAAATTAACAAAAGAAAAAAGGGTAAAAATTACCCTTTCAAACTTTCTAAGAACCCTCTTAATGTATCTTTTGCATTTCCTAAAAACAGGTGAACATTAGATTTTTGGTACAATGGATTATTTACACCAGAATAACCAGGTTTTAAATCAAAATTGAAAATAAATACCTCTTTGGATTCATCCACATTGAGAATTGGCATACCATACAAAGGAGTATCTGGTTGATTTCTTGCCGCAGGGTTTAATACGTCATTTGCACCAACAACAATTGTGACATCTGCATTCTCAAATTCAGGATTAATGGCATCCATTTCGAACAAATCATCATAATCAACATCTACTTCTGCAAGCAATACATTCATGTGACCAGGCATTCTACCGGCAACAGGATGTATAGCAAATTTCACACTTGCGCCTTGCTCTTTTAATAAGTCAGCTAGCTCTTTTACTTGATATTGAGCTTGTGCAATTGCCATTCCATATCCTGGTACAATGATAACATTTTTGGCTTGTTTGATAACAGCGACTGGATCGGTTATGACTACATTTGTTTGCACCTTTTCTTCAACTTCGATTTTTTGTTCTTGACTTCCTTTTGAACTTGTTTTTCCGAGAAGAATATCAAACAACTTTCTATTCATTGCTCTACACATGATTTGTGTTAATAACAATCCAGAGGCACCTACAATTCCACCAATCGATACAAGTAATATATCTCCAATTGCTAGTCCGGTAATGGCTCCAGCAACACCGGATAAACTATTTAATAGCGAAATGGTGATTGGCATATCAGCTCCACCAATTTTGATTGTAAATATGAAGCCAAATAATCCTGACAAGATAACAGCAATCATTAAAACGAAAATTGGAGCTATCAAATCAAATGCAGTTAAAATTATTAAAACAAAAATGAGCACTAATAAACAACCAAGTATCAACGAGTGATGTGGTAAGTTAATCGGTTTTTGCGTCATTTTTCTTGCAAGTTTTAAGGCAGCAACCAAACTTCCAATAAAAGTAATACTTCCGATTAAAAGAGCAATGATTGCAGTCATTTGACTAAATACATCGCCATTTGCACCAATCTTTAATAAGGCAAAACCACCTACGATTGTGGAGGCCAAGCCACCAAGACCATTTAGCATCGCAATTAATTGCGGGGTTTCAATCATCTTGACTTTAATAGCAATGAATAATCCAATCACAGCCCCAATGGCTAAGAAAATATATAGTGCATAAACACTTAATATTTCATGTCTCAATAAAGTAATTATAATTGCAAGCAACATGCTGAATGCACTTATTCCATTTCCCAAACGAGCTTTTTCGACTTTACTCATTAAGAAAATGCCAAACATGACTAATAAAGCCAAAACTCCAGAAACAATGTAATATGCGAGATCATTTTGGAAAAACTCAATCATGTGATTCAACTCGCTTTTCTTTCTTTTTAAACATCTTTAACATACGATCAGTCACCCCAAACCCCCCAAATACATTGATGGAGGCAACAATAATGGCTAGTCCACCAAACAAGGATGAGACTATTCCATTTGTTCCCTTAGAAACGATAGCAGTAGCAATCAAAGCACCAACGATGGTGATTCCTGATAATGCATTCATACCACTCATTAAAGGTGTATGTAATAAAGATGGAACATTATTAATTAAAATATATCCAAGAATGGTTGATACTAAAAATACAGCGACAAGAATAATTTCCATTATTTCAATCCCATTGCCTCTAAAGTGCCTTCATGAACCAATTTACGATTATAGCATACTAATATGGAAGAAGTAATTTCATCATTTAAGTCTAAATTGATTTGATCATTTTTTACCATATATTTCAGCAAATTATAAATATTTTGTGCAAACATCCATGTTGATGAAGTTGGCAACATTCCAGGAATATTTTTGGTTCCATCAATAGAAACTCCAAATTGATTTATCACTTCTCCAGCTTTTGTGGCAACACAATTTCCACCTTGGTCTATCGAAATATCAATAATGTAAGAACCTGGTTTCATAAGCTTAATCATTTCTTGATCAATAATAATTGGTGCTCGTTTTCCAAAGACCAATGCTGATAAGAAAATGATATCTGATTTTGATACAATGTCTTTTAAATGTTCTTTTTCAACTTCCAACCATTTATCGCTCAATTTATTAGCATGTTTTCCATCACTGCTGACTGCGATTTCACTTGGAACGCCAGTTTCAACAATTTTGGCACCCAATGATTTTGCTTGTTCGTTTGCTTCGGCACGAATATCTGTTGAATATACAACTGAACCCAATCCTTTTGCAGTTGCAATTGCACGCAATCCAGCAACACCTGTTCCAATGACCAAAACATTTGCTGGTTTTATCATACCAACAGCAGAGCCAATCATTGGCATAAATTTACCAATACTATTAGCTGCAATTAAAATACCCTTATAACCGGCACATGTACTCATGGATGATAAAGCATCCATAGATTGCGCACGGCTAATACGAGGGACACCATCTAGAGTTAGGGCTATAACTCCTTTATCTGTTAATCTTTTTATCATCTCATGATTATTTGGAGATGCCGGATGCAAGAAAGTAATGATTGTTTGGCCTTGATGCATCCAATCGATTTCATGTTCTTTTAATTTTTCATTGAATTGTGGTTCTTTTACTTTTAAAATGACATCAGCTTTAGTAAAAATATCTTTAGGACAATCAACCAAAATAGCTCCTGCTGCTTGGTAATCATCATCATGATAAAATGCATTTTCCCCTGCATTTACCTCTACTAAAACTTTGTGTCCATCTTGTACCATCTTTTTTACAGTTTCTGGAGTCGCTGATACTCTTGACTCACCATGAAGTATTTCCTTTGGAATACCGATAATCATAAAAAATCGCCTCTTTTCACATGTAAGAATATACCATTTTTACATGAAAAAAGCAAGCGATTATGGATTAATATAGCAAATTAAAATACAACGAACCTATTCATTGATGTAATTGATGTCACCAACAATCCGTAATTCAGTTCTTGGTGATAAGGAAAGTGGAACAATTTTAACGGCTTCCGGTGAGGTTGCTCGTTTGTATTGATTTTGATAGAAACGTTGGATAAAGCGTTTCACATATAGACTTGCGTCTTCTTTCGAAAGTCCCACTTGTGTTTGTAGTAGATAATCGATTCTATTTGGTGTATCGCCTGTTACTAAGAAACGATACATAATGAAATCATTGATTTGATAGGTTCCAATGATCGCTTCGGTTAACTGATCTTGACTCGATAATTCTGGTGAAATTGGTGTATTCACAATATCAAGCAATACTTGTTTCAAGTTTGGTAATCGGTTTGCGAAATGTTCCACCATTTTCACAATGACTGTTTTTGGAATACCCGCATTCAAACCATACATTGCCATATGGTCGCCATTAAAGGTTGACCATCCCAAAGCAACTTCACTCATGTCTCCTGTTCCTAAACAAATCGCCTGTTCTTGATTGGCCAAATTCATTAAAATCATCGTTCGGTATCTAGCATGTGCATTTTCATACGTAACATCTTTTTGATTCGAATGCTCGATTTTAGCTAGTCCTTCTACCACTTGGTCATGAATCGATATTTCTTTGATTGTTACACCGAGTGCTTTCATTAAGAGTCGTGCATTTTGAAGGGTACGGCTGCTGGTATTGCTTGAAGGCATCGTCACTCCAATGATGTTTTTTGGTGAGATCCCAGCATCCGTAAAGGCAACATAGGTGGATAACAAAGCCAGTGTAGAATCCAGTCCTCCTGATACGCCAATCACCACTTTATCAATTCCAATGTGGGATAGTCTTTTTTGAAGAGCTACCGATTGGATTTGAATGGCTTTTTCAAGCCTGGGAGTGGCATGCGTTACAAATGGACTGGTATCAAACTTTTTTTCGAAAATAAATCCTCCAGTAAATGGTAGATCAAAGAACACAGTTTGATACTTGTTGTGAGATGTTTTACGAATTTGATCTTTGGATAGCTTGAACCATCCATTGTTTCTGCGATCATTTTTAATCGCATCCATATCCAAATCACCAAATAGCAATTCGTTGTGAAGGGTGAGTGAATCATCGTCACTGACGATTTTTCCACGTTCAGAGATGATTTTATGCCCTGAAAAGACCACTTCGCTGCTCGATTCGCTAGCACCTGTAGAAACATAGACATAAGCGCCATTCCATTTATAGGTGGTTGCTTGAAGCAACATTCTTCTGGTTTCGTTTTTCCCGATGTATTCATCGCTTGCTGATGGGTTGAAAACAATGTGGGCATCGTTGGCGTATAGCTCAATGTGAGGAGAAACCGGTGCCCAAATATCGGCACAAACTTCTGCTCCAAAGTTTATCTTATGTTCTTGATTGGTAAAGATGATGTTTCCAAATGGTACTTCTTGTCCCAAATAGGAAACTTTGGTCACCTTTTTGACGATTTCTTCTCCAGATGCAAACCAACGAGCTTCATAGAATTCTTTGGTTTGAGGTAGATGAATCTTTGGAATGATTCCTAACATTTTATCCTTTTGCATGACAATCGCACAATTGTAGAGCACTTCTTGATAATTGAATACACTACCAAAAATGACAACGCCTTGATATGGATTGTGTTTTAACAAATAAGCGACTGCTTCATCGCTTGCTTCTAATAGATATTTTTGGAAAAAGAGATCTCCCGCTGAATATCCTGTAATCGCAAGTTCTGGTAAGAGAACACAAGATACTTTCTTTTGTTCCATAATGGTTAAAATTGATAGAATCTGTTTGACATTTTGTAAAGGATCGCCTAATGTTACAACTGGAACCGCAGATGCAACTTTTAGAAAACCTTGATGATACATGTGTTTTTCCTCCTAGTAGAGCTGATGCTCATTGATGTACTCTTTTATTTTTTGATTCACAAGTGAAAAATCTTTGTTTTGGCGAAATGAAGATGAAGACGCATTGACTTCATTAAAGTCACTTAAATATATGAAATGAGATTGATATTGCCTCAAATAGGAATTTTGGTTAATCATTTCATTAAAATCATATCCACGCCGCTTGAGTACCAAAAAATGATTGTCTTTGACCAAATCTTGGTACTGAATCCACGTCGGTAGATCCTGTAAATTATCTGTTCCAATCACAAAATAAGGATCTTCAAATAACTTTAGTGTGTAATATGTTCCTTCAAAGGTTACTTTTTCCATTTCTATGGTGGAAATCGTGGTCCGATCGCGAAACTCCTCAATCAGGAGTTCTAGCATTGCCAAACGGTGAACATTCGATGCTAGTTCTTTTCTTGGATAGATCGTTGCGTTTGGTAATAAGACAATGGTTGCATGATCGTAGCGATGATATAAATATTTGATGATTTCATAATGTGCAATCGTCGGTGGATTGAAGGATCCTCCAAATACAATGTTCATGACATTCGCCTCGTTTACTCATTCACTTTTGATTACCTCAATTATATCATAACTCGCTTTTGATTGGTAGCAATTGATGTAAAACCTTTTCATAAAAAAGTAGGTGAAGCCTCACCTACTTTCACGTTTTTTTAAGAACGATGCTGTACTTTCATTTGATTTTTGTTTTCGTACATTAGTTCATCCACTTTTCGGATTAATACGGTCAAATCATGATCGTAATTGATCAAATGATGATCAAATGTGGATATTCCATAAGCCAATGTCACAATCGATGAATGTTTCGCAAACGTATCTGTAATGCTACTTAGATAGTTGAGAGCTTCCTCTTCTGTCTTCTTTGGAAAATATAGAATAAATTCATCTCCACCCAATCGATAAATTTCACCAACTCCAAGCAGTACTTGCTTGGCAATTTGAACAAATGTAATTAACAATCGATCCCCCGCATCATGTCCAAATTGATCGTTTACTAATTTAAAGTAGTTAAAATCAATCATAACAATCGCACTTTGACTTTTGTTTTGATCAGGGAAAATTTGTTCTCTCATAAACTCATAAAAATGTCGACGATTGAAACATCCTGTTAATGCATCTTCGGTAGCCATTTTTTTGAGTAGTTTATTGTATCCTTGTAGTTCGGCATTTTGTTTTTCAATGATTCGCTTGGAATTGAGCAATTCCGAGTTCAGTTTTGATATCTCCTCATAAGCCTTCACATCTTGAGAATGAATGCTTTTATAAAGGGCACGCAATTCATTGATTTGTTGCGAGTTTAACATCATCATTTTTTTTAAAACATCGTTATCGGTATGACTATGATATAAAATTGTGATAAACAGCGAAGTTTGATCATGGAATCCATTGAAGTAACAAGCATAAGATTCTCCAAACACATTCACCTTCATCGGAAAGGAAACCACAGTATGATCTTATCGTAATTGGGTTCGGAATTTTGTGTAATGGGGTTGTTCTTCCTTTGGAATCAACAAAGAGATCGGTTGATTCAATAAAGTAGAATAGATTGAATTCGATGGTACGACAGATACGATTCGTTCTTCTTCATCTAAGACGATGACAACATCTTGCATATTATCCATGTGTTTCACCTCTGACTAAAAGTTCACCTAACATAACAGCTTGTTCCGCATCGGTTGCGAACCCATCGGCGTTCATTTTTTTCCACAAATTTGGTGTTTCATTGAATGCTCGACCACCCACCATAATTTTAATGTGCTTTAGGGCATCGTCTGTTTTGATTTTATTGATTAGGACTTGTACATCATAAAGATGATTGGCATTCGTAGCAGAAATTGCAATTAAATCTGTTGGAGTTGCTTTTAGTTGTTCGATTACAAAAAGAGTGGGAATGTTAGAACCCAAAAAGATGGAATCCCAACCGGATAGTTCAAAGAAATCAGCGACCATTCTCATTCCAATTTCATGTAATTCGTTTCCAGCACATACTCCCATCATTGAGTAGCGTTTTTCTTGTCGACTCGAAAACAGTACCGAATATAATTTCCCGATAATATGTTGAATTGCTGCGGTGATATAGTGTTCTTTCGCAACCGTAATGATTCGTTGTAACCACAATTCTCTACTTGATATAGGGTTGGTTGGAGAATTTGTAGATAAACATCTTGTAAACTCATACCATCTTCTAATTGTTTGAGCACGTATTGATATACTTTATCTGCGTTCATATCGATTAAATGTTGTAAAAATTCATCTATTTGTACTCGTTCATTCGAAGCATGATGAAAAGAGTGTTTAAATTTTTCAACTCCTTCATCCCATGTTTCAATTAGAAGAGAGAAAAATGGTTGTGCTAATAATTGTGCGAATGTGTCTTTTGCGACGGTAAAATGTTCTACGATACGATCAAGATTAAAATGCATATGAAAGGCGAGCTGACCAAACCACTTCATATAGTTAATAAACACGGTTGGTTCTTTGACCTGTAATGAGGTTGATAAAAACCGTATCGTGTAAATGGAATCTTCGATATACTTCGTTTTTGTGTTTGTTAAGGATGGATGGATTCGAATGTGATTGGTAAATATAGAAAGAGCTACTTGTTCTTTTTGTTCTGATAATTGATTCACAGAATGAATTTTCATAGTCGTTCACCTTACCTTCTTATTTCCTAATTTGATTATATCATAAGAATCCTATTTTCACTAATTGTTTTAAGTAAAAAAAACAAAGTGCTTATTAACACTTTGTCTTCGTATAAAATTTCATACCAACACCAGTATCCTCAATTAAGGTACTAGCATCATACTTTCTAAGTAATAAACTGACATAAAAATCTCCAATGCATCCACCAAAATGAATTGCAAGGGTGATATATAAAGGATAAAACCAAGCATTTGGTAACACAAGCAACAAAAAGATGAGTAGTCCATTGAGGATAATCGCAGGGGATAGTCCAACTTTTAAATAATGATGTTTGTAAAAATATACCCCAGGTACACTCGCACTGGCTGCCCAACCATGAAACGCAAATTTCACTTTTTGTTTGGTTCCTCGTTTAAAAAAGAATCCATGGATCAATTCATGAATGATGATGGCACCAATGGATAGAGGGAATATCATCATAACCGGTATGATTTCAATGGTAAAAGAAATTTGTAAGACGATAGCAATCAACACAAATGGGATGAAAAGTACTATAGATAAGATATTAATCATCCAAAACAGTCTTTTGTCTTTTTCTAAATTGATTTCACGATCCAATTGATATCCCTCAGGCAAAGCATCCACACTTTTTATGTTCATTGTTTGTTACTCCTTATCGTATTTATCAAATTTCTTTCGATCCGTGGTATTTAAGATTTTTTTACGCAAACGAATGCTTTTTGGTGTAACTTCTACAAGTTCATCGTCGTTGATAAACTCCAAACATGCTTCTAAGCTCATGAGTCTTGGTCTTTTTAATACAACCGTGGAGTCTTTCGAACTTGATCTCATATTTGACATTTGCTTTTCTCTCACGGCATTCACCGCTAAGTCAAACTCTTTATTGGCCTCACCAATAATCATGCCTTCATACACTTGAGTTCGCGGTTCAATGAACATGATACCACGGTCTTCAATTTGACCGAGTGCGTAAGAAGTTGATAATCCATCGAGCATCGAAACCAAAACACCTAGTTTTCGATTCCCTACGGCGATATTTTCACGTTCTCGATATTCCAAATAGGTGTGATTTAATACACCATATCCTTTGGTTGCTGTCATAAAGTCTGTCATTAAACCTATCAATCCTCTAGAAGGCATTGTATAAATGAGTCTAGTTTGAGTGAGAGAGTGATTCATTGATTCCATAATCCCTCTTCGATTTCCAAGAAGTTCAATCACGTTTCCAATCACATCGTTTGGACAATCGACTTGAACAAATTCATAGGGTTCACAAACAACACCATTGATTTCTTTTAAGATAACTCTTGGGCGTGATACTTGAAATTCATATCCTTCTCGTCGCATATTTTCAATTAAAATACCTAAGTGAAGTTCACCTCGACCAGATACAACCCACTCATCTCGCAACTCTCCACGCTCAACTTTTAAACTGACATCTTTTTGTACTTCACGATACAAACGTTCTTCTAGTTTGGATGAGGTAACAAGTCTTCCTTCTCTTCCACAAAGGGGTGAGGTATTGACTCCAAAGGTCATCTGTACGGTTGGTTCATCGATGTGAATGGGTGGAAGTGCATGTTCAAATCCAACATTGCATACTGTTTCCCCGACATGGATATCTGGAAGTCCGGCAATCGCAACGATGTCTCCTGCATAAGCTTCTTCAATTTCTACTTTTTGTAAACCTAAAAATCCATATAATTTTTGAACACGAAATGGTTTGATTGACCCATCCAATCGAACACAGCTAACCATTTCATTGAGACGAAACGTCCCTTGAATGATTTTTCCAATGCCAATACGTCCAACATATTCATTGTAATCCAGCAAAGATGGTTGAAATAACAATGGTTCATCTGGTTTGGAAATCGGAGCTGGCACATAACTTAGTATGGTATCAAGAAGTGGTTTCATATCAACTGCGTCGCTAAAGTCATGATTGAAACTTGCTAACCCTTTTAAGCCTGATGCATAGATGATCGGAAAGTTTAGTTGTTCTTCACTTGCTTCTAATTCAATGAACAAATCAATCACTTCATCAACAATCTCAAGTGGTTTGGCGAAGTCTCGATCTACCTTGTTAATGACCACCAAAGGCAAGACATTCGCTTCTAGTGCTTTGTTTAGTACAAACCTAGTTTGGGGCATGGTTCCTTCAAACGCGTCTACAACCAAAATAACAGCATCTACCATGTTCATGATGCGTTCTACTTCTCCACCAAAATCCGCATGACCTGGGGTGTCTAAAATATTAATTCGTACGCCTTTGTAATTGATTGCTGTATTCTTGGCTAAAATGGTAATCCCACGTTCACGCTCTAATGCGTTGGTATCCATTGCTCGTTCTTCTAATGCAAAGTTTTCTCGTAAGGTATTGGATTGTTGTAATAAACTATCAACCAATGTTGTTTTTCCGTGATCGACATGCGCAATAATCGCAATATTTCTAATTTCCATAAAGGGACCTCATATACTTTCTTTTAACTATGGTATTATACCAAAAAAATGAAATATTTGCACGAAAAAAGTGAGGTTATTTTTCATAGGGAGATTGTAAATCTAAATGCAACGAAACAAATAATAAATACCCATAGCTAGCGCTATGGGTATAATGACTTCTATTCATGTTTGGATTTTAAATAACAGTTGTCGCTGGAATGACACAACCCTTGTTCAAAACTCGGGCAAACTCCTTCTACAACAAGTTTGATCGACTCTATTTGAAAGTGTTGAAAAGCAGGATGTTTTTTTATCATTTCAATGACATCAGAATGATTGATTTCAATGATATGATCATCTACTTTACAAGCAACATGAATGTGTTCTGCTGCGGAATGAGATTCATCTTCGATTGCCAAATCATAATGGGTTTTTCCATTGATATAGACTTCGGTTACAATTTTTTCCTGTAATAACGCTTCGATATTGTTATACACCGTACTTAAATTATGATGTCCCATCTCTTTCATTTGTTCATAAATCTCTTGAAGTGTCAAATGTTTACCTTCTAATATTTCGATAATTGCTTTTCTTGGTGCGGTTAGTCGCATGTTGGTTTGCTTAATTTTATCGAATAATGGGTTATTTATTTCTGTCTTCATACTATCACCGGTTGTATTATATCACGTTTTCATGATTAAGCAAGAAAAAAATGGTAAAACATCCTTATTCAAATGCTCTTAAAAGATCATCCATCATGATAGCAATGGAATCAGATCCACCTGTTGTGATATACCACGCAACAGCATCCAAATAAATCATTTTTCCGGTTTGTGCCGCTTTGGTTTGATTGATGAATTCATTGTCTAAAAGTTGAGCAGCACCTCCACCACCTTCTACAATCATACCACGATCCACAATGAGTAAGATATCAGGATTGATTTGATGAATGTACTCAAAAGTCACATTTTGTCCATGTTGAGAAATCGCAATATTAGGATCAGCTGGGATTGCACCAAAATCGGTGTGTACAACATCAAACCTTGAACCAACTCCCAATGCACTGATGTTATTTGCGTTGACCATAATAACCAATACCTTTAAATTGGATGACGAAGCGACTGTATTTACAACTTCTACTTCAATTCTAACTTGTTCTACCAAAGCGACTTGTTCTTCTGTTTTATCAAATATTTGCCCCAACATTAACATGTTTTGTTCAAAACTATCTATAAAGCTCGTATTGTTCATTCCCAAATAAATCGTAGGAGCAATCTCAGATAGTTGATCGTATAATGCAAGTTGTCGATGAGAAATGATAATGAGTTCAGGTGATAGGGTATATAATAATTCAAAATTTGGTTCAAATAATGTCCCTACATCGGTATACTGACTGCTTGCATATTTGGATAACTTACTCGGTAGACTTGATTTTGGTAGTCCAATCACTTCTACTTCAAGTTGATCTAAGGTTTCTAACACTCCATAGTCAAACACCACTACTTTTGTAGGATTTCTTTTAACGACTGTGTCACCGAGCATATGAGTAATGGTGAGATCACCCTCGATTGTTGTTGGTTTTGGAAACAGTTCAAAAGCAAGATACGTTGCGAATAATACAGCAACTGCAATCATAGCAATGAATACATTTTGTTTTGTCATAATATTTCTCCTTTTAATAATAGATTCCTATTTTTTTATTGTTATTCTTAGCAATGGTAAATGGAATGTCATAGATTTGAGTTAGGATGTGTTGATGCATGAGATCATCAGGAGTGCCACTAAATACCACATCTCCTCGCTTCAAAGCAATGATGTAATCGGAATAACTAGAAGCAAAATTAATGTCATGTAAAACCACAACCACTGTCTTACCAAGTTCATCCACAAGTCTTCTAATCCGCGTCATCAACTCTTTCGCATGTTTGATGTCAACGCTATTGAGTGGCTCATCTAGTATAATATAGTCGGTATCTTGAGCTAGAATCATTGCGATATAAGCACGCTGTCGTTCACCCCCAGATAACGTGTGAATCAACTGATGTTGAAGCGATTCCAAATCCATATATGTAATTGCTTCTTTGATTTTTACATGGTCAATAGGGGTTAGTTTTCCAAAACTATGTGGATATCGTCCGAAGGATACGAGTTCTTCTACGGTTAATTTCAATAAAATATGATTATCCTGTTTCAAAATCGAAAGTTTTTTGGCGAGTTCATTTGATTTTTGTTTGAATATACTCACACCATTGATCAATACATCTCCACTAGTGGGTGGGATGATCCGTGAAATCATACCAATTAAGGTTGATTTTCCTGCCCCATTGGGACCGATGATGGTTGTTAAGCGTTGTTGTGGGATGATCAGAGATAAATTGTTCAGTATGTTTGTTGTTTGATAGGATTTCGAAATGTTTTTCACTTCAATCATATGCGTTTAAATTCCTTAACGAGTAAATAAAGCAAATAGAGTCCTCCAAAAGCATTGATCACGACACCTAGGGGAATCATATTATTGAAATAGCGTTCTAGTAATGTTTGGCCTATGAGGATGATACCAGCACCGATCAAAAAGGATATTAGAATCAAAGCAGAATGCTTGTAAGTTGCAAGAATGCTTCTTGCGATATTGACCACCAGCAGTCCTAAGAACATGATTGGTCCAACCAGTGCCGTACTAACCGAAATCAAGATACCAATCATAACAATCATCTCGGTTGTAGCCTTGTTATAATCTATCCCTAAATTGATGGCTTGAGATTTTCCCAAAGCAATACAATCTAGTTCTTTGATTCGATGTTGAAATACAATCGTTGTCACAATGACAATCGCATATGCAATATAGATTAGGCTTACATTCATATTATTGAAACTTGCGAAAGACCGATCTTGAATGATGCTAAATTCGTTTGGGTCGATGATCATCTGTAAAAAGCTGGTCACACTGCGAAAAAGGGTCGCAAGCACGATTCCAATTAATAAAAATGTAAATAAATCGTGTCTTAAGTAACGAAGCAATGGAACAAAGAGAATTGTTGATAATCCAACCATGATGATGAGTGTTACAAAAAATAGTAAGGATGAGCTTGAACTAAGAGGATGGGTTGAACCCAATACGAAAATGAGTACCGTCTGCATCAACAAATAAATTGAATCATACCCAAGCATAGATGGAGTTAAAATATGGTGATTGGTGAGTGCTTGAAAACTCGCCGTTGATGTTGCTACCACAAAAGCAACGAGGATGATTGCGAATAGTCGAATGAGCCTTCTTGGAAACATGTAAGAAAAAGCATTTCGATTCATTTCTAAGAACACATAAAGTAAGGCCAATACTATGACAATTAAAATTAAGCTCCATTTAAGTTTGTTTGACATACTTTGGTCTCCTTAACAACAAGTATAAAAAGATCAAACTCCCAACAACACCTAAGGACAGTCCAATCGGTATTTCATAAGGGAAAATGATGACTCTACCAACTATATCGGTAGATATCACCAATATCGCACCAAATAAAGAGGTCGGTACCATATTCTTTTTCAAGTGATTGCCATGGATCATCATGACAATGTTTGGAACAATCAATCCCAAAAAGGGAATATTACCTACGGTAATGATTGTTGTCGCACTGATGATTGCAACAAGTGCGATACCTATGATTACAACTTGATTGTAATGGAGTCCTAAATTTTTTGAAACATCTTCTCCAAGTCCTGCTATACTAAATTGATAACTATATAAATATAGTATAATCACAACTGGAATCATGATGTATAGAAGTTCATATCTACCTTGAACGATTAACGAAAAATCACCAACCAAAGAAGAATTGAGTAATTGGATAACGTCAAATCGGTAGGCAATTAAAGAAGTGAGTGCGTCAATCAGAGTTCCTAACACGATTCCTAACAATGGAATCAAAAGCATGTTCTTTGCTTTGAGCATAGAAATCAATTTCATAAACAAAAGGGTGCCTAAAAAGGCAAATAAAAACGCAAGAATTGTTTTTACATAAAATGCCGATGATGCAAAAAAGATAAGTCCAATCAATATTCCAAATCGAGCGGAATCAATGGTTGCAGCGGTCGATGGGGAAACAAATTTATTCCGACTAATCGTTTGCATAATGAGACCTGATAAACTAAGACCTATTCCTGTAAAGATCAAAGCGAGTAATCGTGGAATCCGGCTCATGGTTAAAAACATAAGCACTTCTTCTGATAACGTTAGGATATCAACTAGTTCAAACTGTTTTACACCAATGAATAAAGATGTAATGCTTAGTATAAATAAGATCAGAAATAATATATAAGTCTTTTTCAAATCATCACTCCTCTTCTTATTTATAATATTTATAAATACAAACAACGTCGAGATTATAACAATTTAAAATTGTATTGTCAATTTATGTTATAATTTTTATAAATAAAAAAGTGTCTCCCCCTAAAGGGAAACACTTTCAAATGACGAGTTACATGATTTCTTCAGCATACCCACCAATGAGATATAGCAATACCGTTTGATCTAAGCTATTGGTAAATACCAAACCTTCAATGGTAACCATTTTACCAAGTAAATTGTTAAATTCATATACTTGTTCAATGTATTTGGTTCTGATATAAACGATATCATCATTGAAACTGAGTTGATACGTTGTATCATTTACACTGCTTTCTTCTAAGATTCCTGTTACACGTACGGATGTATAGTAGTAATCATCGATGAAGGTATCGCGAAGATCAGTCGGTGTGGCGTATACAAATGGTGTAGTATATTCACTGAGTGTTTCTAGGTATTCTTCCACATAAGCACCCCAATTGATTTGTGCTCGACCATTGACTGTTCCTTTTTGTCCCGAGATGAGGACTACTTGTCCTTCAGAAGCAATCCAGTCCCCAAACGCGAAATAAATGATTGTTTGTGTCGTCGGTTCTAAACCATACATATAATGATGTCCATTGACTAAAATAATCACTTCCACAGATACCCATTCCCCATCAGGGGTTGCTAGAAATGCATCGCCATCAATTGCGATGATTGGTCGAATCGTAATGCTAAAGGTTAGAGTATCAATTAAAGGATCGGTATCGGTTGGAACCGTAATGGTTGCAATCAAATCGATTACTGTGTTGCTTGTTACAATTTCAGTATACAAATCACTCCATCCATCAAAATTAGCGTATACTTGGTCGTCTAGTTCAACCGCCCACTGAATGGTGGCATCCCAAAATACATGATGTGCGGCTGAAAAATAGTACACTTCATCAGGTCGATATAGTTCATTTTGATATAGTTTGATTAAATCTGTTTTGATCAAACTCATTTTTTGCGAAGGAGTATATTCACTTAATGAGTAATGATGCAATTGTACAACCCAAATACCTTCTCGATAACCATAGATAACCACTTGTGCTGAAATGTCATATCCATCAAGGTCATATAATTGTGAATTGTAATTTGAATTGGTCAAACGTATGCGATTTCCCAATCCATCTTCTAATTCATAGATGAATGATTCACTTCCATATGATTTGAGGACTGTGCCATCGATTTGCATGGTCGTACCATAAAAACTAGCATCGGTTGGGCTATTTAAGAATAAATCTTGCATCGAAACAACTGGAAAAGCATCCATTTCATATCCTGTACCATTTGATGTGGATACGATCCAGTTTTCTTCGCTCATGTAATGTTTGTAGTATTGATAAACGTAGCTTCCTTGTACAATGACTTCATCACCATGCCACAAACCACCCATGTAACCATATGCTGGAACAAACAAGAAGTCAAATCCATCATATAGTAGCACTGTGTTTTCATCAAAGTCCATTGCGACTACCGTACCTTTGATAAATAGAAGCATTCCTGGATCAGAGATGATAAAGTCAGCAATGGATGTAATTTCTATTGGTAAAATGGTAATGGATACATCAAAATTGATTGCATTATCTTCGTTACTATAATCATAAATTCTGACATGAATTAACAAGTCTGTGCTTTCTTCTACTTCACCCATTACTTGATAGTCAAAATTAATAAGACTATCGTATTCAGGTTCAACAGAATATTCGATTGCAACACTCCATGTTCCCCATAAATTATATGGTAAATCAAATTCTTGTAGCGAATAATAAGTCATTCCATTTAATTCATAGCTGATGTAGTTTTGCAAAATCGACATTTGTTCTTCAATCGTTAAGTTTGGATAATAATTTGATTGATTGTATAGTGGAACGAAATGAGTGATGTTTGAGGTAGGTTGATTAGGATCAACAAACACATCAAGTCCAATCAAATCATCGACAGATGAATCAAGGAACCATGCAACATCGGTTGGAATGTTACTCAAATAAATCGAATGCTCACCCAAATATAGACTGTAAATGCCATCGGTTTTGTCTAATATACCAACAACTCGATATAATTGTTGATAGGTTACTTGAAGCGTTGCATCTAGCATGGTGAGTTCTTCAACCGTTTTCTTCACTTGGGTTGGTCGATAGCCACCAAACCAATCCCACCAACTTTCAGTTACGATAAAATCGCCATTGATGTATGCGATGCCATCAACGATGACTTTGGTGGCCGTAATTTTGACCATTCCATCAGGGTAGAATGAATCAGAATAATCGGTAGTCACGTTAATTGCTGAAATAATACCAGTCGAATCCGAAAAATATGCCGTTTGTGTATCATTGGACAACGCAGTCATATAAACGGACATAATGTAAATTCCATCTTCTGGACCGGCTAGAAAATCAGCTATGGTACCAGTAATGAGTTCAGGAGCATCATAGTCAGAAACATAAATGGATAATGTTTCCATATCATAATAATATTCGTAGTAACTCAAGTATCCTGTAACAGATACTTCATATCCTATTAAGTTATAGAATAGATCAAATAAATCATATTCTACGTGTAACATAATAGAAGATACTCCATCGGTTAACATAAAGGATCCACCATATTCATAATCCCTTGTAACAGTACCCGTAAATGTAACATAATATATCGATTGAAGAGGATCGGTAAAATCAATCGCAACCAAGTCAGCAATCGTTGATGTGATTGGTGTGTTGGTCATAATTTGATTTGTATTGGTAATGATTACTTGATCTTCAAATCCATAACTTGACAAGTAATGAATTAAGTTTCCTGTGTATTTATATCCTCTTACTTGAATCACATCACCAAGTTCTAGTTCAAAGTTACCGTTGACCTTAATGTATCCATAATCATCCGCTATGATGATATAATACATTTTGATTTCTACAACAGTTCCTGTCACCAAAATCTTTTCTCCATCTGGAACCAAATGTGCTTCTTCAATGGTAATTGGAGTATAAGGTTTGAGTATCATTGAGATTACAGTGGAATTGAATTCTTCTCCAATCGAAACGGTAATTGTAAATTCAATAATAAGTTCTTCGGTTGTATCAGCAAACATAAACGTAAGTGGATCGTAGTAGCTAGCATTGATACCTGATGTATGATACTCAATGTTTGCATCAAACAATGGATAATATTCAGGCAATTCAAAATAGTCTCCTGGTCTAACTGTTTGACCATCGAACATATAAGTTGCAACATCCAATAATGCATTGATACGTTCTAGATCGGTTTCATAAATCAATCGAACATCGTTTTCATTATCTAAGAACATTACGAAACGATCAATTTCTGGGATATCATCACCAAAATCTGGCAACAGATACCCTTTAAGATATACTTCTAATCCCATATAATCCATCAAATGTTCAAATGCCCAATATCCACTAGGAGCAATCACAATGAAGTGTTCTCCATCGGATAATTGGATTCCCATCATATTATCGGTATGATCAGTGAGTCTTCCTCTAATTTCAACATATTTACCAAAATTAGCAGGGTTTGTTAAGTCGATTGCGTTCACTAGTTCAATGGATGTACTCATCGCTGCGATTGGACTTGGTCGTCCATGGGAGACGATTTCTTCTAACACGGTAAACTCAGTATCATCCATGACAATAAATCCAGGCATGAATTCACTTGGTTTACTTGAAATAATGATTTCATCTCCAATTTGAACTGGGATTTTTTTCAATACAAAGACATTGGTAGATTCATCTGATAATAAGATGAATGCTTCTTCTGCGATTGCTGTTATAATACCTCTAACATGATAAATTGTGTCCGGGTCTCCTACTAGGAAATCTGCAATCGAAGTGGTTTCAATTGGCTCTATGATAACAGCAAACTGATCTGTAAGCATTTCACCTAAATAGTAAAGTGTAATTTCAAACTCAACGCCTGTAATCTCACTGACATCAGCAAATTGTAAGGTTTCTAGGTTAAAGTAGGCTGTTGATGATGGCAATACACTAAGTTCTCCTGTCATACCATCTGGTAATTTCGCTATGAAATCATCCATGTAAGCAAGTTGTCGAACGGTAAGCGTATCAAAATGGTCGATAATTTCTCCCATAATGTAACTTAAATATTCCGCTGGTGTTAAGGAAGAACCGACACCATCGCTTCTACCATTAAAGATAACAGCAAATGGCATTTCTGGATTATCGGTTGGGGATAAGAATCCTCTTACGAAAATTTCTTCACCCAGATAATGACTAAGTAACAAAGCACTTTCACTATCAAATGCCATAATAGGTATCGAATTTCCTAATTCATCGACTAGAACATATATTTTTGGACCAATTGCTAATTTACCAAATTCTTCTGGATCAATTAAGACACCCGTTGTTTGGATGAACAATCCAGTAAATTGTGGATTGGTAGGGTCTAATGATAATATTTGTTCAATTGTTAAATCAATATGAGGAACTGGTATATCATTGTTTTGTGATAAAATTTCAATCACGGTAGCTCCTTCTTCGCCAACAAGCATCAAAGGACCATCCATTTGTACCAAGTACCCTGTCAATAATATTTCATCACCTAATTCAACAACATCTTGTGTCATTGCGATGATAAATCCTGTTTCATCTGCGAGAATTACAATATTTTGATCTGGCACCATGAATACAACGATACCATGAACATAATAAATATGTTCCGTTGGTAAATAATACAAATCACCAATTGGAGTATAAGTAACAGGCATTACGTAAATGATTGCTTCTCCACTAGCGGACGCATCGTTTAACGTTACCGTAAACGAAAGTGTAATTGGAGTGATGACATCCACTTCTGCAAATACCCCTGTTACAACGTTATATTCATCAGCGTGTTCACCGGTAGTACTAAATTCAATGGTAGTACCACCAAATAGGGCTTCGGTTGGAAGATTAAAGGTAGATCCACTTGGAAATTCCATTCCATTTAAGAATTGTTCTCCGAGTGTTACAATACCATCAACAATTTCTTGATCGGTTAATGATGCAGCAGCTATTGGAGTAATTTCATCATGGTAAAGGATGTGCCACTCGTTTGCCATCGGCACATACAAATGAACAACAGCGTTGATGGTAATGATTTGATTGACAAATGGTAACAATGGGTTAGATGGATCCATTGGGAATGATTTATAGTTAATTTCTAAACCATTGCTTTCGGTTAAATCAAATACATAGAATCGACCTGGTTCGGTCATTCTCAAAATTCCTGTTAGTTCTACGAATCGTCCATAAGCAAATAAGTTATTTGGGTCTTCTTGGGTGATATCATACACACTAACTTCTTCGATGGCAGGTAATTCATACACTCCAGTAATGATATTATCTACAATCAAATAGATATCTTCAATTTGTGGAACTCCTGCTGTTAATGAGTAAGCTCCTGAAATGGTGACTTCATCACCAATTTGATACATTTGTTGGTCTGCTTTGATAAACAAACTTCCGGTACCATCATAGATATAAAAGCCTATCACCATTGGATTAGGATACAATCGATCATAGACGATACCACTGACATAAATGCCATCGCCTGGTTGAGCAAACATCAACACCGAAGCAATCGTTTGAACGCTGGTTGCATCAATCCATTTTGCATATAGAGTAATACCGCCAAGTGGCATGGTTGAGAATTGATATGGTGTCGTAAATTCACTATCTTCATACCATCCATCAAAGGTATACTCATCTTTGACTGGATTTGTTGGTGCACTGACTTGTGCTTGATATGGAGCTTCGATGTTTTCTACAACACTTCCACCATTTTCTTCAAAATCTATAATATATAAGTTCACAACAAATCTTGCATATACTGTGATGTTACTAGTTGGCATTGTTGTTTGAGTATAAATTTGTACAAACACACTATCTTGATACCATGCATCAAAAGTATATCCTACTTTGGTAGGAGTATCTGGGAACACAATGTCAGTTCCAACTTCTTGGGTCACTAGTACATTTGCTTCTCCATTATTGAGTACAAAGGTTATCGTTTTGGTTTCTGCTGTCCATTTGGCATATAGTGTCATATTCGCTGTTACAAGATTCGAGAAATTGTAAGCAGTTGTCAATTCACTATTTGCATACCAACCATCAAAGGTATATCCTGTTTTGGTTGGTGCAGTCGGAGTCACAACGGTACCACCATAGTTAATTGTTTGGTTAGCAACCATTGTTCCATCATTGGATTCAAATGTAACAGTATATGTATTTATAATCCATTTTGCGTAAGCGGTTTGATTGGTGGTAAGTACCGCATCAAAATTATATGGTGTTGTTAAGGTATTATCGGTAAACCATCCATCAAAGGTATAGCCTGTTTTAGTAGGCATCAAAGGAATGGTTGGTTTGACATTGTAAGCCAATGTTTGGGTATCCACTGCACTTCCGCCATCAACATCGAAAGTTAAGGTATAAGTAAGGATATTCCATTTTGCATAAATGGTTGTATTGGCAGTAATGAGTGTATCAAAATCAAATGCAGTTGTGAAAGCATTTGTTGTATACCATCCACCAAAGGTGTAACCTGTTTTGGTTGGAGCAGTTGGTAATGTTGCTTTTTGGTTGTAATCTACCACTTGAGCAGAAACACTACTTCCTCCATCGACATCAAAGGTTACCGTATATGTATTGATGGTCCATTTAGCATAAATGGTTGTATTGGCAGTAATGAGTGTATCAAAATCAAATGCAGTTGTGTAAGCATTTGTTGTATACCATCCACCAAAGGTGTAACCTGTTTTGGTTGGAGCAGT
>DAOSEC010000003.1:0-22237 GCA_035362935.1 Bacilli bacterium | reverse complement strand
TGGTAATGTTGCTTTTTGGTTGTAATCTACCACTTGAGCAGGAACACTACTTCCTCCATCGACATCAAAGGTTACCGTATAAGTATTGATGGTCCATTTTGCATAGATTGTGATATTTTGAGTCACTGCTATAGTAAATTCATACGGTGTTGTTAGGGCATTTGTTGTATACCATCCACCAAATGTATATCCTGTTTTGGTTGGAGCTGTTGGAATGGTCGCTACAGAACCATGATTGATCGTTTGATTAGGTACGATAGATCCACCAATAGAATCAAACGATACTGTATAGGTGTTGATGTTCCACTTCGCATAAATAGTCGTATTTGTGGATAAGTTTGTATCAAAATCAAACACAACTGTTTTCGCAGAATCAGTATACCATCCTCCAAATGTATATCCTGCTTTTGTTGGAGCTGTTGGAAGAATAGCTTTTTGTCCACTATTGATGGTTTGACTCGAAACGGCAGTTCCACCATCGACATCAAAAGTTACCGTGATTGTTGTAACAACAGGCGTCCATTTTGCGTAAAGAGTAATATTTGAAGTGATGGTTGTTGTAAAGACAAATGAGGTCGTTAAAGCACTGTCGCTAAACCACCCATCAAAGGTAAATCCAGTTTTTGTTGGAGCAGTTGGTGCGGTAATGGTTCCTCCAACTGCTACATTAACAGCTGAGATTGCAGTACCACCATTTGCTTCAAATATGACAGTCACTTGATTTATGGTTTCTGTCCATTTCGCAAATAAGGTTAATTGTGTATTCGTTAACAAGGCACCAATGGTAAATGGTGAATTAAACTCTGCATCAGTATACCAACCATCAAATGTTGACCCTTCCTTGACGGGGGTTGGTAAATTTACGCTCGAGCTAGTTGAAGATACAATCATATCTTCAATAACGTTTCCTCCATTGGTATTAAATGTGATTGTAATTTGCGTTTGTGGATTCACACAGGATGCTAGAAACAATAAGAAAATGGATAATGATAAAAAGATTAGTATTTTCCTCATACAAAATCTCCCTTTCTTTTCTATGTGTTGCAAATATAAAATAAAATGCGCATAAAAGGATGTCATTCCAAAGATGCGCATAAACATATTCTATATTTCTACTTATATTGTACTACTTTTTTAAAAAATATCAATAGTTAACAAGTGTTTTTTTACAAGTATGTAAAAATGGCTTAAAACATTTGTCTTAAGCCACTAAAAACTAATCTACTCTTTGCTTGAAAATAATTGGTGATGCTAAAAATTTTTTATAGATTGCTTTTCGATATCTAAGTTCGTGTGATTGAAAGAAAAACAAAGAAAAGCATTCCCACAATAAGAACCATCCACCAATAAACAAACCTTCAATTACAATTGAAAATAGCAATTCAATTTCAAAAAAATCACGGATTAAATATGCAGATACAATAAAGAAAATACTAAATGTTAGATACATCGCAATCTGTCTGTATATTTTTTTGAGTTGCCGTTCAATGAAGAACAATACAACATTGAAATTATTTTTGATCCCAGTGAGGGAACGTTGTTCTTTGTCTTCATTACGAATACCAGTAGGCAAGAAAAACCAAAGTTCAACTTGTTCATCAAGTGGAATTTCATAACCAGCTTGTTCTAGGTAATCAAGAAGTTCTGGTTCTAGATCACGTCTACGAAGTGGCGATGCATCCCAACCATTGAACAATTCGGCATAATCATCAAGGGATATTTCAATGATATATGCATTTGTTTCTGGATTTTGGTTGTACAAATTTTGAAACGCACTTTTTCTACTACTATTTTTATTCATATGTCCCCCTCCTTTCATCCTATTATATTATACACGAAATCGATAACAATAACAACAAAAAACGAGTACAATCGTACTCGTTTATTACTCCAATATTTCCGTACTGTATTTCTTAGAAACCCACTCGATTTCGTCCCTAGACAAGGAATGTCCATTGGAAAACCAAGCTAACACGACATTAGCATTTGCTTTAAGAAAGATTTGTTCAAGTTCATGCGTCTCATCAATTTTCACGAGTGGATCGTTTGTTCCTGCGAGAATCCAAACATTTTTTTGATTCAACAGTGACAAGGAACGATTTCGAAATGGCACCATAGGGTGATGCAGTATTGCAGTATGAAACATTAAATCTGTTGATAAAGCCATGCTTGCGACGATATTAGCCCCATTTGAGTAACCTATTAAGACTGCTTTTGGTAGTTCAAATTGATAATCTTTGCTTGCCTTGTTTAAAAATGCAACCATTTCCTTTGTACGAAATGCCAAGTCCTCTTGGTCAAATACGCCTTCAGCAATTCTACGAAAGTAACGATTCATTCCGCGTTCAGTAACATTTCCTCTGATGCTTAATATATTCGCAGTTGGATCAATCGCAGAAGCATACGGAATTAAATCATGTTCATCTCCACCTGTTCCATGAAATAAAATGAATGTAATACCTTGATTTCCTTTTCCTTTTTTATATAAATGAATCATATACTGACCTCAATCTTCGGCAATGCTCGTTCAATTTGACTTCGAAATGACTCATATTGTTTCGGTAGTTTTAATGATTGACCAAGATTGTTTGCATCTTCATCAACGAAAAATCCTGGATTATCGGTTGCAACTTCAAACAAGATATCACCATATTCGCGAAAATAAATGGAATGAAAGTAATTACGATCAATGACTTTTGTCGTCATATAGTCTGATGAGCGAATGTGATTCATAAGTTCAATGTGATTTTGATCATCGCTTGCTCTCATCGCAATGTGATGTACTGTTCCAACCCCACTAAATCCACGTTTCATGTCTACCCGTTTGATATCAATGATAGAACCAATGGTAGCGTTACTTTGAAATCGAATGATGTCTTCTTCTGCCGCTACTTCTGTTAATTCAAACACATTTTTTACAAGAGAAATGGTATCTAAATAACTTGTCGAATATAATAGTGCACCATAAAATCCAAGGATTGCATGTTGTATAGATACACCACATGACTCGTAATTTGCAGTTTCAATATCTGTTTCGACAAGTGAAAGTTCTAACCCATGAACATCCTTAAAAACAAGATGAATGTTTCCAAAGAATGTAACTTCCTTTGTTTTGATTCCAAATTCAAATAATCTTTGCTTCCAAAACGGTAATGCACCTTTTGGTATTGCATAATGTGTGATTCCAACTTGTCCACCTCCAATTTCGCCCTTTGATCCATTTGGCATCGGGAAGAATGTGATGATGGTTCCGGGAGTTCCTACTTGATCACCAAAATAAAAATGATATGTGGTTGGATCATCAAAATTAACCGTGCGTTTGATCAATTTCATCCCTAAAATGGTTTGATAAAAATGTATGTTTTCTTGTGGATCACCGACAATTGCAGTGATGTGGTGAATTCCTTGTGTGTTTTGTTTCATTGTATTTACCTCATTTACTTATTTTAATTTATAACCTAATTATAACAATATATGAGTGTTTGTTCAAATAATATGCTTTAAAAAAGGACAAACACGAATGTTTGTCCGAATGAATTATTTTTCTTTTATCCACTTCGCAAAGAGTGTCTTTGCAGCATAACGGTCGTCCACAATTTCGATGACGCGTGCTCCACTAGCATCTGGTGTTTCGTACCATCCACCAAACTCAAACCCTAATCGAGAAAACTCTGGAAGTTCTACGTGTTCACCAACAGGGTAACTTACTTTTTGAATACGGAAGTTTGTGGAATCTGCCAATTTTTCTTTGATTCCTGCACCACTATAATCTCTTGTTTTTGGCCATACGAGGTGAAATCTACCAGCAAATAAGCTATTTAATTCCCATCTTGCTTGTGCTTCTAGTCCAAACTTCCCATGTTCGAAAGAAAGCCTAGTTAACATATCCGGATTGTTAGAGTATAAGTTTCGGATATAATCAATTAACCAAATCCATTTGTCATAAAATTTTGGAATGTTGAAAAACGCATCCAAATATCCTTCATAACTTGCTTTAATAAAGTGTGTCATCCACCCATGTGGTAGTTCTCTTGCTTTTTCTTTTGTGACTTGATATCCAACAACCGTTGAAAAGTCTTTTAACAAATCTTCATAAATATCCTCAAACGTCACATATCCATCGTTTGAATGAAAATACGTATGTGTTCCCCAATTTGCATAAAGTGTAATATCCGTTTTAATTCCATGATAGATGTTTGAAACAATTGCTCCATTGAAATCTGCTTTTTCAAACCAACCTAAAAACTCATAATGTTTTCTTCTAGGTTTTGGAATTGGTAAGTTTCGTTTCGGATCTACTTCAGTTGGTGCTGATACTTGTTCAGGACAACTTTGTAAACGACTTAATATACGCTCATCTCTTACTTGTGGAGCTTCTGGGCTATTGATTAAATCTTCTACAAAAGTATACTTAAAAAATTTAGCAGTATCGACAAGTGCTGCCCAGCTACTTGCGAAAAAGTCTGTAGCGTTCTTTTCACTACATTGTTCGATTTCGCGCCAGTACGCAAAAAATTCAATCAAATGTGGAATTAATTTCATGTATTTTTTATTTTGATAACAATATCCAATAAAATAATCACTTGGTTGGGTTTCAAATGCCCCACCAACTTCTTCTTTTAAAAAGTATTTCGCTGCCATATTCCCTATGATATATGGTTCTAATGCAACAAAATCAGCTAATGCAATCTCTTTTAATTCGGTTTCATAGCGCTCATTGATAAAGTGATACATGTCCTTGTAAAACGCTTCTTTTACTTCATCTTTCGGATTCCAATGACCACCGTTTAATACATAATTGATTTTCGCTTTCATGTTCAAACTCCTTCTTGTGTTATTATCGTTATTATAACATACGTAATCATTTTATTAAAGAAAAACTTATTACCCAACAAACCTAACAAAAAGGAGTCATCTCTGACTTCTTTTTGTTATGAGCTATGAGTTATTTTCAATTCGTCTAGATTCATATTTTGTCTTGTTGGATTTCCACCTTGGTTTCCATTAAAATAAATTCGGACAAAAAGTGGAGTTGATTGTGTGACAGTTACATTATTACTTAGAGTAATCCCGTTTTGAATCATAGTCGCAACATCAAGTTCAAAATAGGTAAATGTATTTGGCATTGCTCCTGTGTTAATAATATACCAGTTCGATGTTGCATCCCTAATCGCTACTTCATATGTTTTTCCTGATGTTGGACTATCCACTGTTTTTCCCATATAAAAGGAAATGGTTCTTAGTCCAGTAAAACTATCTAAAGAATTCATGTACGCGTTTCGATTAAATCGAGCACTTTTTGTTCCTACTTTTAGGTCATTTGCCGTGTTTCCTACAACGACACTGTTTACTTGCCAATTAACGCCATCTATTGATAAATTAATGTTACTAAATAATGTGGTGTTTGTATAGTTTTCGAACCCTGTATAATACGTTGTTACAAACGGATTATCAAAATTACCAATAGGAATTGTTTCGTTTTGTGAAACAGATTGTTGATCGAAATAACCGTAAGCAAAATTAATACTAAAAATGCCAAAAGCACATACTATGCTAAGTATTATTGGCATAATGATACGTTTTGCACTCATAGTTACTCACCTACTTCATCTTCGTTTTTTTCTCTTTGTTTCCTACCAAACTAACAATGTAAAAAATAATTAATAAATCTACAATAATGACTATTTTCCCAAAGGTCGATTGTGTAAACAACAAAAATCTACCTAGTTTTGGAATATGATTGGTATACAGTCCAATGATGTCATCGTCGGTTAATATCCAATCATCGTATGCGGTATCCCGCTCGTTTTTTGTTAAATAAGTTCTTTCGCCCGTACCACTGATATTAATTTCAGCAATGTAATGTACGACTACTTCCTTTGTTTCACTGCTTTCAATTGCATCTGCATAAAATACAATGATGTCATCGACTTTTAGGTCTTCATGTTTGAATCCTGTATTGGCAATTACAATATCACCAATTTCAATCACAGGACTCATACTACCGCTAACAATCACGAAATGCTGACGTTTGAAGACCACAGGAACCAAGAGAATGCTGGCGATACCAATTCCAAGTATAAGTGCGGATATAGCAAATGAACGAAACTGTTTTGCTAACTTCGATGAATTCACTTTTGATTCACTCTTATTTGCACTATCGCTCATTTCGAAATGCCTCCGTCTTAATTTGAAATAGGTAATTCTTCTGCTTTAAATTCAAGTGTAAATCCTAACACTCCGTTGCGCACCGATAAATATTGTTCTTCGTTTTGAGGAGTCGCTAAGCTAACTCTTACTCGAACCGTTACAACGTAGAGTTCTGATTCTGGGTCGTCTTCAAATACGACATTCAGTGATGATTGGGCATCTTCGTTTGGTTCATCGATGAAGATGTCAACACGAATTAGTCCATATGGGTTTTCAATCCCATTCACCATAATATTTTTTGAGGTCACTGTTAACTGACCAATTTTATTTAACTTTACAACATACTCGTAATTAATATGATCAACGTCATTTGGACCCTTAAAAGCTCCATATGGCACTAATCTTAGTTCATTACTTGGTTGTAAGGTTTCATTCACCAAAATGACGGTTCCAACACCAATATCGATGATGGGATCATCTTCACGAATTACTGCATCCCAATATGCAAATGCAATACCTGAGCTAAATGCAAGGAAGAGAAAAACTATAACGAAGAACTCGAGTCTGAAATCTTTTCTAGTTTCGAATACATTCATAAATCTTCCTCATTCCTATTCAATTTTACTTTACTGTTGGAGATCTTCCAACGGATGTGCTATTAAGCTTGTGCTGCTGTAAATGTTAAAGTAAAAGTAATAGGCTTGTTGATGATTGCATTGTATACTGTTACATCGGCAGGTTGTGATAATGTTACTGTAACAGTAACTAACACGTCAGTCGCATTCACTGTAGCTGATGCTTGTGAAATATTAATATTAACCAATCCTGCATGTGTAGCAGATCCATCAATTTGAATGTTTGAAGCTTGTACATTAAGTGTTAATGCATTAAGAGCTTCTACATCTAATTTAACATTGTATGTTAATGTAATTGAAGTTACATCGTTTGCTTTTAATACAACACCTGATGGAACTAATTTGTGTCCTGCTGGAGCTGTTGCTACTACAGATTTTTGTAGTGTAACACCTTGACCGATATTGATTGTTTCTTCTTGAGTTTGTTGTAGGTTATCCCAGTATGCATAAGCAACCGCTGTCCCACCTAATACGAATAGAGCTAATAAGATTACTGATAATTTTTTTAACATGATTTTTCTCCTTTTTCTTTTCTTTTGTTGTTGTGTTTAAGTGATTGGAATAAAAAAGCCAAAACCCAACAAAATTAGGTTTTGGCAACTGGCTATCTCATAAAGACCCTATAGCTTTCCGTCACCGGATTGCTCCGGGTTTGGCTTTATCACATTTTTTTATTCATTTATATCATCCATTGTAACAATGGTTCTGACCAATAATAAGAACTAGTTTTAGTGATTAGTTGATTATGCTTGTGCTGCTGTAAATGTTAATGTAAAGGTAATAGGTTGGTTGATGATTGCATTGTATGCAGCTTCTGTTGCTGGTTGAGTTAGTGTAACTGTTACAGTAACTAACACGTTAGTCGCATTCACTGTAGCTGATGCTTGAGAAATATTAATATTAACCAATCCTGCATGTGTAGCAGATCCACCAATTTTAACGTTTGAAGCTTGCACATTAAGTGTTAATGCATTGAGAGCTTCTACATCTAATTTAACATTGTATGTTAATGTAATTGAAGTTACATCGTTTGCTTTTAATACAACACCTGATGGAACTAATTTGTGTCCTGCTGGAGCTGTTGCTACTACAGATTTTTGTAGTGTAACACCTTGACCGATATTGATTGTTTCTTCTTGAGTTTGTTGTAGGTTATCCCAGTATGCATAAGCAACTGCTGTCCCACCTAATACGAATAGAGCTAGTAAAATGACTGATAGTTTTTTTAACATGATAATTTTTCCTCCCAAAATTATTATTTTTTGGAAATAAAAAAGCCACAATCTTAACAGATTCTGGCAACTGGCTATCTCAGAGAGACCCTATAGCTTTCCGTCACCGGATTGCTCCGGGTTAGGCTTTATCATTATTTTTTATTTCTACCCTTATTATACACCTTTTATTTATAAATGCAAGACCTTTGCATATTTTTTTTACACTTTTTTAAAATTAATTTTTTTGTACCTACTACTAATCTGTGTATTAAAAAGATAGAATGTCGCCATTCTACCTGATTACTCTAATTATTTGACGATTTTAACTTTAAGTCTAAGTAAAACTCGTATTGAGCTAGTTCCATTTTTGGTGCTACCCATAAGAATAAAATACCAAATGTTAAAATACTTAGTAAGATCCATCCAATATAACTAAAACGTAAACAGAATAATCTCCATTTATGCCCATCCATCATTTTGCGACTAAGTGTAATCGCGTCATTTGGATTCATTGTCGGATTTTCATTTAAAATGTAGTAACTCATTGAGTAAGAAAAACTTTTGATGATGGCAGGAATTAATAATAATAACGACCATAATGCTAAATATAACATTTGTAAAATCCCTAAAATCATCGCATTGGCAAAGTTTTTGAATCCATCAAACAGTTTAGCAAATTCTGGTTTTTCTCCTTGTGAAATTGCGACAATAAACATAACAAACCCTAGATAGAGTGGGCCGGTTAAAATAATCGTTGCGATTCCTGCAGTCCCACCACTTATTGCTCCTGTGATTACTCCATAGATTAAATAAGCTACTGCTGCTTCTCCCCATTTTCCTGTCATTTTTTGATCGGCTAATACTCTAAAATCTCTTGCATTCATATCAATACCTCCCTTTTTTATACTTTCTTGATATTATAACTAGATGCTTTTAGTAATCGGTTCATCGTCGCGTTTCCTAGCTCTAACTCAGAAAACGCATGGGTGTAAATAATATCAACACCCAGTTCATCCATTTTTCGTAACGCAATGAATAGATTCGATGCGACTTCAGCATCGTTACTCATACTACCAATGTCAAATTTTCGTGATGTTTGAATCTTATCATATAGTTCGGTGGAACATATCACACCAATTTTAACATTTAGATTAGTGGATAATTGAGTGTTGATGTAGTTTATAATATCCACTTCTTTTCCATAAAGAACCGTTATTACTCCAGATGGTGCATAATGTTTGTATTTCATACCTGGTGATTTCGGAACTTCTGTTGGTGTCACCACCGACTTATCTAATACTGATTTATTCAGTACGGTTTCAATCATTTGCCTTGTTATGAATCCAGGTCTTAAAATCGTTGGTTCTTCACTGGTTAAGTCAAGAACAGTGGATTCTAATCCAATTTGAGACTTTCCACCATCGATGATAACATCGACTTTCCCCATCATGTCATCGACAACATGCTCAAATAGTGTTGAGGAAGGTTTGCCACTGATGTTCGCACTCGGTGCACAAAGTGGAGTAGAAGCAAATTTGATCACTGCATTTGCGATTGGATTGCTTGGACAACGAATCGCAACCGTATTAAGTCCACCAGTTATTGTAGTTGGGATGATATCTCTTTTCTGAAAGATAATTGTTAGTGGTCCTGGCCAAAACGCCTTAATCAATCCATTTGCATCGTCCGGAATCACTTCAACATACCTTGATAAGTCCTCTGGTTTTTCAATGTGAACGATTAACGGATTGTCTGATGGTCTTCCTTTAACCTCATATACTTTTTTCGCAGCATTCTTATCAAGTGCGTTTGCTCCTATTCCATATACGGTTTCGGTTGGAAATACTACAATTCCTCCACTTTGGATTACGTCTTTGATGTGGTGTTGAACGTTTGTATTTTGTAAGTCTATTTGATTATAAATTGTGGTTTTCATAAACACACCACTTCCTTCTAAAATGTCTATTATCTATTATAGGACAAAATCACCATTTTTACAAACATTTTTATGAATAAAAAGGGACTAAATTGCTTTAGTCCGAAGTTGAATTAACCTGCTGCACAACTTGAAAGTATCAGTAAAAATAACGCAACATAGGTGATCACAGCATTGATAGGTGATAATATTACTGATATGATTGTTTTTGTGATTTTAATCCCTAATGCTTGTTTTCTAACCTTAAAGTAAAAATAAAACAATCGATACAATCCATACCCAAAGTGGATGATATGAGCATACATATAAAACATAACACCTACTGTGATTGGCTCTGGCATTGGGATCATTGCTTTCACCATTCCATACCCTAATATGGTAAGTAAAATAGATGCAAGCACCATAAAGAGTGTAACACGAAAATAGATGTTTTCTGATTTGACAAATGGATGTAGTACTTGATTTTCTTCCATACCATCGTTCTCCTTTTTCTTTATTATAGTACTTTTCTTCAAGGATGTCATACCATTTAGTAATGAAACCTATCTTACTTTATACTATAATCTTTCAACAAGACCTCTTGATAGTATCTAGAGTCGTATTTTTTTAAGATGTAACATGCTCGGTATGTATTAAATCGACTATACCGAGTTGTTTCTAATTGAAAGTGTGTTAATCCAGAAATAGGATTTCCTTTCGGCATTGGATGAGTGTTGAGTTTGGTTCGCAAACGTTCCATTGCCTCATTCATTCTCTCATCATATGGTGAGTTTGTTCTCGCAAAATACTCAAGTGCTCGAAAACAGTCGTATTTCCATCGATATGGAAAGTGAATTTCACTCATATCAGGATGAATGACTTCTCCGGTTCTTACTGAACGAAACAATCGTTTCTTTAAGATAAATTCTTTGGCGTTATCAACTTGAGTCTTTATTTCATTCATACGATAAGTATTTCCAAATCGCTCGTATTGGTATAAACCTTCTAGCACATTGATTGTGGTATGTAAGGAAGATGATTTAGGAGTGTGGTACATAGAATCAAAACAACAGTTCCATCCCCCATCTGGAAACGCATGCGACAAGATATAATCAATGAGTTCATGTAGTTTTATTTCTTCTACGTTTGCATAACTAGCAATCGTCACAAGCATACCGGCAATGCACATATCAAGATAGCGTTTGTTTTTATACGGTCCTGGATGTGGCCATAAGGATACAATCGCATGTCTTGCTCCTTGTTGCACATACTCATTTGTTCTACTGACACCTAAGTACATTAGGTCTAGTAGTGTGTATGTGGTTGAAATCCATTTAGGACCATAAATTCCACCACCCCACATTTGCTTATCTGGATCAAACCGCACTAAAAACTCGTTGATGAGTCCTTCATCAAGAAAATCAATCGATTCTTCTAACAAATCTCGTTTCACAAGTTGGTTGATCGTGATGTCTCCACTTAATAACCAATCTAACAACTTCATTATGCTCACCTAACTTTATTTGAATAAGCTTTTGTATAAATGATTAGTTCATTCATTCCATGAATAGAAAGTGTTGTTAAAAATGCCATCGTCCCGAGTTTTCCACCAGCACCATTTAAGTATGGAGCAAACATCAAGAAAATGTAACCAATGATAAATCCAGCAAATGCAGCGGTAAAGAGTCCATTGATTTTTGTTTTATCAGCCATCCCAACAAAACTCGCTGCGAAAAAAACCGTCATATAAACTGGGTTTAGCCTTAAAATATAATGTGCTATGAGTGCTACAACAAGTGAAGTTGCACTTGAAGCAAGGGTTGCAGTTTGTTTGAACATATGTTGAACTATGTATGTAGTTACCACTCCGAGTACTGAAAAAACGACAAATAGTGTCTCATCAGGTATGGTGATTGGTGCTAAAAATTCTTTTCCTAGAATTAAAATAGATCCAACAGTACCAACAAAACCAATTGTTCCAAGCTTTCCCCCAAACCCTTTCCACACTGGTTTGGCAAGAACAAATACAATACCTGTTAAAAGGGCAACAAGCAATATTTCAAACGGTCCTACAACCAAAATGCTAATCATCCCCGCAAACGATCCACAATAAGCTTCTATTTCATATTTTCGTAAGGCAAAATGAAACAAAATTCCTACGAAAGCAGATCCAATCACAACATGAATATCAAACAACATACTCATATAATAAGGAATTAGTGTCCCAACAACCACAAAAACAAACGAATACACTAGTTCTTTGGTTGGAGTTTGAATCATTTCTCTTTTTTGTTCTTTAAAAAATTCAGATATGATAGCTGTAAGGATAAGTCCAAGCAGTACTAACATGATAAAAAACGATGCGTTTTTTGGCATCTGTATTAGGGTATAAAAATACCCAAACATCGCTACAGCAATTAGGCTAAAAAAGCCAATCCATTTTAGTTTCATATAATTCCTTTCATCTAGCATCAACCAATGTTGTCCTATTTGATAAATTTAGCCCATGTATGATTTTCATCTAGTGTTCGATTCTTCACTTCTACCAATGTTTGATAAAACCAATCTAGCAGTTTTGTGAGTGTTTCTTCTTTATTCTTTGTTTCTGTTTGGTACGATACGGCAGTAAACGAATAGATCACAATTCCAATTGCGTGTTTTTTTGTGTGAACCGTGGAAGCTGCTTGTGCAATTGCTCGAGCGAAACTCAAAGCAACCATATCAGGATATGCCTCGCCTGCTGCCTTATGAGCAGATAAGATTGTAGTTTTTGCTTCTTTCATTTTAATCTTTCCAAATGCCCATAAATACCCAGCTTCTATTGCACTCGCCACTCGTTTATCTGATGATATCATTTCAAAACGACCGAGCAGTTCCTGTGCACATTCGAGTGCCCAAAGGATTGCTACTTTATGACTTACTTGATCTAACAACGATTGAATCGGTATTAACCGTTCATCTTCTTTGTGAATTAACATTCGTTGTTCCATTGCTTACACAATCTTTAATTTAATAATTTCTTCGCCATCTTCAAACTTATTTGTGTCTATAAAACCATATTTCATATAAAAATGATATGGAGATGCATGATCAAGGTGACATGATGCATACAAATACTTAATTTGATCTGCTTTGCATTTTTCAACAATCACATCTAGTGCATTTTTTCCGTATCCTTGTTTTTGATAAGGACCTGCTATCATAAACCGCCATAACCAATAAGCTGGTTTGTCGATTTCTTCTTCCTCATACCCACCAATTCCAAGCATCACAAATCCTACTAAGGTATCGTCATCATAGATTGCTCTTGGCCATGCTGTCTCGTAGTTTAGCCAAGCCTCTGCCAGTGAATTGACATTTGGGGCTACAACTTTACGTTGTTCTTCGCTTAAGGTGTTGGTAAGTTCCACCACAGCTTTTAAATTATCATATGTAATTTCTTTTAGTTGTATCATGTTAGTCTCCCTCACAAATGGTCTCGATCATTTCTTGTATCGCAAGTCTTCCTTCCTTGATCGCAAGGAGAGGAAAGACATGAAGCATTTTAGGATAAATTGAAAATGTAATGTTATATTGATTTGATTTCGTTTGTTCTTCTAACAGTTGAATATCTGGATATAAGATGTCGTAGGTACCAGTTATAATTTTGATTGGTGTTAATCCAAAAAAATCACCATAAATTGGACTTACCATATAGTGTTTGGTATTTCCTATCGCATATTGTTTTCCTGCTGGAACTATTTTCTCTAATTCCAACCACGGGTCTAATTTGCTAGCTTCTAGAATCATAGGGTTACTCATAGAAACATCAAGCCATGGAGATATCAAAATTGATTTTGACGGAAGGGTTTTTTGATTGATTTTTAGATATTGTAAAAACCCACATGCAAACCCACCACCAGCAGAGTCCCCCATTAGAATAACAGATGGATAACTACGAATTAGTTCATCATATAATGTATCTAACATTTGATAAGAATCAACATACGTTTTTGGGACCAGTGGATAATCTGGACAAATAACATCAACCTTGGCACACTTCATTAGTTTATCAATTAATCTCCAATGTTGAATGGTGAAATTTGTCAGGTATCCTCCTCCATGAAGATAAATGATGGCAGTGTGTGATTTCATAAGTTGTTGTTGAAGGTAATGCACATTTCTACCTGATATCGTTTTGGATGTAACCATATATTTCTTGAAAAATGATTTTGGTGGAATAGGCATATTTTTCGCTAGATCAATATGTAACTTTTTCGCTAATAAATGTATGACATGATGATGAATGAGAGCTCCTAAACTCATATCGTTTCCTACTTTCTATTACTATCCCACTAACATTAGGATTTCTTGTTTGTTTTCTTCTTTTAATAATCGAATTAAATCGTTTATTCGTTTGTGTAACGAAGTCTCACTTTTACACTGTTCTACCCACATCAAAATGCGCAACTGTTCTATGTTTGTTAATGATTGGTATACCTGATATGCTTTTGCATCTAGGTTTAGTTGGTTCAAAAAAATTGTACTATTGTCCAATGTTGTTTTTGATGTATAGGCTTCCTGCCATGATCCTGTTTGCTTGGCTGTCTCAATCGATGCGAGTCCAGCTTCCGTAACAGAGCCATCTTCAATCAATGCAAGTATTCGGCGCTTGTTCACCAAACTCCATACACTATTTTTTCTTCGTTTCGATACGTAAATGATAATCGAATCTTCTCCTAAAGAATACATTCTCCCATCAATCCAACCAAAACAAAGAGCTGTTTCGACTGCTTCATAAAGTCTAATGCCTAATAGATTTGATTTTGCCTTTTTAATTTCCAACCAAAATCCATCAAGTATTTGATGGTTGTTTTCTAAATATGTTCTTAGTTCATTCACTGATAAAAACTTTAACCATGTATCTGGTTTTCCTTGCATCATACTTCCCTCTTTGAAGAAATCACGATTCGTTTGACTAATGAAATAAGTGTTCCTATCCCGATTCCAATCGTAGAGACGATGATGGCCATCACCAATACTCCAGGCGCATCTTCTGCGTCTGCTACAAGATAAAACAGTGGTAGAGATAAAAAGTTTAATATACTTAATCCATACCCAGAATAAATCATATAATCAAACAATTTGTAGTCAGATTCGTTTAGGTTCAAATTTTTGTAAAGTGAAATCATGAGCCTAGTGAAGGCATAGAGTCCAAATAGCACAGGAACTAACGTCGCGTATAGTACGATGTAGGTTAGAAACCCATAAATTTGTGTGCTCGGATAGGTTTCAATTAGATATAGTGCCGTATACGGAACAAAAAAAAGATAGATAAGCACCAATACAAATGCTACAATAACTCCAAATCCTGATAGGATTATTACATCTTTTTTCATTCAAATCATCTCCTAATTTATCATGATATCGTATGGATGAAGTTTGTTGTTAACAACAATGCTACATTTGTAACAAGCAATCCAGCGTAAGTAAATGTATAAAATGTCATATTTTTCCATTTTACCAAAACACCTATAAGTAAATAAATCAAGAGTAACATTCCAACCAAAGCAAGGGAATATAGACTAAACAAGAACAAAAATAAGGTAAAATACCCATTTGGTTCTTGTGAAATACGTACCAAATAAAAACCAATCACTCCAAGAAGCAATACGCTATATACAATTTGTACAATTCCGATTCCTTTGATGAAATACTTGCTTTTCATTTGATACCTCTTTTTATTATACTTGCTTAGATCTTAATAAATCCTCGAAACCCTCTTACCCCATAATACGAATCTGCTCCATTATGGTAAATAAATACAGTATTATATCGTCGGTCGCCAAAAATTGCTCCACCTAATAATCGAATATCCTTAGGAGTTTTTAACCAGCTTGATGTCTTTAAATCAAATTCCTCAAGTGTTTGAATATAACGGTATAGTGATTCGTCTAATATCTCTATCCCAATTGTAAGTGCCATTTCTTCTGCTGAGGTAATGGGTGGGTAGTTTTTGCGTTTGACTCTTGCATCTTTATCATAACAAATTGATACACGTTCTTTTGGTGTTTCTTTGGAACAATCAATGACATACCACTCTTCTTGATATACAACCAAATCGGGTTCTCCACCAGTAACTTCCATTTGATTTATAATACTCATTGTTTTATCATTTCGAATCACTCTCAGATATGTTTCCCATGAAACATGTTCATGACGATGGTGATTGTGTTCGAATCGTACTTTTAATCGCTCTAATACATCTTTATATTGTTCTTGATTCATACAAAAATATTCTCCTAACATAATATAGATTAAAACATAAGCAGGAAAATAAAAACCTACTTTAAATCTATTATACTGATTTTAAGTAGGTTTGTAAATTAATCTCGTGATTTTGTTGTGGTTAATTTCTTTCTAGATGAAACTAATTTCATACTATAATATATCAAAATCCAACCGATGGATGAAAAGAATATGGAAGGTATCATCAATTGTAAAAAATAGTCTAGTTGTATGTAAGAGGTATCATCCGATGCCATCCAATGCCCAGTTGCAACTTGATCTGTAATGGTTATGGTATATTGGTATCGATTCATCATATCTTGAAATCGTTCCATATCAATCGACTGCGACACACCTTTGGAGTTTATAAAATAGTATCTACGATTGACTCTGTCTTCATACTCAAGTTCAATTGGTTCAATTCCTGTTCTTTTGTACTCTTTCATCAACGATACAAAACGCAATTCCTCATATTGAATGCCGGAAGAATCATCGTTTTGAAAAATAGATAACGCTAATCTAGGATCATTTGTGGGAACAATTTGTTGATATATCAGTGGAGCTATCAATGCAATAATGAGTATCATCGATATTCCATAAAACTCATGTTTGGGTTTTGTCAATTTCATATTCTTTGATGAAACATGTCGAATCATTAAATTGGCAAGTATAAAAACACATAGAACAATCGCAGTTGTTAAAACCAAATGATTGATGTAAGGCATCAGAATTGGTAGTCCTTCACTATTTAATAACATACTTGGCGAAATATAAAACCCACTATATATCATCAGCAAGAAATTCATTCCAAGCAGTAAAAATGCTCTATGGTATATTCTTGTTCTAAGACCAATCACCACTTCTGTTCTTTCCATATGAGAAACATTGGATGCCACTTTAATCAATTCTAGCACCAAATATAGGACAGATCCTAAATAAAACAACATCGACAACAGTCCACCAATAATGGGTTCAGATGTGATGTAACTAAGTAAAAACATCATAATTAGCCCCATTATTGAAATAAATAGCGAAATGTAGGTTGTGTTCGTGATTGACTTTTGTTGATGGTGGATGACAAAGGTTGGATTCACTTCTACTGAAATTTTCGATGTTTTCCCTCTGCTTCCGCGTAGAATCTCATCTACACTTACTTCATAAAAATCAGCCAAAGCAAGTAGTGTTGCCATTTCTGGGATTCCTTTACCTGTTTCCCATTTGCTTATAGTCTTGTTCGATACATGAAATAGATCTGCTATTTCTTGTTGAGAGCATCCTTTGCTTTTGCGAAGAGCTTTTAGAAACTCACCCATTTGTTCTGTATTCATATAACTTCACCTCTTGTAACTAGTTTAAAGTATTTTCTACGAAGAAAGAACCCACAAGATGCTGAAATCTTGTCTACGCTTACGTGGAATTCCATTGATTCTAGTTTATTATACCAAATACCATCCAATCTTACAAAGGTTAATTGATGTCAATAGAAGAAGTAGAAAAAGAACTGAGTACCAATATAACTCGAGGACTATCAAAAAATAACAGTTTAGAACGACAAAAGAAATATGGTAAAAATATTCTTCAAACTAAAAAAAGTAAGAATTTAATTCAAAAGTTTATTGAACAAATAGGCGACTTTATGGTATTAACACTGTTAGGAGCTGCAATCATATCATTTGTCCTGGGTGAAAAAAATGAAGCGATATTAATTATATTAATAGTTATATTGAATGCTGTATTAGGAATCATACAGGAAAACAAAGCTGAAAAATCCCTAGATGCTATTAAAAAGATGAGTTCTCCACAAGCGAAGGTATTTAGAGACGGTAACATAACAACAGTACTAGCTAGTGATTTAGTAATAGGAGACATTGTATTAATAGAAGCAGGTGACTACGTTCCAGCCGATATAAGATTATTTAAAGTACACGGAGTCAAGGTTGATGAATCTGCTTTAACTGGTGAATCGACACCTGTTGAAAAAACAATGGATTTAATTAAAAGTGAAGAGATATCACTTGGTGATATCACAAATTGTATTTTTATGGGGACTGCAATAACTTATGGAAGTTGTATGGGGATTGTTATAAAAACTGGTATGAATACGGAAATTGGTAAGATAGCAAAAATGATTGACGATGTAGATTATATTCAAACCCCAATACAAAAAAATTTAGAACATTTTGGAAAAGTGTTACTTTTCGTAATACTATTTATTTGTTTTATCATTTTTTTATTTGGCATAAGAGCAGAACAAAATTATTTTGATTTATTTATAAACGTTGTCAGTTTAGCTGTAGCAGCAATTCCAGAAGGATTACCTGCTATTGTAACCATTATACTAGCTATTGGTATGCAACGTTTAGTTAAAAGAAATGCATTAATCCGCAAATTGCCAGCCGTTTAAACCTTGGGTTCTACCAATGTGATCTGTACCGATAAAACCGGAACTTTAACTCAAAATAAAATGACAGTGACGAATGTCTACATAAATCATTCTCACTATGAAATTAAAAAAAAGTTAGAAAATCAAAATTTTAAATATTTAGCTCTATGGGGATTACTTTGTAATAATACAAGGATAGAATTCGAAGATAATATATATGTAAAATATGGTGATCCAACTGAGATCGTTCTTACAGACTTAGCAATTTTTAATGGACTTGATCCCATAAATACTAATCTTAAATACAACCGAATTTATGAGATACCATTTGATTCGGAACGAAAATTAATGACAACAATTAATTCAATAAAGGACAAAAAATTTATTATTACTAAAGGTGCACCTGAAGTACTATTTGGTAAATGTAATAAGATTGTATTAGATAATCAATTAACCCAACTTACAAAAAATCATTTAGATAAACTAGTGATTGCAAATGAAGAAATGACCAAGCAGGCACTAAGAGTGATCGCAATCGGATACCGTGAAATGACTAATCATGATCAGTTAAGTAATCATGATCAAATTGAAAATGGACTAACCTTTGTTGGTCTAATAGGTATGATTGACCCACCAAGGCCAGAAGTATATGAATCAATTAGAATTTGTAAAGATGCTGGGATAGATACAGTTATGATTACAGGGGACCATAAAAATACAGCCATTGCGATTGCTAAGCAATTAAATATTATTAATCATGATAGTGAAGCCATTTCAGGTAAGGAATTAGACTTGTTATCTGATCGAGAATTTAAAAACGCGATTGAAAGATATCATGTTTATGTTCGAGTTACTCCAGAACATAAGGTTAGAATAGTTAAAACATGGAAAGAAAAAGGAAAAATAGTCGCGATGACTGGAGATGGAGTAAATGATGCACCGGCTTTAAAAAACGCTGATATCGGAATTGCGATGGGAATACAAGGAACAGAGGTAGCTAAAGGTGCCTCAGATATGATATTAACAGATAATAACTTCGCTACTATTGTAAAAGCGGTTGAAGAAGGAAGAACTATTTTTACGAATATAAAAAAATCGATACGTTTTTTAATTAGTTGTAATATCGGTGAAGTAGTTAATATACTTTTAGGAGCTTTACTCGGACAATTGTTATTTGGATTAGCAGTAACCCCTTTAAATGCAGTACAATTACTGTGGGCAAACTTAACAACAGATTCATTAATCGCTATCGCCATTGGGTTAGAAAAATCAGAACCTGGTGTAATGAAGAAAAAATCACAAAAAAACTCGTTATTAGATGTTGAGTCATTTATTGTTATTTTATGCTATGGTATATTAATTGGTTTGCTTGCATTTGTAGCATTCCATATAGGTTATAATATGGGAACTAATTTAGATAGTTCAATTACATTAGGTCGAACAATGGCCTTTATGACATTAGCTACAACTGAACTATTTCATGCTTTTAATATTCGTTCCGAGAAATATTCACTGTTCAAAATAGGGATATTTTCAAATAAATTTATAATCTATGCCTTTTTTTTAAGCATATTACTTCAATATGGAATTTTACTGTTCCCAATTACTAGAGTTTTATTTGATATTACAATACTTTCCTTAAATCAATTAATAATTATTATATCTCTTTCATTGGTCCCAATTGTAGTGGTTGAGATCGGAAAACTATTTTATAAAGAGGAAAAAGAATTTTCATATCCTAATCGTATTACATCTTTAAAGTTAGAGAAATAATACTTTTAGTTTTAATATCAGATAATATAAAAAAATATCTGAAACATAAAAAAAGTCACAAATTGAAATGATTTTGTGACTTTTAATAATTTTATGTCAAAGTTTTACAGTGAACTAACTAATAAATTACCCTATTGGGTTCATATATTTTATGATATCATCTTTGTTCTCACCTGTTAAAACTAACTTATCATTAAGATTAATTTGAGTAGTTCCACGTGGTGTAATAATTTTATTTTTTCTTTTAATCATAATAATCAAAACATTTTCAGGTAAATTTAATTCCATTATTGTCTTATCAATAAGTGGGCTATTCAATTTAACATCTATCTCTAATAAAGTATCATAGGTATCCTCGACATAATCGGTAAATGTTTTCATAACATTGTCTTTTTCACCAATTAATTTAAGCTTCTTGGCCACTAATGGAATAAATGATCCTTGAATTATTACTGAAAATAATGCAATAAAAAATACTGTATTAAAGATTAAATTAGATGATGGTAATTCGGCCTTTAATGCAAATGTAGCAAATACGATAGAAGCAGCTCCTCTTAAACCTACCCACGAAATAAATATTTGTTGTTTCATAGGAACTTTAAAGAATGAAAGAATTCCAAAAATCGCAATTGGGCGAGCAACGAATATTAAAAATAATGAAATTATTAAACCACTTAATATTACTGGTAATAATTGTGAAGGAAACACTAGTAGTCCTAATGTGAAGAATAATATGATTTGCATAAGCCATGACATACCGTCAAAGAAACGAACAATGCTGTATTTATTAGGTATAGAACTGTTTCCTAAAATTATTCCAGTTATATAAATAGCTAAATATCCATTTCCACCTATTTTCGATGAGAACGCGAATAGGATAAACACTACTGATATAATAAAAATTGGATATAAACCTTCAATTTCAATTGTAATTTTTTTCAGAAAGTAAGAACTTAAAACACCAAATAAAGCACCAATAATAACACCAAATACCATTTGTTTAAATAATAATAAAAAGATTGGTAAATCAGTCTGGTTAGTTAACACACTAATAAAGATAATTGTTAACATATAGGCCATTGGGTCATTACTAGCACTTTCCATTTCTAACATTGGAGCAAGATTATTTTTTAGATTTAAATTACGCGACCGCAATATTGAAAAAATAGCTGCTGCATCAGTTGAAGAAACGATAGCTCCTAGTAACAGCCCTTCATAAATTGATAAATTAAGAACAAAACTCGAAAAAACACCTAATATTATACATGTAATTACGACACCAATTGAAGACAAGAGTGATGCTTTAACCGCTATTGGTTTTGCACTCTTCCAGTTCATTCCCATTCCACCATAAAAAATAATAAAAATCAGTCCAAAAGAGGCTACCTTTTCTGCAATATTATAATTATCAAAGTAGATACCACCTATACCTTCAGAACCTAATATCATTCCTAGTGTTAGGAAAATTATTAACGTTGGAATACCCAGTCTATATAATAGTTTGCTTGATAAAACGCTTATAAGTAGAATAATCCCACCAGCAATTAATATTGAGTTTAAATCTAGATTCATTTTAATTCTCCTTCCATAAATAAATTAATATAGTCGTATTGTATACCATTTGAATATAATAAATTTACGCAATAAAAAAAGCGAAAAACAAATGGCAATAAAATGTTTTGAGCTTGAAAACTCCTATGAGGTTAGCTGACGGGTTAGGGCATTCAAGTAACCCTTCTAATAAGATTCACCCCTAAAATGGGTCCCCCACTATATATAATATTCGGAGATAACTAGATACATTATATCATATTTTTTATATTTTGCCTATGCTAATATTCATTCACTTCGTGTAAAATAGTTTTGGGTAAATACAAAAAGGAACCTCTGTGATATAATA
>DAOSEC010000002.1:54076-102071 GCA_035362935.1 Bacilli bacterium | reverse complement strand
TTTTCTTTCCTTTTGGTAGATTTAGTTTTTCGAACAAAACACTACCTAGTTGTTTTACCGAATCAACATTAAACGATTCTCCAGCAATCTCGTATATCTTCGTCTGATATTCTTCGATTTTCGATTCAAGATATGATCCTATGCGATCAAGCTCTGTTTGATCTACTAAAAAACCATCAATTTCCATATTGGCTAACACAGTTGAAAGTGGAATCTCAAGATCTTGTAATAACGATATCTGATTATTTTGAATCAATTGGCCAGTAATCTCAGTCTCTAAGCGTTTTATCACCTGAGTCTTTTGTTTTGCAAAATGAGCAATTGCTTCGTGAGTAGGAACGATAAACTTGCTTCCTTTACCATATACGTTTTCTTCATAGGGCAACTCATTTTCCCCAAAATGGAACACAGTTTCTCGCATTTCATCATTTGCATAGCTTGGATTAATGATATAACTAGCTAATAGTAAATCAAATGTAACATTTGTTAGTTGAATTCCTAACCGATGACATAGTACATACATCTTTTTGTAATCAAATGTTTTCTTTTGATACTGATTGTTTTCTAAATATTGTTTTAACCTCTCACTTTTTAGTGCTTCATCGTAAAAATAATATGCTTTATCTGTTAATAAAATTAGTATACCTAAGATATCGGACGTATGATAATTATCCCCTGCTGTCTCGATTTGGATGTAACCTGAAGAATCTAGTAACACTTCACGTTCATCAAACTCTTTCACCATATGTAACGTAACATCGGTTGCTTTCTTTTTATTTAAACTGTCCTCAACTACTTCACTATTTTTTTCGAGTTTCTTGATAAACGAATGAAAGTCATATAGTTCAAAGAATCGTTTTAAAGGCTCTGTTTGATATCCTTTGTAATATGTTTCCTCTAAAGAAACACTCATTTCTACATCACGCTTGATGGTGGAAAGTCTTTTTGACATCTTTGCGATTTCTCGATCTTCCTTTATTACTTCTTTTGTTTTCCCGCTAAGTGATTCTATATTCTCAATGATACCTTCTAGTGTATGGTATTCTTGTAGTAATTTGCATGCTGTTTTGGGACCAATCCCACGAATACCTGGTAAGTTATCAGAGCTATCTCCTATCATTCCTTTATAGTCCGTCATTTGATGTGGATAAATTCCCATCTTTTCATAGAAATTTTCATGAGTGTATTCTTCAAGTTCGGTGACTCCTCGTTTGGTAATCATCATCTTAGTTTTTGAATCTACTAGTTGAAGCAAATCCTTGTCTGCACTATAGATTTCGATTTCATCAAACTCTTCATAGGCTAGTTTTGAGAATGTCCCAATCAAATCGTCTGCTTCTATGCCTTCGATTTCTAATCGTGATATATTCATAATATCTAAATATTCTTTCATTAGTGGAATTTGCATACCAAGTTCTTCTGGCATCGGTTTTCTTCCACCTTTGTAATCTTCAAATTGTTCGTGTCGAAACGTTGGTTTTGCTGTATCAAATGCAACAAATAAATGTGTGAATGTGTTTTCTTCGACAACTTTACTTATCATATTCACGAAACCAGAAAGTGCATTGGTGTAGACTCCTGATTTGCTTTTCATTAAATTCCCTGTATAAGCTGTAGCATAGTATGCTCGAAACATTAAACTATTCCCGTCTATTAACACTAATTTCTTCATAATTACCTCCCTTATACGAAATCTATTTTAACATAAAACCCGAGAAATTAACATCAAAAATATAAAGTATCCTAGTTTTTCTTTTCTAACGAAAGTCATTTTGATATAATACATTTATGATTGTGAAAGTGAGAGATTTTGGTATGAGCATAGTGGTTTTAGACAAATGTATTGGCTATGATATGGATCATATCAAACATTTCATTAAAACATCATTTGAAACATTAAATATAGTAGAATTGCTTCAAAACAAAGAACTAAATGTATATTTGAAAGTGAATGGATTAGCACCATTTCCAAAAGAAAAAGCAATTACAACACATCCAGTGTTCGTTCAAGCGGTGATTCAAGTGTTAAAAAGTTTTGGAATCAAGAACATCACTGTTGGTGATAACCCTGCTGTTCGCGATATGATTAGTGTTTTTAAAAAATGTGGAATATATGATGTTTGTATGAGTGAAGGTGTTAGATTATCCGATAATTCCGCTCTTTGTCAAGTTACAAATCCTGATGGTGTCTTATACAAAGACTTTGAAGTCAGTGCAGAGATGATGGAAGCTGATTTGTTAATCAATCTTCCAAAACTCAAAACACATTCTTTTGCATATTTGACTTGTGCTCAAAAAAACTTATTTGGAACCATTTATGGTTTATCCAAAGCAAGTTGGCATGTAAAAGCTGCTGACCCAATGTCATTTGGTGAGGCAATGAACGATCTATATGGGGCTATTTTACACACATTTCGCTTTAAAACCATACTCCATCTATGCGATGGAATCTTGGCTTTGGAAGGAGACGGACCATCGACTGGAGGTCATCCAAAGCAATTTGGTGCCGTTTTAGCAAGCCTAGACGCAGTTGCATTAGATCGTGTCGCACTTGAAATCGCAAAACTAAACCCGAGTGAATCGTTCATTAACTTAATTGGTGGATACCGGGAATATGGGGTATTTCAACTCGACAACATTAACATATTAGGAAACAACACTGATGACTTTGAACCACTTTTTTTAGAACCTGCTACAAAAACTATTCCTGCTTTGTCGCTATTAAAAATTCAAGCAATCAAAAATATGACCCTAGAATACCCTGTGATTAACGCAAACTTATGTATTAAGTGTGGTGAATGCGCAAAAATTTGTCCACCACAAACAATGAAATTTAGAAAGAACGAGTTTCCAACGCTCGATTCCAACAAATGCATCCGTTGTTGGTGTTGTCAAGAAGTATGTCCACAAAATGCAATATTCAAAAGCAAGCGACCACTTCTTGGGTATCTCATCTTAAGAAACCGTAAAAGCTAACATCCCTAGGAAATCCTAGGGATGTTAGCTTATTTTTTAATGGTTAATCCTTGATTGTCTACGATCACTTCAATGTGATCATTAGGACCAATATCAGAATTAATAATTGCTTTCGCAAGTAGCGTTTCCACATGACGTTGGATGAATCGCTTAACTGGTCTTGCACCATACTCAATATCAAAACTTTGATCTAAAATAAACTGCTTTGCGTGTTCTGAAAAAACAACATAAATATTTTTATCGATCAAACGCTTTTGCAAATCTGATAATAATTTATCTACAATCTTCATTTGAACTTCTCTTGATAGTGGATGAAACATAATAATCTCATCAATTCGATTTAAAAATTCTGGTTTGAAGATTGTTTTGACTATCTTCATTACTTCACTTTTTGCTTGAGATGAGTCATTTAGTAAATACTGACTTCCAATGTTTGATGTCATTATGATGATGGTATTCTTAAAATCAACGGTTCTACCTTGCGAGTCTGTGATTCTACCATCATCTAGTATTTGAAGCAACACATTAAACACATCATGATGTGCTTTTTCAATCTCGTCGAAAAGAACAATCGAATACGGTTTTCGTCTAACAGCTTCGGTTAGTTGACCGCCCTCATCATAACCGATATATCCTGGCGGAGCTCCAATTAGTCTAGCAACGGAATGTGACTCCATATATTCACTCATATCAATCCGAACAATATGTGATTCACTGTCAAACAAAGCCTCAGCCAAACTTCTCGCAACTTCTGTTTTTCCAACACCAGTTGGTCCAAGGAACAAAAACGATCCAATTGGTCGAAACTCATCTTTAATACCAGCCCGTTGACGAATAATCGCATCACTTACCAATTCCAATGCATCATCTTGTCCGATTACTCTTTTCTGTAAGGTGGATTTTAGGGCGAGCAGTTTTTCTTTATCCCCTTTCACAAGTTTTGAAATTGGTATTTGAGTCCATTTGGAGATAATTGAAGCGATGTCTTCTTCGGTGACGGTTTCAGTTAACATCTTATTGTCTTTGCTTACTTGATCATAATGTTCAATTTCTTTTTCTAGTTTTGGAATGATGCTATACTGCAACTCAGCAGCGACGTTATAATCTCCTTTGTTGAGCGCGGTTTGAAACGCAAATCGTTTTTGTTCTAAAATTTTTTTGGTTTCTTTCATCTTTGCTAGTTCTTCTTTTTCAGACTTCCATTGTGTTGTAAGAGTTTGTTCCTCACTTTTGAGCTTTGTAAGCTCTTCTTCTACATGAAGAAGTCTCTCCTTGCTTAAAGCATCTTTTTCTTTTGATAATGCTGTTTTTTCAATCTCAAGTTGCATGATTCGGCGAGTAATAAGGTCGAGTTCACTAGGCATCGAATCAATCTCTGTTCGAATCGATGCACATGCTTCATCAATCAAATCGATTGCTTTGTCTGGTAAAAACCGATCAGTGATATAGCGATTCGATAACACACTCGCACTTACAATCGCATTGTCGCTAATACGTACACCATGATGTGCTTCAAATCGGTCTTTTAATCCACGTAAAATACTGATGGTATCTTCTACTGTTGGTTCATTTACAACAATTTTTTGGAATCTTCTTTCGAGTGCACTGTCTTTTTCAATATACTTACGATATTCATTTAATGTTGTAGCACCGATACAGTGGAGCTCTCCACGTGCTAACATGGGTTTTAACATATTACCAGCATCTAGTGCACCTTCAGCTTTTCCTGCACCAACAATTAAATGTAGTTCATCGATAAATAGAATGATTTCTCCCATACTTTCTTTGATTTTATTCAAAACTGCTTTTAGTCTTTCCTCAAACTCTCCTCGGAATTTTGCACCTGCAACAAGTGCTCCCATATCGAGTTCATAAATCGTTTTGTTTTTAAGGCTTGTCGGCACGTCTTGTTTCACAATACGTGCTGCTAACCCTTCAATGATTGCTGTCTTACCTACACCTGGCTCACCAATTAAAACCGGGTTGTTTTTTGTTTTACGTGACAAAATCTTTATAATACGGCGGATTTCTTCATCGCGACCAATCACTGGATCAATTTTTCCTTTTTTTACTTCTTCAACAATGTTTCTACCAAACTTGTCAAGCACGTTTGGGTCTTTGCTATAGTCTTCCATTTGCATATTCATAGGTATCCCCCCTTAATTCAATCATATTATACTATTCAATTTTAGCACTGTCAAGTAAAGAGTGCTAATATTTTATCAAAAAATAGACGGGTCGGTCCCGTCTATTTCAGTAGTTCTCCTTGTAAATGCCATGTGTAAGCTTTTGTTATTTTAACAGAAACAATAGATCCAATAACACTTTGATCGCCTTTAAAGTTAACAAGTTTGTTGTGTTCCGTGTATCCTGCCAAGATTGATTCATTGCTTTTACTAAATCCATCAACGAGCACTTTCACAACACTTCCTTCAAACCGTTGGTTCCCGCGTAAAAATCCTTCATTGACTAATTTATTAAGTGTTTGTAGTCGTTCTTTTTTAACGGACTCTTCGGTTGGATCTTCATATTTCGCTGCCGGAGTACCTTCTCTTGGTGAAAAGATAAAGGTAAATGCTCCTTCAAAGTTAGCATTACGAACTAGTTTTAATGTGTCTTCAAACTCATCGTCAGTTTCACCCGGAAATCCAACTATGATATCAGTTGTGATTGATATGTCAGGTATTAGTTCTCTTAATTTTGTGATTTTCTCCATATACTGTTCATATGTGTATTTTCGGTTCATTCGTTTTAATATGTTATTGCTTCCCGATTGTACAGGCAAATGCAAATGTGGCATTATGTTGCCGCGTTTGGCCATTGCTTCTATCGTAGCATCATCTAAATCTCTTGGGTGAGATGTTGTAAATCGAATTCGTTCAATACCTACTTGGTTTAGATCGTTTAACAGGTTTGCAAACGTGTAATTGATATCAGTAAAATCTTTACCATATGCATTCACGTTTTGACCTAGCAAAGTAACTTCTAAATATCCATCTTGAACCAACTCTTGGACTTCTGCGAGAATGCTTTCTGGTTTCCTTGAACGTTCTTTTCCTCTTGTATAAGGTACGATGCAATATGTACAAAACTCATCACATCCATACATGATGTTTACCCAAGCTTTTTTGTTATGATCACGTTTGGTAGGAATGTTTTCTATGATATCTCCTTCTTTGGAGTATACTTCAATCACTCGTTCTAAACTATGCATTGCTTTTTCAACATAGGATCCCAAGTATGCAATGTTGTGCGTACCAAATACCAAATCGATATGAGGCATTTTTTCTCGAATACGGTTTGTCACTTTTTCTTCTTGTGGCATACATCCACAAACACCTAAAATCATATTAGGATTATGTTTTTTAAGATGTTTCAATCGACCTAATTCGCCAAATACACGGTTCTCTGCGTTTTCACGAATCGCACACGTATTTAGAAGGAGTAGATCGGCTTCCGTTTCAACTTCGGTTGCGACATATCCCATTGCCTCTAAAATTCCGCTCATTTTCTCGCTATCAGCCAAATTTCCTTGACAGCCATATGTTTTAATCATATATTTATAACTTTTCCCAAGACCTAACTGACTTGGTTTTAACTCATATTGAATAATTTCTGTATCTTTACTAACTCGTTTTCTCGCATCTTTTAAAGATGGAGTAAAATATTTACTATAATCTTTTTCCATACTATACCACCTTGACCTATGTATTTTATCAAAAATACATCAAAAAAGAAAGATATTTAGTAAGTAATATCGGAATGAAAAGAACCCTCATGCGAGTGAGGTGTTCCATTGTTGATTGAAATATTCATCATCAGTAATGCCAAACATCACTTCATCAAATAATTGTCCATCAAATCTCATATAACCTTTTTGCTTCGTACCAATATACTTAAGACCCAATTTTTCACATACACGAATCGATTGTTTGTTAATCGAGAAAGCATTGCAATCCACTCTTTTTAATCCCAAATACTCAAATGCATATTTTAGCACTGCTTTTGCAGCTTCAACTGTGTATCCCATTCCCCAATAATCAGAAGAAATGACATATCCAAGTTCCGCTTTATGCCCTTGTCGATATCCATGCAACTCAATTGTTCCAATCATCTTTTCGGTTTCTTTTAGTACAATTGCCCATACTCCAAGTGCACCTTTTTCTTTTTGACGATGAAACATATCAATTACATTAATGGAATCTGCTAAACTTTCGTGTGGTTCCCATCCGGCCATCGGTCCAACATTTGGGCGTTTGGCATATTCAAACATGTCTTTGGCGTCTCCAATATGAATTTCTCTAAGCACCAATCGTTCCGTTTTCATAACAGGCAAACTCATAATACCCTCCTATTTATCATACTCGTGTATCAACTGGATAAATCCTATCTTTTTAGTTTGCTCATTTATCTCTACCAAAACCGCACTAAATTGTGATGTACCTTCTGTTACAGGTTCAAATCTAGATAAATCATTTGATAAGAATCGATTGATTACGATTTCTTTCTTTACCCCGATTACTCCATCTAATGGACCTGTCATTCCTAAATCTGTGATATAAAAGGAACCCTTTGGTAAAACCCTAGCATCGTTTGTTTGAACATGAGTATGTGTTCCAAACATTATGTGAATACGACCATCAAAATGATGAGCAAATGCAATTTTCTCACTGGTTGCTTCTGCGTGAATGTCACAAATGAATATATCGCTTTTTACAGTTTGTAATAAAGCTTCTGTTGCTTGAAATGGACATTCAAGTTCCATTTTACTAAAAACCTTCCCCATAACTTGAAAAACAGTAATTAATAAACCATTGTAATTAATGGTAACGTATCCTTTACCTCTAGAACCCTCAACAAAATTGATTGGCCGAACTAGATTCTTAGCCTCATCTACAAACCGAAAGATGTCCTTGTTATGAAATGCATGATTCCCTAGTGTAACAACGCTAACGGATTGTTCAAGAAACCATTTATAGTACTTCTCATTGATACCCGTTCCATGTGCAACATTTTCTCCATTGGCAATCACGAAGTTCACCATATGATCTTGTTTGATTGCTTTCACATGTTTGGCAAATGATTCTCTACCTAAGATGCCAAATACATCACCAACTAATAAAATTTTCATAATATCCTCAATTCTAGAAAAAAAGCTTCCCGAGGGAAGCTTTTTTATTACTTAGCAATTTCTTGCGCTCTTGTCTCTCTGATTACCGTTACTTTAATAGTACCAGGATAATTCAAGTTTTCCTCGATTTTTTTCTTCACGTCGCGAGCTAATTTATAAGCTTCTACGTCACTTATGACCTCTGGTTTTACTAAAATACGAATTTCTCGTCCTGCCTGAATAGCATATGTTTTTTCAACGCCTTCAAACTCATTTGTGATTTCTTCCAATTGTTTTAGACGTTTTAGATAATTGTCTAACGATTCACTTCTTGCACCTGGTCTTGCTGCTGAAATAATATCTGCTGCAGTTACCAACCAAGCAAAGATAGTCATTGGTTCTTTGTCTCCATGATGTGCCCCAATACCATCAATAACAGCTTTTGGTTCACGATATTTTTGAGCAAGATCTAACCCAATGTCAACGTGACTTCCTTCCACCTCATGATCAATTGCTTTTCCAATGTCATGAAGTAATCCAGCGCGTCGTGCTAAAATTTGATCTTCCCCAATTTCAACAGCCAATTTACCAGCTAAGAATGCAACTTCTTTTGCATGGTGTAATGCATTTTGACCATATGAAGTTCTGAATTTCAATCTTCCGATTAATTTGATTAATTCTGGGTGAACTTTACCAATACCTAATTCGTATACAGCTTTTTCACCTTCTTGACGCATTTCTTCATCAAGTTCTTTTGTACATTTTTGTACAACCTCTTCAATGCGTGGCGGTTGAATTCTACCATCAGCAATGAGAGTTTCTAATGTTCTTCTTGCGATTTCTCTTCGCACAGGATCGAAACAAGATAACACAACCGCTTCTGGTGTATCATCAATGATTAGATCAACTCCTGTAAGGTTTTCGATGGCGCGAATGTTGCGCCCCTCACGACCGATAATACGGCCTTTCATTTCTTCATTCGGTAATGTGACTACCGATACTGTTTTTTCACTAACAGATTCGTTTGCGTAAGTTTGGATTGCTTGTGCAAGTAAGTATTGAGCTTTTCTGTTGACCTCTAATTTTGCTTTGTCTTCTTCGTCTCTAATGTAAGCAGCGATTTCTAATGACATATCTGCTTCGACTTTGTTTAAAATGATTTCTCGGGCTTTTTCTACACTTAAGTTAGAAATTTCCACTAATTTTTGTTCTTGTTGAGCGATTAACTCTTCCACTTTGCTACTTTGTGTTTCTAATTCGACTTTTTTGTCTTCCAATTTTGATTCTTTAAGGTTTAGACCTTCTTCACGCTTATCTAGATTAGTGCTTCGATTATCAAGTCTTTGTTCACGTTGATCTAGTTTTCGTTCATTATCAAGCAGTTCTTGTTTTTTCTCTTTTACATACTTATCATATTCAAGTTTGTTGTTATGTAATTCTTGTTTTTGTTCAAGAAGTGCTTTCTTTTTCTTTTCATCAGCTGTTTTTTCAGCATCCTCAATTATCTTATTGGCTGTCTTACCTAGTGTTTCAAATCTTTTAACCGTTAAAAGATATCCAACTAAGATTCCAGAACCGATCCCTAGCAAAATGGAAATAACTAGTACATACCAAGGTACCATAGATATTACCTCCATTTCTTCAGTTTTTTAATGTTTATATTAACAGGGCTCATTATTTACTTACTAATTCATTATATAATAAAATGCCTTGATAGTCAAATAATATATGCTTTATTTTCCGAAAGAACCCACTGAATTTTGATAAAAATTAAAACCACAAGCCGTATACAACTTGTGGTTTTGTGTTCTAATTTTTCATTAAGACAATTGCCTCATATGGTCTTAAGTTTATCATTTCTTGAATATTTACGTTTGTATAGTTTGATAATATGCATTGGTATTCCGAAAGATTACCTAACTTTTGAATCGAAATCGAGCGACTCTTGTTCGTTCCATTGCATATTACAAGAAGATGATCATGATTCCATCTCCTACTATAACAATAAATATGAGGATTTGTTTTAAAGTGTTCTTCAAATTTACCCAATATAACGACATCATGATGTTTACGAATTTGTATAATTTTTTGATAGTATTTGAAAATAGAGTCTTGGTCGTTCAATTGATTGTCTACATTAATGTTATCTTTATTAGGGTTAACCTCAATCCAAGGTAAAGTTTGGCTAAATCCAGCATATTTTGAGTTATCCCATTGCATCGGAGTTCTAGCATTATCTCGACTCATATATTTTATTTTTCTCATCATTGTTTTATGCGAAAAACGCAATAGCGATCTACCTAGTTTATATATGTTGTGCGTCTCGATATCTTGATACTGGCTTAAATCAGTAAAGTGTGCATTCGTCATACCAATTTCTTGTCCTTGATAGATGTATGGAGTTCCCTGTTGAAAATACAACATAGTAGCTAACATTTTTGCACTTTCTTTCCAATATGTCGAATCATTTCCAAATCGTGTTACACTTCGTGGTTGATCATGATTTTCAAAATAAAGTGCATTCCAACCTGCTCCATCATGTTTGTATTTGGTTCCTGATAAGTCATTCTGCCATTTGGAAAGAACTCGTTTTAATCGCTTTACTCGATATGGCCTTAAGAACCATTTATTATTGATGGTATCAACAGCCATATGTTCAAAATGAAAAATCATATTGAGTTCATTTCTGTGTTCTCCTACATACTTTGATGCTTCTTTGGTAGATACAAATACAGTTTCTCCCACCGTAAAACAATCATAGTTCGATAGTACATCTGTATATAGTTCTTGGAGGTACTTGTGTACATTTGGACCGTTTAAATAATACTCAGATCCTGTTAAAGCAATCTTCGGAATTCCGTTTCGAAACCGCTGATCTTTGGAAATAATATTAATCACATCGCATCGGAACCCGTCCACACCAAGATCTAACCAAAAACGTAGGATGTCTTTTATTTCATTTCGCACCAAAGGATTTTCCCAGTTCAAATCAGGTTGCTTCTTACTGAACAAATGAAGATAATATTCTTCTGTGGTTGCATCATACGTCCACGCTTTCCCCGTAAAGAAGGATGTCCAATTATTAGGCTCTTTCTGATTATTGTGTTTACCTTGCTTCCATATATAATAATTGCGCTTCGGGTTGAGTTTACTTGATTTACTTTGAATGAACCAAGGGTGTTCATCTGAGGTATGATTGGCTACTAAATCCATCACTAATTTTATGTCTCGTTTATGAAGCTCTTCTATGAGAATCATAAAGTCTTCCATTGTTCCAAAATCAGATAGTATGCTACGATAATCACTAATATCGTACCCATTATCATCGTTTGGCGAATCATAAACAGGTGATAACCAAACAACGTCAATTCCTAGTTCTTTTAAATAATCAAGTTTTTCAATAATTCCTCTAATATCGCCAATACCATCTTGATTACTGTCTTTAAAACTTCGTGGATAGATTTGATACACAACAGATTTTTTAAACCAAGGAATACTAGATTTCATATGCTACCTTCTTCTTTCTGGTCTTGATTGGAAAACCATTTCAATGTAAGTGTAATCTTTTTAGCTTATTCTATTTGTATTATACCATTTCATTGATTGATTTAAAATCATATTTCTATTTTCCTAACCAATTATTGTTTGTGATTGTATGATATTTTGATATAATAGAGTTAGGTGATGAACATGGAAATCAAATATCCAAACCAAAAAAAAGAATATATCGCACCCTCTTCTAGTAACAAAACTTCCAAACCAAACAAAGGTAAGCTTGGATTTAGTTTTGAAGAAGCAATCAATGAATCGAATGAATTCTACCTTGCTAGAGGTATTGCTGTTATTCACAAAAAGCCAACTCCTATACAAATAGTTAGTGTGAACTATCCAAAGCGCTCAGCAGCAAAAATAACAGAGGCTTATTTTAAAGTTCCTTCAACTACAGACTATAATGGAATTTATAAAGGGAAATACATAGATTTCGAGGCAAAGCAAACAAACAGCGATTTGTTCCCTTTTGCACATATTTATGAACATCAAATCAATCACTTGGTTCAAGTAGCAAAGCATGGAGGAATTGCTTTTTTACTGATTCATTTTAATAAAAGGGATGAAGTCTATTTACTTGATATTCAGTTACTTCATAAATGCTATCAAGATTCCAAAAACGAAGGTAGAAAGAGTATTAACTACGCTTACTTTAAAGAATATGGAACACAGATCAAAAAAGGATATTCGCCAAGAGTACAATATATAGACGCCGTTGATCAACTATATTTAAAATAAAAAAGGGCATAGCCCTTTTTCTTATTGTGGTAAATATTTTTCTCTAATTTTTGCTTCAATTTCTTTCGCAATAAGTGGATTTTTAACAAGATATGCTTTCACATTTTCTCTACCTTGTCCTATTTTTTCTCCATTGTAAGAAAACCAGGATCCACTCTTATCAATAACTTCAAGATTTGTTGCCATATCAAGTACTTCGCCTTCGTAAGAGATTCCCTTTCCGAAGATTAAGTCTACATCAACTTGTCTAAACGGTGGAGCAACTTTGTTTTTAACAACTTTAATTCTGGTGAGATTTCCAATAGCATCTGCCCCTTGTTTGATTTGTTCTACTCTTCGAATGTCTAATCGAATTGTAGAGTAAAATTTAAGTGCACGTCCACCAGGAGTCGTTTCTGGACTTCCAAACATAACCCCAACTTTTTCTCGAATTTGATTGATGAAAATTGCTACAGTTTTACTTTTGCTAATAGCACCAGAAAGCTTACGCATTGCTTGGCTCATAAGTCTTGCTTGTAAACCAACATGACTATCTCCCATATCTCCATCAATTTCAGCTCTAGGAACCAACGCAGCAACAGAGTCAACTACAATGATATCTATCGCATTACTACGAATCAATGCCTCAGCAATTTCCAAAGCTTGTTCTCCTGTATCAGGTTGAGATAAAATTAAGTTATCGGTATCAACACCTAAGGCTTTCGCATATGTTGGATCTAATGCGTGTTCAGCATCAATAAATGCGGCAAATCCGCCAACTTTTTGTGCCTCAGCTATCGCGTGTAATGCCACTGTTGTTTTCCCACTGGACTCTGGACCATAAATTTCAACGATTCTTCCTTTTGGATACCCACCTACACCAATTGCTAAGTCAAGAGCAATCGATCCGCTTGGAATCACTTCGATTTTTTCAAATGGGCGATCTCCAAGTCTCATGATAGAACCTTTACCATATTGCTTTTCTATTTGCTTTAACGCTTCATCTAATGCTTTTGTTTTCACATCGTTCATAATGTTCACCTATTTACTTTCTAATATGATTTCTTTGCTTTGATTGAAATATTGAATTCCGCTAACCACAGTCACCAAGACAGCTGCATAAATAAAGATTTGATTTACCCAATAACCTAAATTATGGTTAATCAATGAGAATGGTAATCCATCAGCTAATAAGAATATAATCATAAATATCTGAAGGTTCGTCTTAATTTTTCCCATCAATCCGGCAGCAATTACTTTCTGATTGTTACTTGATATTACCACCAATCGAATACCTGTGACAATGAACTCCCTAGCTAATATTAATGTAACTGCCCAACCGGGAATACGACCTTGCTCAAGTAAAACGACAATAGCTGCAAGCACCAATACTTTATCCGCGAGCGGATCCATAAATTTTCCAAAAGTCGTTATTAAGTTGTACTTTCTTGCGATATACCCATCTAAAAAATCAGTGAAAGAGGCAACAATAAAAATAATTAGAATAATCAAGTTACCCGTTGTGAGTCCTTGCAGGTTTCCAACTGGATTGATTAAGAAAGTTGATTGTAATGACGTAATCATCGCAACAATAATAATGAGTGGAATCATCATCACCCTTACAATGGTCAGTTTATTTGGTAAATTCATATGTAGTTTTCACCATCCTTATGTATATTATATCATAATTAGACCCGAATTTCCATATGAAATATTACAATATATTTTCGAAAATATTGTCCCTTTTCATATTTATAGTATGTCCATTGTTTATAACCGAAAATAATAACTTTTACTTGCTTTTCTAAAGCATTAGTGGTATAATAACGAAAGAATTAATAGGAATTAATCATAAGGAGGAATACAGTATGTCTCGCGTATGTTATGCAACAGGTTTAAAAACTGTTACTGGGAAAAAACGTTCACATTCATTAGCTACATCATGCAGAACTTATAAAGTAAATTTACAAAAAGTTCGTATCATTGATGATAAAGGACGTGTTGTGCGTGTATACGTTTCAACTCGAGCTTTAAGATCAGGTTTAGTTACTCGTGCATAAAAAACAAACCACTTCGATAAGAAGTGGTTTTTGCATTTTTATTTCGATTTAATAACCAAAAGTTTTCCTGATTTGATGTTAATGTTTGCTTGATCCGATATAACCTCATTCGATACACCGATTTGATTATCTGGTGTTAAGCGATAATCTGTTAGAGGATATTTAAAACCTTCTAATGTAATTACACTTTCCTCTAATGCAAAGAACGAACAATAATAATAGCGTTCTTTGTGAATGTGATATTTACCTGGTCCAAGTGGATATATGTAATTATTTTCATCAACGATACGAAGATTTGGAAACTTTTCTAACAGTTTGATTCCAACATAAAAGTGATCTAGTCTTCCACTTGTTGCATTATAAACAATCATAATTTTCGGATTAAACTTAGAAGCATATTCTACAGCAAGTTCTAAATCTGTTTTATCTTTGATGTCAGAAAAAGAAATAATGTTATCACACTTTTCTTGGATAATAGATAGTTCGTCTTTGGTTATGCTATCAAAATCCCCGATTGCCGCAAACAATTCCAATCCTTTGTTTATAATTGTGAGCGCACCTTTATCCACACCGATTAGTATTTCATTTTCAGATGCATAGTAAAGGTGAGTAAAATCATCGATAGGACCAGCACATACTAGTTTGATAATCATATCGACATCAATCCTTCCATAACTGCTTTACGGTCTTTGTTGCCAAATAAATATGATCCAACCACAAGAACTTCAGCCCCTGCTTCTTTTGCTAGCCTAGCTGTTTCTAAATTAATCCCACCGTCCACCTCAATTAAGTACTCATAGGAGTGCTTTTTTTTCATTTCCGATAGATACTCCAATTTTTGAATTGCTTGCATCATAAACGTTTGTCCACCAAAACCTGGTTCTACTGACATAACTAACACCAAATCCAAATAGGGTAAGAGTGGTTCTAATACTTCAATATTTGTGTTTGGCTTAATCGAAATACCGGCTTTGACTTGATGTGACTTAATAAATTGAATCAAGCTTTTTGGATTGCTTGTTGCTTCATAATGAAATACCAAGTAATCCGCACCTGCTTTGATAAAGTCAAATGCATATTTCTCAGGATGTTCAATCATAATGTGCACGTCAAAGGGAAGTTTTGTCTTATCCTTTAACCATTGATACACCACTGCCCCAAAAGAAATATTTGGAACGAAATGTCCATCCATCACATCAATATGAACCAGTGCTGCACCATATTGTTCAACTTCTTTGATTTCTTCTGCTAACTTTGAAAAATCAGCAGATAATATAGAAGGGGCAATTAACATATAGATCCTCCTAGTATTTGTTTTTATTCTTTTCTCTTATTTCGTTTAACAAACTAATATAATTTTCATACCTTGATAACATAATTTCCTTTGTCGCAACCGCTTTTTTGATTGCACAATTTGGTTCTTTATCATGTAGACATCCATTAAATTTACACTTGTCGCTTTTTTCAAAGAATTCTTTAAATGAATGGGCCAAATCAATTTCGTTCATATCATGAAACTCTAACAACCCAAATCCTGGCGTATCGGCAATCCAACCATCGTTGAGTGGGATTAATTCAACGTGTCTTGTTGTATGCTTCCCACGATTTAATGCCTCAGATATCTCATCTGTTTTCAGATTTAGATTTGGATCAATCGCATTTAATAAACTGCTTTTCCCCACACCACTTTGTCCTGAAATGACACAGACTTTACCTTTTATTTCATTTAGCAGTATCGACTTATCCATTGAATAAACCGAGGTATGATATGTAATGTATCCTAGATTTTGATAATAGTTTGTATATCCTACGACTTCGTCATGACTCAATTTATCCAGTAAATCCATTTTACTAAAGATTAAGATTGGCTCTATGTTATTAAACTCAATCAATGCTAAAAAGCGATCGAGCAAGTTTAAGTTTAGTTCTGGTTTTTTTACTGAGAAAACCAAGATGGCTTTGTCAACATTTGCAATATAAGGTCTGACTAAATCATTGCGACGTGGTCCAACTTCGACAATTGTTCCATGTTTTTGATCTGCTGCTTCAAATACAACATGATCTCCAACTTTAGGGTTTACATCTTTATGTCGAAATACACCACGAGGTTTGCATACATAGGTCAAATGACTTTCATAGTCAAACACCGAGTATTGCCCACCAATTAACTTAATAATCAATCCTTGCTTGCTTTGCATCTAGGAATTCCTTTCAATCATTTTTTTCGCTCTTAATTGTCCACATGCGGCATCAATGTCATGTCCTTGTTCTTTTCGTAATGTACAATTAATTCCACGTTTCTTTAGTTCATCATAAAACGCCATTGATTGTTCTTTACTTGTGCGTTTGTAAGGTGCTCCAACTACACTATTGTATGGGATTAAATTTACATATGCATTAATTCCACGAAGCAAGTTGGATAACACGTTAGCATCTTTAATCGAATCATTTACACCTTCTAGTAATATATACTCAAATGTAATACGTCTATTTGTCTTCTCGACATAATGTTTTACTGCTGGTATTAATTCTTCGAGCGGATATGCTTTATTAACCTTCATAATACTGTTACGGATTTCATTGGTAGGTGCGTGCAGACTAATTGCTAAATTGATTTGCAAACCGAATTCAGCAAACTCATAAATTTTTGGTACAATACCACTTGTTGAAACGGTAATGTGTCTTGCTCCGATTTCAAGTCCTTTGGCATGATTAATGATTTCCAAAAACTTGACTAAATTATCATAATTGTCAAATGGTTCCCCGATTCCCATTACAACAATGTGACTCACACGTTCATGATCTTCATCAAGATTGCGTTGAACATAGACAACTTGAGCAATAATTTCAGCAGCTTGTAAGTTTCTAACTCGTTTTAATTGCCCACTTGCACAAAATGTACATCCCATGTTACAACCAATCTGAGTTGTCACACAGACACTATTTCCATACCCATGACGCATCAAGACAGTTTCGATTAGATTACCATCATATAAACGGAATAAAAACTTTTTCGTACCATCGCTTGAAACTTGTAATGTTTCTAATTCTAATGTGGTTATTACAAAAGAATCATTTAAATGTTCAATGATTGATTTATTCAAATTAGACATTTCGTCAAAGGATGTAACGCGTTTTCGATACAACCAATCAAAAACTTGCCCACCACGGTATTTCTTTTCCCCAATACTCTCAAAGTACTGTTCTAAATCTTTTAAGTCATAATTATAAATATTATTCTTCATAAACCCTTACTTCTACCATTCTTTCTCCCTGACGCATTTTAAGTACAGCTTCTAGATTCGAAGTTACTTTCCCAAACACAGTATGTACTCCATCTAGATGAGGAAAACTTCCATGGCAAATGAAAAATTGGCTACCTCCTGTATTTAATCCTGCATGAGCCATACTTAATGCTCCTGGAACGTGTTTGTTGTTGTTTCCTTTGGTTTCACATGGAATTGTATATCCAGGACCGCCGGTACCATTGCCTTTTGGACAACCTCCTTGAGAAACAAATCCAGGGATGACACGGTGGAATGTTAATCCATCGTAAAATTTATTGTTTGCTAGTTTTTCAAAATTTGCTACCGTCTTTGGCGCATCTTTTTCAAACAATTCTATTTCAATGACTTGAGAGTTGTTTAGTGTTATTCTTGCTTTTTTCATATAGTTCTCCTTCTTAATTGGCATATATAAAATCCATCAATTGGTTCGTCCCCAATTGGTAAGATTATTTTCTCCATCACTTTTTCAAAGTTTGGATTTTGTTTTAAAAACTGTTCTGCTTGTTTTTGGTTTTCTTCTTGGTTAATCGTGCAAGTACTATAATAAATAGATCCACCTTCACGAACCAATTCTTTTAACGATTCTAGTAGTTCTTTTTGTAATTGCTTAATGTTTTTGATTTTTTCTTGTGTCATTGTATACTTTATTTCTGATTTATGTGATAACACTCCTAAACCACTACAAGGAGCATCAATCAATATTTTATCAAAATACTTTGGTTCAAATACTTTATTTAACTCCCTAGCATCTTTATCAATCAATTTGATTTGATCACATCCAAGACGCTTGAATCCTTTTTCCATAATTTCAATCTTATGTGGATGGATATCACATGCATAAATGGTTGCATTGTTATTTGTTAGGTGTGATAAATGAGCACTTTTCCCACCAGGAGCACTACATGCATCTAAGATTACATCATGTTCTGTCGGGCTCATAGCCTCAGCCACCATTTGACTAGCAAAATCTTGAATTGTGATTGCACCACTTAAAAAAATGTCTAGTGTCTGTACAGGGTAGTTGACGGAAAGTCCATTTTGGACTATCGTTGAGTCTTTGTAATCGATTTGAAGATGGTCTAACTTTTGCTTTACTTCATCCTTTGTCGTTTTGATTGGATTGATACGTATGCTTGTTGGTAAGACTTTAGAAGATGCTATCATCATCTGTTCTACCGTATCAAGACCATATTGAGATTCTAACAAGTCAACCATCCAAAGAGGATAACTATACCGAATTGATAATTGTTCTTTTCTTGATAAAGATTCAAGTGATACTTTTTCAGTTCTTAAGTAGTTTCTTAACACACCATTGACTAGTTTTGAAACCATAAAATCTTTTTTCTTTGTCATCTCTACTGCTTCGTTGATTACAGCATAAGGTGGAATCGATAAAAATTCTAATTGGTATATACTCAAACGCAACACATCTTTTACCCAAGGTTTGATTTGCTTCCCTTTTAAAAATGGTTTTAATAGAAAATCAATATATATTTTATTTTCAACAGTACCATATACCAAATTGGTGAATAACTTTCGATCTTCATAATTAAAATTACTGTAGTTTAGGTAATCATTAATCGTTATATTGCTATAGGCATTCTCTTTTAATATTTTGGCGACTGCATCAACAGCCATTTCTCTAACATTCATATAGTTAATCACCTTTACTCTTATCTTATTATAGCATAAACGCTCTTTTTATTCTACTTTTTTAAAATTGGAAAAGCGAAGGAACCCTCCGCTTATACCATCTCAAAATTCTTTAAACTTTTATCGTTCGCAACAAGTTCAAAATACAACATTAAAATAAAGTACTTTTTCTCTAAACTATCATATTTTCGTTTTGCGCGATCAAACTTCATTTCATCCACTTTACCGATTGTTTTTAAAGCAAACTTCATATTATTAATGAGTTCTACCCATTCTCGCATCGATAGTGTGAGTACGTATTGATATTTTTTAAAATATTCTAAACTATTTGGTTTCTTGATGTCGAAATTAGATTTTGTTGGTGCTAGTGTTGCGAATAAACCAATTGCTTCATTCAAATCATCAGCACTATTGAAGTAAATGTATTCTGCAGCTTCTTGTACGTTTTTATACGTTTTAATCATCTCAGCAATGTCATCATAGTACTTTTTAATGTCTTCACTTGACTTGTTGTGTACAATTCCAAGCGTTGCAACTTTTATATTCTCATAGTGATCCGCCCTAATATTAAAGATGAAATCACTTAATTGTACTTTCTTGTTTTGAAGTAAGAGTATAAACTTTTTTATTGTAAGATAAGTCTCTTTAATGAAGATGTCATCTACGACTGCATCAATCATATCTTTTAATCGTTCTACATCTTTCATATACTCAAAGTAAAACAAGTCTAAACTATATATTTTGTCTCTTAGTGTATTGGCATCAGTCGCAATATAAGAAAATAGTTTAATAATGTAATAGTCACGAATGATTTGCTTCGTTCCGTTTACAAAACTTTGATGAGTCTTCACAAATATATCCATCATGTCAGGATAGCTTGGGATGACTTCTTCGACAACTTTTTCTTCTATCACGGGTTCTTCTATAATAGGTTCACTTATGAGGATGACTTCTTCTTGTTTCTTACTTTGCTTCTTTTTGAAAAACGACATAATTGACCACTTCCTATTATGAATTATACCATAATGTTTCGAAAATTTATAGTGATTTCAAAAAAACTGGCCTATCGAGTTAGGCCAGTTTTTAATATTATCTTTTAACGCTGTATAATGATTTTAAACCATTATATACTGCGACTTCTCCTAATTCATCTTCAATTCTTAACAATTGATTGTATTTCGCAATACGATCTGTTCTTGACAATGAACCAGTCTTAATTTGTCCTGTATTTAACGCAACAGCGATGTCAGCAATGGTAGAATCTTCTGTTTCACCACTTCTGTGTGATACTACAGCAGTATATCCTGCTTTTTTCGCCATTTCAATTGCTTCAAATGTTTCTGTTAATGAACCAATTTGATTTACTTTGATTAAGATTGAGTTAGCAATTCCATTTTCAATCCCACGTTTTAAGATTTTAGTGTTTGTAACGAATAAATCATCTCCAACAAGTTGAACTTTTTTTCCAAGACGTTCGCTTAAGTAAGCCCATCCATCCCAGTCGTTTTCATCTAATCCATCTTCAATGGAAATGATTGGATATTTCGCAACCAAACCTTCATAGAAATGAACCATTTCTTTGCTGTCTAATACTTTTCCGCCTTCTCCATCTAAAACATATTTCTTAGTTTTCTTATCATAGAATTCACTAGCAGCCACATCCATTGCTAAACAAATATCTTTTCCTGGAACATATCCTGCTTTTTCAATTGCTTCAAGAATTGCTAAAATAGCTGCTTCGTTTGATTCTAGATTTGGAGCAAATCCACCTTCATCACCAACCGCTGTATTTAAACCTTTGCTTGATAATACTTTCTTTAATGCATGGAATACTTCTGCACCCCATCTCAATGCTTCTCTAAATGATGGAGCTCCAACCGGCATAATCATAAATTCTTGGAAGTCCACGTTGTTATCCGCATGTGATCCACCATTGATGATGTTCATCATAGGTGTTGGTAATTCTTTCGCGTTGAATCCACCTAAATATAAGTATAATGGCAATCCTACGTAATCAGCTGCTGCTCTAGCAACTGCCATAGATACACCTAAAATAGCATTCGCTCCTAATTTTCCTTTGTTTGGTGTTCCATCAAGTTCAATCATCAAACGGTCAATTGCAACTTGTTGTGTAACATCCATACCAACCACTGCAGGTGCAATAATTTCGTTTACATTTTCAACGGCTTTTAAAACACCTTTTCCTAAGTAACGTGATTTGTCTCCATCACGCAATTCAACAGCTTCATGTTCACCAGTTGATGCACCAGATGGCACTAAAGCGCGCCCAAACGCTCCACTTTCTGTGTAAACTTCAACTTCAATTGTTGGGTTCCCGCGAGAATCTAAAATTTCGCGTGCATAGACATCGATAATAAATGGCATAATTTTTTCTCCTTTTTCTATTTTTTTATTTCCTAAATTAGTATACCACATTTCATGATATTTTTATATAGTTTCTATGTGTAAATGATTTCATAATTAAAATGCAGATCTACGATTTAAATACTGATAGGTAATGATTGGCATTACCACCATAATCAAATAATCAAAGAGTTGTAATCTACCTACCGAAACAAGAAAACCATCAATTGAGAAGGTATAAATCAATGCTTGAGTGATAGACACGTCTAGGTTTGTCATAATTGATAAAAAGGTAACTGCAATGACATTCATCCAAAACGCTAAGAATGCAATGGATGCTGCAATGATTTTATGAGACATTTTATAGTATTCTAAGTTTTTAATTAAGTAATTCCCAATATAGACTGCAATCAGCATCAATAAAAATGTTGATCCAAACCCTGTTAAAAACTCAATTCCTGCTAGCAACAATGACCAAACAATCGAGGTTAGAAATACAAATGTAAATACGAGAAAGATATGTTTTTTTGTCATTATTTCATTCTCTTTATAATGCTTTTTCCAGTCATTTGTGCAGGTTGACTTACATTGAGTAGTTGTAACATTGTCGGAGCGATATCTCCTAAAATTCCTCCTTCACGCAATTCAACATCATGTCGATTGATAATAAATGGGACTGGGTTATTGGTATGTGCAGAAAATGGTGCTCCTGTTTCATCTACTAATTTTTCAGCATTTCCATGATCTGCTGTTACAAGTAAGGTTCCTCCTACTTTCGTGACCGCTTCATAAACACGCCCTAAACAAGCATCCACGGTTTCAACAGCTTTTACCACTGCTGGAACCACTGTAGTATGTCCCACCATATCGCAGTTTGCATAATTTAAAATGATGGTATCGTATTTTTCCGATAGAATTGCTTCCACCACTTTATCCGTAACTGCAATCGCACTCATTTCAGGTTGCATATCATACGTAGCTACTTTTGGGGATGGTACCATAATGCGATCTGCATTTGGAATTTCTTTGTCCACCCCACCATCTAAGAAATAAGTAACATGTGCATATTTTTCTGTTTCGGCGATTCTTAGTTGTGTCAATCCAGCATCTGATATAATATCACCATACATTTGATCTAGTTCTTGTAAATCATAATTCACAAGTCCTTTTACTTTATCACTATATAGCATCATACATACATAGGTTAAATCTTCAAATTTTGTTCCACCTACAATCGGTGTTTCATTCAAGTTTGTCAATGCGACACTAATTTGAATGGCTCTATCTGGTCTAAAATTAGCAAATATGACGGAATCTCCTTCTTCAATTTGAGAACCAAGCGTCACGACATATGGCTTAACAAATTCATCTATGGTGCCTTCTTTATAAGATTCTTCAATCCCAACAAACAAATCTTTCTTTGGTGCCTTGTTATAGACAAGTGCGTCATATGCCAATTGTGTTCTATTATAGTTCTTATCGCGGTCCATCGCATAATAACGACCACTAACAACACCAATTTTCACGCTCTTTAATTCATCCACTTTACTTTGAAGTTGTTTAAAGTACACTTTCGCAGTTTGTGGTCCAACATCTCGCCCATCTAAAAACGCATGAACATATACTTGTTTAATACCATATGCATCTGCTTGTTCTAATAAGTAAAGAATATGATCAATATGTGAATGTACTCCACCATCAGAGAGTAATCCCATAATATGTAGTTTCTTATTACGCTTTAACGCATTATCAAACGCTTGATGAATTGCTGGCATCTTGTCTAACTCTTTTTTCTTAACAGAGATATTCACTCGTGTCAATGATTGATACACGACTCTTCCTGCTCCGATGTTTAAATGTCCTACTTCACTATTTCCCATTTGACCTTCTGGCAAACCAACATCCTCTCCACTAGCTCCTAAGGTTGTATAAGGAAATCTTTTTTCCAAATAATCATAATTTGGTGTGTTTGCCATTCGTATGGCGTTGCCCACAGTGGATGAACTTAATCCCCAACCATCCAAAATTGTTAACATTACTAGATTCTTTTTCATATTTATTGTCCTACCTTCTATATGTTTATTATACAATGATTGAAGCATTTTTTCCACTGATTAACAATGAAAACGTTCAACCATTTTCACTGTTGTGCTTCAGACTCCATCATTCGCGGTTTGATGACACGAGCCCAAACCAAATCAGCAACATAAGCAACAAGAGGTATTTTAATTACCATTACACTAATTCGGAAGAATAAATCTGCATAAATGTTAATTCCCCATAAATATAGTTGTAAGGTGTTAATGGCTGTTGCTAATACCATGAAAACTGCGACCACAATCCAGAGTTTTAATCTGAAATGGTGATTGCGATTGCGTATAAAAATTCCTGCTGCACCCCACATAGCAGTTGAAATGTGCATTAGTAGAGAAAAAGCAAATCCGCTTTGATAACTATAGATTAAGTCAACACCAATACCGGTAGCTAACCCCCATAATGGTCCTAAGTAAAGACTAGCGAGTAGTATAGGAATCTCATATATTGCAACACGCCAATTCCCAGTTTCGACTTTTAAAATAACTTTTAAGTATATTCCAAGTGCAATCATTAAGGCACCAAAGGCAATTTTTCTTGTTGTATTTTGTTTCATGTTAAGATACCTTCCAATCAATTTCTTTTATTTGATGTTGTTTTAAATATGCATTTGTTTGTGAAAATGGTTTGCTTCCAAAAAAACCACGATGTGCAGATAGGGGTGATGGATGTACCCCTTCAATTATGTAGTGAGTTGGGTTTGTGATTAGTTGCTTCTTACTTCTGGCTTGATTCCCCCAAAGTATAAAAACAATGTGATGGAGATGTTCATTAATCCAAGATATGGTATGATCAGTTAACACATTCCAACCAATGTCTTTGTGACTTAGTGGTTGGTTTTGTTCTACGGTAAGAATCGTATTGAGTAACATGACACCTTCGGTTGCCCACTTAGTCAAATCTCCTACTTCACTTTGTTTTATCCCTAAATCTTTTTCGAGTTCAATAAAAATATTTTTTAGGGAAGGTGGTAACTTTACACCCTTTGGCACAGAAAATGCCAAACCATGTGCTTCCATAGGATTATGATATGGATCTTGTCCTAATATAACAACTTTTAATTTCTCGGGAGGGGTTAACTTATATGCATTTAACACATCTTCTGGCTTTGGATATATAATAGCTTCTTGACTACGTTTGTTTAGAAAACGAAGAATGTTTTGGTAATAGTCTTGTTCTTTCTCATAAGCAAAAAACTCTTTCCAACCGTTCATCAAACCATCTCCTTTAACTATCATATTATATCATTTTACATAGTAAAAATAAATTGTTTTTATCATATCTTCAAGCAAAAAGCATAGCCATTATTAGCTATGCTTTCAGTGTTATTTGTTCTCAAATCTTTCGATTGCCTTTTTTGTTTGTGTCGTTGTTTTTGAAATGTATTTCCAAGAAATAAATATACCAATACCAACAAAGATAAACGACGTTACCATATCACTCATAAAACTAGCGAATAGTTCTGGTGTATTGTAAACAAACTCCATAGTAACTTCTTCTGCTAATGCCATCAAGTTCCATATGAAGTAAGTAGAACCAAGTGCTAAGGCAATGCTCGCCAATACAATGATTAGTGTCATATAAGATTTCTTTGGTGCTTTCCCAAGTTTATACCCGAAAAATGATGCAAGTGGAATCAACGCATATAAGATTGCATAAAACGTTGAAGTGGTTAGTAATACCACGATTGCAGGTACGGTACCAATCACAGCACCAATTAATGCTAGCACGATCGATAATGGAAGATTTCCAACTTGTGCTTCTTCTGCGACAATTTCAGCTTTAGCTGTTTCAACCAAATTCTTCATACATGAACTATGAATTGGAACATAGGAATCTCCTAGTACTCTCATCTCTTTTGGGTCTAACTCACGATTATCTTGACACACAAAACATTCTTGATATTGTTTTAATCCTAACATATCAAACGAATCCAGTGCTTTGTTCAAAATGTCTGTACATTTTTGAATGTACTTCTCATCTTTCATACCAAATTTAATTGGTAAGAACACAACAATCGTATCTTTCGGAAATTCAAAAGATAAAAAATGCATTCCTCCTTTGTGCGCCTTTACAAGTTGTTTGATTTCATTTTGTTCAATAGTGTGATTGAATACAAATTGCAAAGCTGGTGTAGTAACATTTCCAATTTGGTACTTAATCAATGAAAATTGATAGTTTCGTTTTTCTCCAACAAATGTATTTCCTTTTTCAATTAAGGAAAATTCGGTTGCAATGATGTTGTTTTTCATAATATCCTCCTTAGACAAACAAAATCATTATAACACATCAAAATTTTAAATCAACCACATATTAAAAAAATCCAAGGTAACAATATTAAAAAAATCCAAGGTAACCTTGGATTTTTTATCGAATTAATTTTTTCATTGATGTTGTCAATTTTATCCCGCCAGATAGTATAAATACAATAAGTACCCCTAGGCTCATGACTCTACCAATGTCAGGAACCATGACTAGAGTTGAAATTGCCAAGATACCTCCAGCTGAAATGATACCAAACGCAGTCCCTAGTTCTTTCATCACTTTAATGTGATGATCTTGGTTTGCCTTTGTTTCTTGGAGTGGTGGATGTTTGCTGCTATAGATTGCATATGCTGCAAACAATCCATTAAAAACTGCCACAACAGAATATGCGATAATTAGTCCTACCACAGCGTTGTCCTATTTGAATCGGTTTTGTAACCAAGTCGGCAACACAGATTCTCCTTTTTGACGTTCTTTTTTGATTTCACTTGGATGATCGTGTTTTGGTTGAGGGATATGTGTATCTTCTGCCTCTTCTTTTACGTTTTTCGCAAATGGACCCGCTAATACTTCTTCAACTGGTTCTGCTGCTTCTCGTTCTTCCATTGTCTTATCAAAACCTGTTGCGATTACTGTAACAATGAGTTCTCCTTGAAGATCCATATTGAATCCAGTACCATAAATAATATCAATTTCTGTTGATGATGCATTTCGAATCTCATTGATGACATCAACGATTTCATTCATTGTAACATCAACATCAGAAGTAACTTGAACGATAGCATCGGTTGCTCCATTGATATCAATTTCAAGTAATGGACTACGAATTGCTTGTCTTGCGGCTTCAACGGCACGGTTTGGACCATTTGCAATTCCGATACCCATCAATGCAGTCCCTCGGTTTAACAATACATTACGGACATCCGCAAAGTCTACATTGATTAATCCTGGAATCGCAATGATTTCAGCAATCCCTTGAACACCACGTCTTAAGACATTGTCTGCTTCTCTAAACGCCTCAAGCAATGAAGTTTGTTTATCTGTTATGGTTAATAACTTATCATTTGGAACAATAATCAGTGTATCAACATATGGTCTTAACTCATCAATCCCCGCAACAGCTTGACGCATACGGTTCTTTCCTTCAAAACTAAATGGTTTGGTTACGATACCAACGGTTAAAATTCCCATTTCTTTTGAAAGCTTTGCGATGACTGGTGCTGCACCAGTTCCTGTTCCTCCGCCCATACCAGCAGTTATAAAGACCATATCAGTACCTTTTAACAGTTCCATAATATCATCTTCTGATTCTTCTGCGGCACGTCTTCCGATTTCAGGGTTTGCCCCTGCCCCTAATCCTTTGGTAAGAGCACGACCAATTTGCAGTCTTGTTTCTGCTTTGGATAAACGCAAAACTTGCGCATCTGTATTAATTACAACAAAATCAACACCTTGCACATCATTTTCGATCATTCGGTTAACCGCGTTTCCTCCGCCTCCACCGACACCAATTACTTTTAAGACTGGTTTTTCATTGAACATATTTTCTTGACTGTAGTCGTACATATTCATTCCTCCCAAAGAAATTCTATATCACTATTCTTATTTTATCATATTGTACAAAATAAATAAATACCTTTTTTTGAAAAGCAATTGTTTTGTGTTATTTAACTGCTTTTTCCTATAAATATTAGTTCAAAGGCATCTAAGGTCTCATTTAAGCTCTTATGATACTTTGTAGCATCAAAATTCACGCGGAAATCATAGCCCAAATAAGTAATTACATATTGATTATCTTCTATTCTACCAAAACAATACGTATCATACCACTCTTTTACATACTCAATTTTTTCTTCTTTTGTCGATGCTACTTCAATGTGTTCTGGATATGAGAATGTGTACCAACTTTGGTTCGTAACATAATCTTGATTGCTCAATAAACGTTTTGTACTTATGTTGTTACTTAACTCATATTTGACTTCATTTGGTAGGGCAAGCAAATAGAATACTTTTTTTGTTTGATTGTTAATGGTTTCTTCTCTAACCATGATTGGAAGCTCCATACGAATCGTAATACCACTTGCATAGGTCCACCCATAATATGTTTTCCCGCCACTAGTAAACATACGATATTCCATGGACACACGAGTACCATCTTCAAGAAACAAAATATGCCAGTACTCATAAGAAGGTTCTGCAATCACAAACTCTTGACCGCCTAATCTTGCAACATTTTGTTCAGCTGCCTGCTCGTTTCGTTTGGTCACTAAAGAATTCTGAACAAATTGATCTAACATACGTTCAACGTCATCACTCACTTTAAAATCATCATTTTTAGTAAGAATTATCATATGTTCTTTTGAATAAGATGCAACGTTTCTAATTCCTTCAAATTGATAGACAAACTTTGGTATCACGTTTGCCTCATATGGCATATGTTCAACCCATTCTTGTGGTATTGAAATGATGATTTCATCTTGATACCCAATGTATGTTGGTCCACATCCAATGAGTACACCAATCATTGACATTAATAATAATTGAACAATTCGTTTCATCTTTTAAAAATCCTTATCTGATTTATCTAAACCATATGTCTCATACACATACTTCTTATACTCTAAGAAACGATCTTCTTTGATTGCTTGTCGTATGTTTTCCATTAAATTAAGCAAAAACTTAATGTTATGGATAGACAACAATTTCTGACCAAGCATTTCATCTGCTTTGATTAAGTGTCGCAAATAGCTTTTTGTATAATTTTTACATGTATAACAATCACATCCACTATCTAGTGGGCTAAAGTCACGTTCATATTCTTTGTTTTTAATGATCACTCTTCCTGTAGTAGTCATAGCTGTGCCGTGTCTAGCAATTCTTGTCGGTAGTACACAATCAAACATATCCACTCCACGTTCAACCGCATCCAAGATTGCTCCAGGGGAACCAACACCCATTAGATATCTAGGTTTATCATCTGGAAGCAGCGGAACTGTATATTCCAATACTTGATTTTGGATTTCTTTTGGTTCTCCTACACTAAGTCCGCCAATAGAGTAGCCATCAAAATTCATTGCAACCAACTCTTCTGCACAATACTTTCTTAAATCGTGATATTCTCCACCTTGTACAATGCCAAATAGCCCTTGTTTATCAGGAAATTTGTGCGCATCTTTTCCGCGTTTTGCCCAGCGAATGGTACGATCTACCGATTTTTTCATATAATCGTAAGTGGATGGATATGGAGGGCACTCATCAAAGCTCATCATAATGTCACTACCTAAACTGTTTTGAATTTCGATTGCGAGTTCAGGCGATAAAAAAAGTTTTGCCCCACTTTTATGGTGTTTGAAATAGACACCTTCTTCTTTGATGTCGCGAATGTTAGCCAATGAAAAGACTTGAAATCCTCCTGAATCTGTTAGTATAGAGCGATCCCAATTCATAAATTTATGAAGTCCGCCAGCTTCTTCCACGATTTTGTGTCCCGGTTGATTCCATAAATGATACGTGTTTGACAAAATAATACCCGTGTTCATATTTTCTAGGTCTTCCTTGGTCAATGTCTTTACGGTACCTTGAGTACCTACTGGCATAAAGACAGGTGTATCAAATGTGGAGTGCGGAGTCGTTATTTTCCCTAGTCTTGCTTTGGTTTGTTTACATGTTTTTAATAGTTCATATTGGATTACCATAATCATACCTCTTTGGTTATTATAACAATTTTCTTCCATTTTTTCAATGTTTTTGGTATAATACCCCATGTTAAAGGTAGGGATGTTTATGCCAAATGAAATTATATGGATATTATTCGCTTTATTAAATTTTGGATTGGTTTTATCGATTTATAAGTTGTTCGGTCGTACTGGTTTGTTTGCTTGGATGGCTCTTGGGACTTTCATCGCAAATCTTCAAGTAATTAAAACTGTGGAGCTTTTTACGATGGTAGCAACGCTTGGTAATATCATGTATGGTACTTTGTTTCTAGTTACCGATGCATTGTCTGAAAAATATGGAAAAAAAGATGCAAACAAAGCTGTATTACTAGGATTTTTTGCCTTAATCGCATCTACACTAGTAATGCAAGGAGCACTACTATTCCATCCACACAGCTCTGATTGGGCACAACCACATTTAGAAGCAGTGTTCTCAATTGTATTTATTCGTGTTGTAATTGGAAGTTTAGTTGCTTACATCGTAAGTCAGTTACTAGATGTTTACATATTTAACAAGATTAAACAACGCTTACCAAATGATAAATTCTTGTGGATCCGAAACAATGGTTCAACAATGATCAGTCAGTTAATAGATACATCAATCTTTGTTACAATCGCGTTTGTTGGTGTGATGGATTCAAGTATTATTTTTAGTATTTTCTTATCTACATACTTAATTAAGTTATTGGTAGCAGCACTCGATACACCGTTTATTTATTTAATCAAACGCATCAAACCAATAGGCGAATAATAAAAATCTAGGGATCTCCCTAGATTTTTATCTTTTATTACCTTTATATCGGTAAGAAATGACTTTATGTGGACCAATTTCTCTTGCTAATTTTGTAACATTTTCTTTTAGATATGTTGTAATTCGTTTACGCTCTTCTTCTAGTGAATTATCTGGATTAAACTCAATTGGTACACCAAAACTCATGATTCGCTTATCAAAGCAATTGTAAAGTGGATAAAATTTAAGTTTTTTCTTGGTCTTACGATAATAAACACTAGCTACATTGACAAATCCATCTTCAAAGTCGTTGTGGTATTCCGAATATGGTTGATCATACTCAGGAAAAATATACACGTTAACCCCATCTTCAAGAGATTGCACTGTTTTTTTAATTGTTACAATCATTCGACCATCACGATACACCGGGATTGCTTCAGCTCCACGCATAATCATGTACCCGATTGGTGCTACCAATACAGGCAAAACCTTTTGAAACAACCACTTTGGTTTGTAGTTTGTCCAAAACTCTTCCTTTGCATATTTTGGGATTGTCTTTAGCGAGCACATATCCCCAACAACCCATGGTCGTTTTTTCCCTGGAAAGTATAGATGTATTGCAGAAGGAGTAGCTGTTGTTGCATGATTTCCGATGTAAATGCTTGGTGTCGAAAAATCTATTTCTTCTTGAAAGCGAAGTTCATGTTTCTTAACAAAAAACAGTCTTGCGATTAAGGCTACTAATTTAAACAATAAATTCCAACGTTTTCTTGTATAATATGGTTTGTTCATAGCATAATATTTCTTCTTGTTCATACTAACTCTCCTCTTGTAAAAATTATACCACAAAACGATAAAAAACAACATTCAAATTCTTTTTATATGTGACTTTAAAAGTTTATCAAAAAATGATATAATATGTCAACAAGAAAGGATAAATTCAAGATGAGATTATTAACACAACACAAATTTAGTTTATTTGTCGGTTGCTACCTCCTACTAAATATCATAAACTCCTTTTTACTTACAAGTGGAGTCTTTAATGATAATTTAGACTACTTTGTCATTCCATTTTTCCAAGGAGTGAATGGGTTGATTGGGAATTTAGCAACACTACTCCTTATATTCGGAATATCTATGATATTGTTCCGATCAACAAAACGAAAAATGCAGTTTTTACTGACCTTTACATTTGTTTTTTCGTTAGTCGCAACCGCAATTTCTGTATTTTCTTCGATATTTAGCACCTTCTTTGCATACTCGCATTTGGTTTCATTTAAAAATCCAACCTTGTTTAAATTCATCATTGATTATGCTGTGTATGCAATTGGAATCACAATTAGATTCAACCAACTTGTTTATCTTGCTCCATACTTTATTCTTTTAACATTTTTTTATTTCATTCACAAAAAAACCGATGATCAATCAGATTTTTTATCAAACCTGTTTAAAGCAAAACATTTATCAAGCATGGTTATAACACTCTCGATTATCCTAATGGCTACAACCACACTTATATATCAAACAACCAACAAGAACAATGTTTATTATTTATCTGGAAATCCTCAACATGCTTCCCAAAGTGTAGGAACTTTCAACTATTATGTTAGCGATGGTTTACGAACATTGTTTGGAATTCCTGCAAAGACTCTAACAAATGGGACCGAAGAGGAAACGATTGAATCGTTTCTATCTCAATACGTACTCACTAATCATGATGAAACACACAACGAATATACCAATTTGGCAGATGGAATGAATTTAGTTATCATTCAGATGGAAGCAATTAATAACTTTGTAATTGGTTTATCGATTAATGGTATTGAAGTGACACCAAATTTAAATCGTCTTGTACAAGAATCTGTTTATTTTAGCGAGTTTTTCGCAACAGCAGGTATTGGAAACACCTCCGATGCAGAGTTTTCTGCGATGACAGGGCTTTATCCAATGGGACAAAATTTCGCTGTATTCGAAAATTCAGGCGAAAACTATGATTCCTTACCAAAAAAATTAAAGTCAATTGGATATGACACATTCTCACTTCATGGAAACATTGGAGAATTTTATGCGAGAAACACATCGCATTTGGTTACGTTTGGATTTGATTCTCATTACGATATTGATGACTTTAATCCATCGTACTACTTAAATACTTGGATTCCTGATGATGAATTTTTATTAGAATCTGCTGATATAATGAGTTCTTATACCAATAAATTTTTTGCATTTCCAATTACCATTTCAGTTCATTCTCCGTTTTTAGCAAATGAACACATTCCTACCTATGATTTTGCTGGAGTGGATGGTATTGCACGACGTTATCTACACTCTGTAAGGTATTTAGACAATGCAATCGGAAACTTCATAGAAAAAATGAAATCTGTAGGGCTCTATGATAATACAGTATTTGCTTTTTATGGTGATCACACCTCAAGCTTATTCAAACCTGAGCTGACTTCTATTCTAAAAGCAGGTGGTAGATTACAGTCTAATCAGTTGCCTGAATTTGAGTATAGAAAAGAAATGGGTAAAGTACCTTTCATCATTCACGCTCCATCAATCTTACCAGCACAAGAAATCAGTCTTGTAAGAGGAACCATTGATGTGTATCCTACCATGGTCAATTTATTTGGGACATATCCAACATACAAGTTTGGAATTGATGCATTAAGTGATCAATCAACTTTCATCTATAACCCAAGAAATCTTGACTTGTTTTTTGATGGATACATGGTTTCAGCACCAACAAAAAAAATCTATTACTATCAGGAACAAACACCTGTTGATTACCTATCCCTCATTCGTCAATTTGAATCCTTTAAATATAAAAACGACTTATTGATACGAATGAATGCATTTGAATAACACAAAAAAAGGTTAAGAGATATTGATCAATCTCTTAACCTTTTTTATTCAATCTTATATGCAGTAATATCTTTTAAGTAATTTGTTAACAATATTGTTTCACTCAAAATGATTTCTTGATAAATAAAATCATTCATTTTACTTAAATACTGATCCGGATCACTAATAATAAGCTCATCATACCACACAATCTTATTTTCCAAAACAATCATCGACGAATTCATCCAGCTCGTATAGTTAAAGATAATTGGTCTTTGAGGATTATTGCTAAAAATTGATTCTCCATAATAGTATTCTTGATAATATGGAATTCCCAACAAATCAAATATCGTTGGTGTCATATCATAATGAGAAGTATACTTCGTAATCGACACTTTATCCATCCCATTTGAAAAAATCAAATACGGAATTTTATTGATATCGTGTGGATTTGAGGATGTTTCTTTGTATTTTAATGTCATATCAAAACTTGAGTAATTCTTGTGATCGCTAAATAATACAATGACGGTATCATCCATTAGTTGATTTTCTTCTAAGTGAGTTAACAAGTAGCCCAATCCTTTATCCAAATCCATCTGAGCAGCCATCAATGTTTTAAATGAGATTTCTTTGTTTGCATGCTCTGGATGATTGTTAATCTCAGCATAATACTCGGCCAATTCATTTCGTTCAATGTAGTGTGGACCATGTGCTGTCAGCGTTATTACAAAGCTGTAAAATGGTTTATCTTGTACTGGAGCCATTTCGTCTGCCATTTGTTCAAACATTTCTGAATCGAGTGCCCAATAATCATGTTGAGAAAATGTCATCTCATCAGCAGCATAGTATCGCTCAAATCCCAATCCTTGATATATGTTATCTCTATTGAAGAACTGTCTCATATAATTGTGAAATGCATTCGTAGTATAGCCATTCTCCTTTAGTACATATGGTAAAGCAGTAGAAAATGTATTGTTAGATAGTGTATACATATAATTATCTGTCTTAAAGTACATCTGCGAAACCATTGATTTAAACTCTGCATCATACGTATAATTTAGCTTGGCGGCTGAGTATGTATTCGTAAAATGAAAACTATTGTTTAACAATCGATAAAAGTTAGGTGTAAGGTCTTCATCAAATGCATACATTTCACATGTTTCACACATAATCATAATAACATTCTTACCTTGAAATAACCCGGTTTGATCGGTTGTTATTGTCGTTGGGTCACTCCAACGTTCATCAATTTCTTTTATATACCCTGGTTTTTCAAATGGATATATAAAAATACGCTCTAAAATAGCGACTAAGTCTCTTTGGTGATACGTCGATAATCCAAATGTTTGAAAAAACGCCTTTTTGTCTTCTGGTGCTTTGTATAATGTTTTATCAGTATCTAATACAAAACTGCCACTCAGAGCAAGTAATGTAGCAGAAACAATGATAAATAGATAACGATAACTGGTCCAAGTATGAGTTTTTTCAACCTTGAATGTTAGATAATACAATGCAAATCCAACTAAAATTGCAAATACAAACATGAGTACCCACATCATAAACGGAAATGTTACAAAGATGTTATATCGTAATCCTATCGTTAATGCGTTTCCAATTTCTAATAACATAGCAAGCGATATCAAGTCTGTCTTAAAAAAATACAAGCATGAATCAGCAATAAACATACCTAGTTGAAGTGCGATATAGGCCATATATAGACCAAATCTCCACTTTTTTTGCTTAATGAATACCAGTACTGAAATCAAAATAGCCGCACTAGCAAGCATGATAATGATGTATCTTGGCTCAATCGTAATATCAAATCGGGCCATGAGTAAAACATCAAAAAATAAAGTGAATAAAAATAATAGTAAAAACTCTAGTATAAATCCAAATTGATTTACTATTTTTAATAGTTTCATTTGCATATGTCAACCCTTTGCTTTCTATTTGATAAACATTGCATCTCCAAATGAGAAGAATCGATATTGTTCTTTGATTGCTTCGTGATATGCTTTTAATATGTGCTCTCTACTTGCTAATGCACTTACTAACATAATCAATGTTGATTTTGGTAAATGAAAATTAGTAATTAGGGCATCTGTTGCTAAAAACTGATATCCTGGATAAATAAAAATACCTGTTTCACTTGCATCTTCATGAAACGATTGAAACTTTTGGTAAATGCTTTCTAATGTTCTTGTCGACGTTGTTCCAACACAAATGATACGTTGACCATTCTTCTTGGCGGTGTTTAAAGCATCCGCTGTTTCTTTTGACATGTGATAACTTTCTTTATGCATTTGGTGTTTTTCAACATCATTTACACTCACTGCTCGAAACGTACCTAATCCAACATGCAATGTGACATAGTGAATTTTGATTCCTTTTAGTTCAATTGCTTTCAGGAATTCTTTTGTAAAATGAAGTCCAGCAGTAGGGGCTGCTGCACTACCAACGCTAGCTGCATATACAGTTTGATAGCGATCTTGGTCACTTAATTTTTCATGAATATATGGAGGTAGCGGCATTTCTCCAAGGCGGTCTAGAATTTCTAAAAAGATACCTTGGTATTTCATTTGAAATATTCGTATACCTTCATCTTCTACCCTAACACATGTTGCGATTAACAACCCATCCCCAAAGGAGATAGTTGTGCCTACCTTAACCCGTTTCGCAGGTTTTGCTAGCGCTTCCCAAGTATCCAATCCTAAATCTTTTAATAACAACAACTCGATAACAGCATTTGTATCTTGTTTTTGGCCTATGACTCGTGATGGCATTACTTTCGTATCATTTAATACAAGATGGTCTCCAGGGTTTAAATAATCAATAATATCATAAAAATGTTTGTGTTCTATCGCTCCAGTTTTCTTATCAAGTACTAACAATCTTGAAGCTGTTCGATTTGATAATGGTGTTTGAGCAATCAAGTGCTCTGGTAATATGAAGTCAAACTCTTCTACTCTCATAATAAACGGTGTGTCCTAATCTTTAAATGTTCATATGTTTTCTCAGTTACTTTTCTACCTCGAGGTGTGCGAACGATAAATCCTTCCTTTAAAAGGTACGGTTCATTGACATCCTCAAGTGTTGTAATCTCTTCAGAAATAGTGGCTGCGAGTGCTTCTAACCCAACTGGCCCACCTTGATATCGCTCGATAATTCCAAGTAAATATTTACGATCGGTAATGTTTAAACCTAGTTCATCAATATCAAGTTTATCTAGTGCATACTTAGTAATGGTATAATTAATCTCAGATTGTTTTTCAAATTGTGCAAAATCACGAATTCGTCGAAACAATCGGTTGGCAATCCGAGGGGTTCCTCTTGATCTTCTAGCAAGTTCCATTGAAGCATCTTCTGTAATAGGGAAGTTAAATATTTGTGATGTGCGTTTTATAATTTGCATCAATTCTTCTTTGGTATAAAACTCCAATTGATGGACAATTCCAAATCGATCTCTCATCGGAGCGGTTAAATCTCCCCAGCGTGTGGTAGCTCCAACCAGTGTAAAAGGTGGTAAATCAATACGCAAAGTAGATGCGGTTGAGTCTTTCCCGATCACAATGTCTAACACGAAGTCTTCCATCGCCGCATAAAGTAGCTCTTCTACTATTTTTGGAATGCGATGAATTTCATCAATAAACAATACATCGCCAGGATTAAGCGACGACAATATCGCAGCTAAGTCCCCAATTCGATTTATCGATGGTCCAGTTGTTACTCTAATATTTCCTCCCATTTCGTTGGAAATAATGTAAGCTAAGGTAGTTTTTCCAAGTCCTGGAGGTCCATAAAGCAAAACGTGATCTAGAGATTCTGATCTCATTTTAGCAGCACTTATGAAAACATTAAGCATCTCTTTTACTTCAAGTTGCCCAACATACTCTGACAATTTTGAAGGCCTAAGAGCGAGTTCTGCATCATCACCTTCTATTTTATTCGCATATAATAACTTTTCATCATTCATAACATGCACCTACTTTGTACATAATTCTTTTTATTTATTATACCATAAGCAGTCTTGAAATACCACAAATTACCTACTTTTCTATCTAGCAAAACAAGTGCTTTTGTGATATAATTTTTACTGTAAGGACGTGATTTAATGTATCATTATATCAAAGGTATTATCACTGAAATCAAAGGTAGTCATATTGTATTAGAAACTCACGATATTGGTTACTTTATTAAAACACCAAATCCCTTTAATTTTACGCTTCAGTCATCAGTGACTGTCTATATTTATCAACACATTCGAGAAGATGTCAATGAACTCTATGGGTTTATTAGTCGTGAAGAAAAAGACATGTTCTTAAAGTTAATAAGTGTCAAAGGTCTTGGACCAAAAGGTGCGTTAGCTATTTTAGCAACCGATTCAGTAAAGAATACAATCCAAGCGATCGAGGATAGTAATGTAAAATATTTTCAAAAATTCCCTGGGATAGGACAAAAATCTAGTCAACAAATTATCCTTGATTTAAAAGGTAAGCTTAACTTTGAACTTGATCTTATGGCGGATCACCGGTTTATAGACGCTCAACAAGCATTGAAAGCCTTAGGATTCAATACTGCTGAAATCAAAACAGCCTTAAAACAAATCAATCAACCCAACGCCACCACTCAAGACATTGTAAAAGAAGCCTTAAAAAAAATGACAAAAAGCAGCTAAGCTGCTTTTTTTAAATTTTCGATATATCCGTTTTCTTTTGGTCTTCTAGTTGTATTAACAAGATTTTCTTTTGTCTGTCTACCATTAGGTCAAATCCATCCAAGTAATCTTGTAATCGTTTTTGTTTCTTATCAAGGTCTTTTGAAAGTTGTTGCATGTTTTTTTCAAACAAAATTGAAATTTGAGTTATCATATCTTGTGTTCTTATATCAATTTGACTCAATTCTGATTCTAATGCTTGATCTTGCGCATCAAACAACTTCTCTTTTTCTTGATGAATAGATACAATTCGATTGTTTGGTTTTGACTCTTCTTTAAATGTAAGCACCTTTTGAAGAGCAAAGTGTTCTTCTAGCTTATAAATATAGTTTCTTCGAAACAACAAAAGTACTTTGTGATGATGTTCTTTTGTTTTGATCATGCTTTGATAATAGTCAGATTTCGTATTGGTTGATTTCTCCTTCATCTCATCAAACTGCTTCATTAGTTGATTCATAATTTCTTGTATCGCATCATTTGCAGCTACTATCTGTTTTTTTAATTGTTGAACAATGAACGAACTTTCTTTTATTAATTTACCCGCGATAATATGATACTTAGCTGAATATGTTTTTGCATCAAAATCCAAATACTCTTTGTGACGCTTAAAATCTTCGCCAAGCGATTCCACTTCTTTCGTAATCATAGAAGTTAGGTAGACTAAGTGTTGGTTTAGCAAATCTGTTAATAGTTCAACTTGCATAAACAATCGCTTTGATTCAAAACCCATAAGTTCTCTCATCATTTTATGAGAGGAAGAAATCAATGTATCGAGGAAAACTTGTGAACTTTCAATGGTTTCTATATGATACTCATTTAAGTGTTTTGCTGCTTCCACAATTTCATTGTTTCGATCCACTTTTCTACGATAATTAATTTCCTGATTAACGAACTCTTCCTTAATTTTAGTTTCTTTTAAAGATTCAATTGTTTCCTCTTCTTCAAATAAAACCGCATCTCTTTCTTTTTTTTCAAGATACTGAAGTTTAACTTCCTCTTTTTCCAAAAAATCATTTTTTTTGTTTTCAATTATTTTGATTTCATTCTCGATTTGGGTTTCTTTTATCTTTGCTTCTGCCATCCATATATCAGGAGTCATTTTAAGTTCTGTTTCAATTTTTGAGATTATCGCTTCCTTTTCAATAATCTTTTCAGCATAGAATTTATTAATATTAAATATACGTTCGATTTCTTCTGTTTTTGATCTGTGATATACTCTTCGCTTAGCTCTAGCTTCTTCTAGCTCAGTTCCTTTTAACTTCTTAGTGTCTGCTACTTCTACTCTATCTTGTGCTACTGAGAGTGCTTCTAAATCTTTGACTTTTTTCTTATTTAGCTCTCGTATTTCGTGTTGCACTTTACTGATTGAGGTTTCTTTTTCTTTTGCCCAATTAGCAATCTTTTCTTCCAGCGTTTGATATAGTTTTGTCTTTTCTATGGTTAATGCAATGATTTTACTGTCATATTCGCTTTTTGCTTGTGATAAGACTTGTTCCATTGATTTAGTTTTACTATGAAAGATGCGATTTTCGTGCTCCTTCTTTTGAAGTTGATGATTCCCTTGCAATTGATAGCGCTCTTCAATAAACTTTTGTTTCCAGTCATCTAACTCTTTTGATAAATTTTCTTGATTTAGCATGTGTTTACTCTCAAGCATAGACATCATTTGTTGATAGTTCATCGTAAAATTCTGAATTGATCTATCAATCGTTTCTAAATCATCGTGAAATTCACCCAATGACTCCTCTTGTTTTGCTACATTTTGTTCATCTAGTAACAATAGTTTTCGAATCAGTTCATAACAATGGTTCATCATCTCACCTCACTTTTTGAGATTAAAAATACTAAAAACGGAAGTTACCTCTATTTTTACCTTTTCCCTTTTTTACTTTCTTAGCTGGCATCATGTTTGCACTTGGTCTACCACTCTTTAGAGCGTTCATTTGTTTTTCATCCATCCCTGTAAATGCCTTTAATTGTGTTTTCATGTCGTCAAATCGCTTTGTTAACTGATTTACTTCTTGATATGATCGACCCGACCCTTTGGATATTCTTTCTTTTCTTGAAGTGCTTTTCGCAATCAGCTCAGGATTCTTTCGTTCTTTTTCTGTCATAGATGATATAATTGCTTCAATGTAATTAAACTGTTTGTCATCTAAATCCAAATTTTTGATCTGACTTCCAACACCAGGCAACATGCCAAGAATACCTTTTAATGATCCTATTTTTCGTATCATATTAAGTTGTTTTAAAAAGTCATTGTAATTAAACAATCCTTTTTGTAAGCGTTCTGTCATTTTTAAGGCTTCATCTTCATCTATATTTTGCGTTGCTTTCTCAATCAAGGTTAGTACATCACCCATACCTAGGATACGGCTAGCCATTCTCTCAGGGTGAAACACTTCAATTTGATCTAATTTCTCACCTAATCCAATAAACTTGATTGGTATTCCTGTTAAGTATCGAATGGACAATGCTGCTCCACCCCGAGAATCACTATCAAGTTTTGTCAACAAGCATCCTGTTATTGATAATCTTGTATGAAAGGTTTGTGCAATATTGACTGCGTCTTGACCGGTCATCGCATCAACTGTTAGTAATATTTCATCTGGTTTTGCTTGCTTTTTTATCTCTTCTAGTTCATGCATTAATTGATCATCAATATGTAATCGACCAGCTGTATCAATGATAATGACATCGTATCCTTTTTCTTTTCCGTACACGAGTCCTTTTTTCACTATCTCTACTGGGCTCACTTGAGTTCCTAACTCAAACACATCCACATCTAATTGTTTTCCAAGCGTTACTAATTGAGTAATCGCAGCGGGACGATAGATATCGGCCGCAATCATTAATGATTTCTTTTGATAGGTTTTGCGTATAAAATTAGCTAATTTGCCACAATGTGTTGTTTTTCCACTACCTTGTAACCCAGCAACTAAAATTACAGTAGTCCCAACTGGTTTAAACTTTATTTCTTCTGCTTCAGTTCCCATTAAGGCTTTTAATTCTTCATGAACGACTTTTACAACTTGCTCACCAGGAGTCAAAGATTTCATGATTTTATCGCCAATGGCTTTTTGTTTAACTTCATTTGTGAAATTTTTTACTACTTTATAGTTTACGTCAGCCTCTAATAGTGATAGTCTGACTTCTTTCATCATTTCGTCAATATCGGTCTCATTTAACTTCCCTCGTCCTGTAATGCGGCGAATTGACATTTGTAATCGCTCTGATAAACTTTCAAACGGCATAGTTACTACTCCATTCCTTCTAGTTGTTCGATAAGATCCAATCCAAATTGATCGGTATGTTCTTTTAAGTCATTTAGCAACCTCATCCTAATTTGATATAAGTGTGATAACTTAAGTTTTTCTTCATAATCGTCCAAACTTGCTTCTACTTTTTTTAATGTATCAAACACTGCATTGCGACTAATGTCTAACGAAGATGCAATTTCTGCTAGAGAAAAATCATTCATATGATACATTTCAAATATTTCCTGTTGACGTTTAGTAAGTAGGTTCCCATAGAAATCATATAATTGAGTTAGGTGAACTTTTTTCCCATACATTTCGTTCATATTATTCATCCACCATTTCAGCAAACAACCCGTAGATATATTTTTCTACATCAAAGTATTCTAAGTCATCTAATTTTTCACCAAGACCTACAAACTTAATCGGTATCCCGAACTGATCTCGTATCGCTAGAACAATACCCCCTTTTGCAGTACCATCTAGTTTTGTTAGCACAACTCCACTTACCTCAGTTGCTTCGATAAACGCTTTTGCTTGAGATAGTCCATTTTGACCCGTTGTTGCATCTACTACAAGTAGCGTGTCTTGAGGAGCTCCTTCAACTTCTCTTGAAATGATTTTTTTTATTTTCTCTAACTCTTTCATCAAATTCACTTTTGTTTGTAATCGACCTGCAGTATCACACAACAAAATATCGTACTTTCCTGCTTTTGCTTGTTCTAACGCATCATACACGACACTTGCAGGATCACTTCCAGACTCTTTTGTAACTATATCAACACCAACTCGTGATGCCCATATTTCCAATTGATCTACTGCCGCTGCACGAAAGGTATCTCCAGCTACAAGCAACACTTTCTTCCCTTCTTTTTTTAGTTTGTTCGCAACTTTCGCAATTGTTGTTGTTTTCCCGGAACCATTGACGCCAACAAATAGCACAACGGTTAATCCGTTCTTATTGATCCGTAAATTAGAGTCTACAATTTCATTTTTTAAGTAGAGTTCAAACATTTTATCAATGATGATTGGTTGTAATTCAAGAGCAGAAGTCATTCCATTGACTCTATCATCTTCCTTTAGTTCATCGATAAACTTGACAACCGTATCAACGCCAATATCCGCCATAATGAAGATTTCTTCTAATTCATCGAATAGTTCATCTGTTATCTGATTGTGACCAGACAATATTGCTTTCAGTTTGGAAAAGAAAGTATTTCTTGTTTTCTCCATTCCTATTCGATATTTATCAGCTGCTTTTCTCTTATCTTTGTTTTTAAATATATCAAAAAAACCCATACTAACCTCTTGTTCATTCCTTTTTTAACTATAATTATTATACCAATTTTTTACTTAAATTCCAACTATATTTCATTTATATCTCACTCATTATTTTTAGTAACTCCCCATGACAATTTGAAATATATAAACTATATTTGACTACACTTGAAAATACTGCTATAATTATTTTGAAGAAACGAGGTGTTTTCGATGTCAAAAAAAGATATAGTTCAAAATCTAGATAATTATATTCTACCTATTCCTGGTGAAAAGTATGTTAAAATCTACAATTGCATTAATCTAAGTGATTCTTCTGGAGAAGGAATCATTGGAATTACCAATGAAAGACTAATTTTCATAGGTAAATCAAAAACATCGAAAGAATCATCGACAACTACATATGAAATCCCGATTCACGATGTAGGTGCAATTCGAAGTGGTTTTGGTAGGACTGTTAATCTAAAGCGAAAAAATATAGGAACATGGCTTTTAGTCATTGGATTATTGATTGCAGCATTCGGAGCAGTCCTTAGTTTTACCACAATGATACCTGTGCAAGATATTCTCTATGGCTATATTGGACTAGGTGTAGGTGCAATCCTTTCAATAGTAGGTATTGTCATTTTATCTGGCAATGTAAAAAAACAATTTTATGTGGAAATTTGTACCAATAAACCAATTAATACTTTCTTTTTAGCAAAGAGTTTTGGTTTAAGTGCGAGCGATGTCAATGTAATTTATGCATCACCAACCAAAGAAACAAACCAAATGTTAAAAGAAATTGGTTCCGTCATTGCGACAGCGAAAAAGATGACAATTTTAGATCAAATTCCAGTTGACCAAATTACACCAGAACCTAAGTCAAAAGAAAGCAATCCTTTTACAAAAAAAGTTCCGCTTGAGCAAATTCCACCACTACCTAAGGAAGGTAAAAAAATTAGAGGTTCCGCAACCTCTGACCCCTTTGAAAAGCCGATAATACCAACTCCAAAAAAAGATGAATCCAATCCATTTGCAAAACCAACGGATACAGAAGATTTTTATTCCGAAGAAGATGACTCGCTTATCCCTATCGAAAAAGATCCACTTAAGCGCTCTGCATTTGGGTCAATTCTAAGCGAAACAAAAAAAGATGAAGATACTGAAGAAGATAAATAACAATAAGAAAAGAACCCATTGATTTTACTTCAAAGGGTTCTTTTCTTCTCCTTATTATAAACCAATTAGGGGGGGCTAATCAGTTTGTAAGGTGTACTGAATATTTCTAACAATGAATTCAGGGAAAGAGAGCGCTCTCTCATTTCCGCTTATTATTATAACACTGGCTAAAGTTGTTGTCAACAATATTTAGTTGTTTTTTTGATATTTAATATACGTGTTGTTTCGGCGTTTACTTTTCTTGCTTGATTTGTTCCTTTTTTCTTGTTTTACATTTCTCATTTGAACAAATAGATTGATCCTCAACTGATACCATAACCGCTCCACATGTTTCACATGAGGTTCCGTTTGGAATTCCAGAGAATGTTGTTTTACATTTTGGATATCGATTACATGCATAGAATAGTTTTCCCTTTGATCTTCCACGATTCGCAATGCGTTCAACAATTTCACCTTCGTTGCATATAGGACATGTTACACCTGTTTTGATATCTTCCTTTTTTGGTGCCTTTTTAATAAACTTGCACTTTGGATATCCGCTGCAAGCTGTAAATTCTCCGAATGGACCGCGTCTTATCAGTAGTGGCAGCCCACAAGTAGGACAAAATTCATCTGTCGGTTTTGGATAGATCTTTACCATATTGTCCCTAGCATGTTCAATCAGTGGAGCAAACTTATCATAAAATGTACGCAGTTCTTCATACCACACACGTTTACCTTCACTAATGTCATCCAGTATGGTTTCCATATTGGCTGTATATTTAACATTAATGATTTCATGAAAGAATTGTTCTAATTGCTCAATAGTAATTCTGCCTTGTTCGGTTGGAACAAATGTCTTTTTATCCATCGTAACATAACTACGGATTCTAAGTGTATCCATTGTCATTGCATAAGTAGATGGACGACCAATTCCAAGTTCTTCCATTTTACGAATTAATCTAGCTTCTGAATATCGACTTGGTGGGGAAGTAAACTTTTGAATTGGAGTGAGTGTTTCTAAGTGCAGTTGTTCCCCAATTTGAAACTCCGGTAAACTCTTATTTTCTTCATGCTCATCAATGTCAAACTCTTCATAAATTTTTAAATATCCGTCAAACTTTACCAACTCACCATCCAAATAGAAAATAAATACACCATTGTGAATTTCAATTTTTGTATCTTCTACGATAGCATCACTCATCAATGAGGCGAGTGCTCTATTATATATTAAGGAATAAATTTTAAATTCTTCTGCATTTAAATATTTTTTAATCGAGTCTGGGGTGTATTTTAGACTAGTAGGTCTAATTGCTTCGTGCGCGTCTTGTACATTTTGACCTTTAGCTGAACTTTTTTTAACACCTTTGTAGTATTTTTCACCATATTTTTTTGTGATGTGATCTTTTGCTGCTGTGATAAACTCATTTGATAAACGAATAGAATCTGTTCTCATATAAGTAATCAAACCGATACGTTCGTTTTCTAGGTCTATTCCTTCATAAAGCCTTTGAGCAATCATCATGGTTCTTCTTGAATTATAATTGAATTTCCCGCTTGCTTCTTGTTGTAATGTTGAAGTGATAAATGGTGGTTTTGAAGCCTTATTTCTATTTTTGACAATAATATCTTTAACTATATACGGATTCTTATGTAATTGCTTTATAATATCATCGGTTTCTCTTTGATTCGATAGTTTGATTTTACCGTCAAGATCACCATAAAATTTAGCCTTTAGTGCTAAACCTTTCTTAACGACTTCAGCAATAATTTCCCAGTATTCTTCTTTAATAAATGATTCTATTTCTTTTTCTCGATCAACAATCAACTTTAATGCAACTGACTGAACTCGTCCTGCTGACTTAGATCCAATTTTTTGTTGCATTAAAGAACTTAGTCGAAAACCGATGATTCTATCTAATATTCTTCTAGATTCTTGAGAATATACCAAATCTTGATCAATACCTCTATCATTTAATATCGCATACAAAATGGCATTTTTCGTAATCTCATTAAATACAATTCTTGATACCTTATCTTTGGGTTGATTCAAAACTTCTGATAAATGCCAACTGATTGCTTCTCCTTCGCGGTCAGGGTCAGTTGCTAAAAAGATATGTTCTGCTTCATCAGCAGCTTTTTTTAGTTTTTTTACAATATCGGCTTTGTCCGACAGCACTCTATATTCTGGTTTAAAATTATTTTCTATATCGACACCAAATCCACCTCGACCTTTTACTACCAAATCTCTAATGTGTCCAACACTTGACAACACAGTATAGTCTTTTCCGAGATAGTTTTCAATTGTTTTTGATTTTGCTGGTGACTCAACGATAACTAGTTTAGTAGCCACGATATCAGCTCCTTTATTCGCGAATTAGATTATAACACTATAGAAAATTGCTTGCAAGTGTTTTTTACCTTTATTTGTTGCGAAAATTTGTACATTTCACCATTTACAACTAATAATGGTTTATGTCTTGTTTTTTGTATTATATCACAAGTTAGTTTATGCTTGTTCGGTTTTGCTTTTGCTTTCGTTCTCATTATAGCACTTACACCATAGTAAAACAATAAAAAGCATCTATCTAACTTATGTTAAATAGATGCTTCTTACAAATGAAAAGAGATTGTCATGCAAATGCTTCGCTTATATTATAATGATGAAGTAATCTTTTATCAAAGTGTCGTTTTAATTTCAGTGTAGCTGTTTTGAAATATTGCTTACAATCAGCAATCGGCATACGAGCAATTTCCTTTCTGCTGATTGGATCGTTGATATACAAAATAATTTCACTCTTTTCCAACATTGTATTTACTACTACAGACGTTGTATCTAAAAAATGGTCGATGCTACTAAACTCATATGTATGATGAAGACTATAGTTTGGATAGTCAAGTGTTCGATCACATAGATGAACTGTAATATATCCACGCAGTTTCCTTGCTACATACCTCATAATCCTATCAATATTAGTTGAGAGTTCAACCAGAATAGAAATTGATGCATTATTGTTTGATGTTTCAAACTTAACTATACTATTATCTTTATCATACATAGCATCCATTATATGATCATCCATATCTGTTTCAACATCATAATGATCATCTTGTAATTCTATTAATAACGCTTGAAAAGATTGAAATCTTTTATCTATGTCGATGTTAAATGCAATATCAAAAATGCGGTTTAATTTATCAAAGTGAGTTCCTGAAACTTCTTTTAACTTGACTCTACTTGATGCCCTTTGATGAGGTTTAAGTAGATAGTGATCTAGTAAATATAGTGGGTTCAGCTCAGTAAGCATATAAAACAAAATACCACAACAAAGAGTTATGTCTGATCTAGGATCATGTTTTTGGAAATTTTGATACTTACCTAGTTCTGGTAAACTTAAAAATTGTTGATCTATGTTTTTCAACACTCTTGGCATACCTTCATTTGTTGTAATGTTAAAAGAAAGTCCATAATCAATTAAAACCAAATCAGTAACTATATCATTTCGACATATAATGTTATTTGGTAATAAATGTTGATGATATACACCATTTTCATGACAATAGCTCATAATGTTAATGAGTTGAATGAAACTTTTTATTTTATCATCAAATGAGATATTATGATCTTTAATTAAATCCTTTAAACTAGATCCTTCTATAAACTCCGTGACAAAAAATAGTTTATTTGAAACATCTTCAAATAACTCTACATTGGTATCAAACACTTTTGCAATACCAGGATTATTGAGAGATCGAAGATTAGAAATTTCTCGTAACATTCTGGATCGACGTTCAAAATCCTTTTGGTTGCTTAACGTCTTCATAATGTATCTTTTGTCATTAGAAAACTTCTTTTTATCTTTTCCTCTATAATTCACAAAATAGAAAAAATCACCATCTTGTTTGTTGTATTTTTCTATTATGCTCCAATCATTGGTATTTCTCATTCATACCATCTCCATTCTTGATGATTGATGTATATTGTAATCAATGTTCTTTGATAAATAACAAGTTGAAATTAAAATGGTAATACTACAGGGTTTACAGTTGTTTCGCTGCTAAATTTGATTACTAGTTCATTGTTTGTGTTTTTGTTTCCATTATTCTTTAAATTAATCTTTTTCATATTTCCTTCTCCTATTTTATTCTTTCTTACCAAGGGATCACGATTGGTGGTACATATTCTGTTAATGATCTTACTACTGTTGGATTGATTGCTACTAAAGCTACTGCTGCTACGA
>DAOSEC010000002.1:0-53976 GCA_035362935.1 Bacilli bacterium | reverse complement strand
CTTTCTCCTATTTTATTCTTTCTTACCAAGGGATCACGATTGGTGGTACATATTCCGTTAATGATCTTACTACTGTTGGATTGATTGCTACTAAAGCTACTGCTGCTACGAATGCTAACACGATTAATATTTTTTTCATATTTCTTTCTCCTATTTTATTCTTTCTTACCAAGGGATCACGATTGGTGGTACATATTCTGTTAATGATCTTACTACTGTTGGATTGATTGCTACTAAAGCTACTGCTGCTACGAATGCTAACACGATTAATATTTTTTTCATATTTCTATCTCCTTATTAATTAGAATGGTAATACTACTGGGTTTACTGTTGTTTCACTGCTGAACTTAATTACTAATTCATTGTTTGTGTTTTTGTTTCCGTTTGTTTTTAAATTAATCTTTTTCATAATTCTTTCTCCTTATTAATTAGAATGGTAATACTACTGGGTTTACTGTTGTTTCACTGCTGAACTTAATTACTAATTCATTGTTTGTGTTTTTGTTTCCGTTTGTTTTTAAATTAATCTTTTTCATAATTCTTTCTCCTTATTAATTAGAATGGTAATACTACTGGGTTTACTGTTGTTTCACTGCTGAACTTAATTACTAATTCCTTGTTTGTATTTTTGGTTCCACTGTTCTTCAAAATAATCTTTTTCATTAGTTTTCTCCTTTCATATTTATCTTAATTTAACTATACTATATCGCCTATTTTCCCCATGGAATAACAATTGGTGGTACGTATTCTGTAATTGTAACATCAACTTTTTGACTAAAAGTTACAAGAAAACCAGTTATAAGCAGTACCAAAAAAACGAGTAATTTTTTCATGCTCTTTCTCCTTTTTATTAATTTTTATACTTTATTTTAACACATAATGGTTGTAAAACGTTTCAACTTTTTGTGTTGAATGGGTATAAAAAAAATATGCTTTAGAAAGCATATTTTAATTTTATTACACTATGAATAGTTTTCAACTGATAATTCAAGTAAAATAGCTGAGTATTGAGCTGCTTTTTTGTACTTTCCTTTTACAGTATAATATTTGATTAACTTGCTATAAGCAAATTTGTCCCAACCGTGCGGTTCTTTTGAATGAATGATAGGCAGAAATTGATTTTCTAGGTAATCTATTTTCTTATTGACATCTTCAATTTCATAATATCCTATAATTGCATTAAGTAATGAGTTTTTCTCATACTCTGGAACATTTTGTTTTATGTATTGGGTTATTTCGGTGATTTCATTCTCCATATCAAAGTAGTCCATACCTGTTATCCAGGTTGAAAACATGCCTGTGGTTGCAAATGCATCATTATTATTAAATATATAGCTTTTCGCATCTTTATATGTTTGGATTGCTTTATTTTTTTCGTTCAGTTTATGATAACAGTTAAATAACGAAGTATAAGCAATGCGGAGTTCTAAACGATTATTAATAAGTTTTGCCAATTTAACATTTGACTCACACATATTCACTGCAGTGTTATATTTCTTTAGAACTAGATAAACCGATACCAATGAGTTTTTTGCTTTTAGAATTCCTTTTACATTATCCATTTTCCGATACATCTCTAGCGATTTCTCTAGATAGTAATCGCTTAGAAGTAGTTTTTTTAAGTTGTAATATTTTAATCCCATGGAATAGTAAATCGTAGACAGTCGATTGTCTTCAATCGTTTCTGTCTTTTGTCTTAGAACCTCTAAAACATCTAATGCTTTGTCAGGATCGTGATAATACTCAAAGGTTAGCAAACAGTCTAAATAACATATTTCTTGAAATGGGTTCATTAATTTCTTTAAAGAACCAAGAATTTCTAAAAGATCTTCATACTTTCTATCTACACCAAATACAGATTTTCCCCATAAGACAGCGATAAGATAATCGATTACCAGCGTTTCTTCTAGTAGCATTTGTTTTTCGTAATCAAACAAGTATTCGATGCGTTCTTTAAACTCATCAAATCCAAAATCTAGTTCTATAAATTTTTTGATAAACTCATTTATTTCTTCCCTGTATTCTTTGCGTTCATCCTCATCAAGATGATCAACTCCAAGCCTGTCTCTCAGGGCTTCAATTTTATCAGTGCTTAGGTTTCTTTCTTCTTTTAGGTAAGAATAGTACATTGACCCAGAACAAATATCTAGTGTGAAATCTATCACTGGAATTTGTTCTTGTTTTCTTAAGTATTCCATAACTTTTCTCAGCATAGTTCACACTCCTCTCCTATAGTTTCAAGGTCATTTGTTCCATAATGTGGTCTTTTATGGGTGAAAATGTTTTTCTATGAATATCTCGTATACCATGTTCTTTTATTGCTTGCTTATGAGCTTTCGTTGGATATCCTTTATTTTTATCTAGTTGATATTCTGGATACTGAACTGCTAAGTCCTTCATATATCGATCACGTATTACTTTAGCAACGACACTTGCAGCAGCAATGCTTATGCTTTTTTCATCACCTTTAATAATACTTTCATATTCATATGGTATGTTAAGTTTCATAGCATCCACTAACACATAATCTGGTTTAACGCAACAAGCCATAATAGCTGTTTCCATCGCTAATCTACTTGCTTTTAAAATGTTGATCTGATCAATAATAGTTTCATCCACAAACTCATACCTAATGTCAATTGCATGTTTATAAATTTCTTCAAAAAAATAATTTCGTTCCTTTTCGGTTAATTTTTTTGAATCTGTTAACCCTTCAATATAAAAGTTTGGTGGCAGTATTACACAAGCTGCAACAACTGGGCCAGCAATAGGTCCTCTACCTACCTCATCTACTCCAGCGATTAGTTTTTTTCCTTGGTGAAAGAGTCTCTTTTCATTTTCCGTATTATCTATCATTGCTAGATACACCAATCAAATGTAATTTTTGCTATTTTATTATTACGAATATCATGGATTATTAAATCATATACTTTTGTATAGTCCACTTCTCCGCCCTGTTTTAGTGCTCCTCTAACCTTACCTATGTGCGTTAAAATATCGACAGGGTCTAGATTTAAATTTTCTAACTTGTATTTTTCTTGCATTGCTTTTGGATATTTTTCAATCAAAAAGCGAATAGCATAAAGTACAACTTCATCAATTGGTAAAATGTTATCTTTGATAGCACCTGTTATTGCCAAGTGCATACCAATCATTGGGTCATCAAATTTAGGCCACAAAACTCCTGGAGTATCTAATAATTCAAGTCCAGGGCCAAGATTAATCCATTGTTGAGTTTTTGTCACTCCTGGTTTGTCACCAACTGTTGTAACTTTCTTTTTAACCAGAGAATTGATTAGTGTTGATTTTCCAACATTAGGAATTCCTACTATCATTGCTCGTATTGCACGTTCTTTTAACCCTTTGTTTTTATCAGTTTGAATTTGTTGAGATAATACTCTTTTTGCTTCTGTAACGATGTGATTAATATTTAGTTTTGAAATGGAATCAATCAATAAGACTTGAATATTTTTTGATTCAAAATATGATTTCCATGCACGATTTTGTCTTTGATCTGCCATATCTGCTTTTGTCATCAATACTAATCTAGGTTTTTTGACTAACATTTTATCAATCATCGGGTTTTTTGATGATACAGGTATTCTAGCATCAATCAACTCAAACACAATATCAACTAATTTTAATTTTTCTTCAATTTCTCTTTTGGCTTTGGCCATATGACCGGGATACCATTGAATCATTTTATTACCTCTATTCTACCTTTTTCCAATTGAAAACTGTGTAAATATGGTATTTCACAATTCCAATAATATCCTCTTCTCGAATCAAACCGAGTTCAGGACTATCTTTGCTATTTGGTCTATTATCTCCTAATACAAAATAATAACCTTCAGGAATTATCATAACGTTGTTAACAATTGGACATATTGCTTCAACATCATCAATAATCGTTCGACATACCTTGTTTGAGTTCGAAGGAACAAAATGAAACGCTGGAGTTTGATATGGTCCACCAAATATGTCAGCTTTTAAATTTCCATCTTCATCTAATAAGAATGGTTCATCCACTGGTTGGTCATTGATAAACAATTGTGTACCATTATGTGCAAGAGTGTCTCCTGGCATACCAATAATACGCTTCAAGAATCGCTCTCTTTGATTATGGTCATAGTACTTTGGATCAATTTGTATCACAACAACATCAAATCGTTTCACATCATTGCTTACAATCGCAAACATATTTTCACCATGTTGTACATTTGGATTCATAGATGGTCCGCTTACTGGGAAAATAAATATAAAAGCAAACACGAAAGTAACTATGACTGCACAAATTGGTACAATTGTTAGAATATCCACGATTTCATAAATCTGTTTTTTTTGTCGATGTGGTATTCTATTCGATCGAAATAAGCGCTTATTGCTTAAATCTTTGTTTGCTTGATGATTATAAATATAGATGCTTAATCCAATGAATCCAAAAACAGATGTTATTATGACTATAAAATCAACAAATTGATATGTTTCATCCGAATTGGAAGAAAACAGCCGGATCAATAAATAAATTAGCCCTGCAATGACCATTAGCCAAATTCTTTTTATAATGTTTGATTCTATTTCTATATGAAGCGATTCATCTTCTATTGGTTCTATTACATCCGGTTCTACCATAGTTTCAGCAATCTCTTCTGATGGATGTTCTTCTGTTGTAGTGTCTTTTTCTGGTTCTAATTTGTCTAGCTCATCGTTCAAGAAAACCGCCTCCTAACCATCATAATTTTGCTTTTAGTTCTTCTATATCAACCAATACTTCTCTTGGCTTTCCTTTTACACTTTCAGAAACAATACCTCGTTTTTCTAACTCGGTTATAATCGCTTGTGCACGATTAAATCCCATCCCAAAGTACTTTTGAAGGTTGTTTATCGATGCATTTGCATTCTCGACTACATAGTGAGCCACTGTATCAAATAACTCATCATCGTAATCTTCTCCATTACTAAGTTCATCAGTTGCTTGATCTAGCTCGCTTGGTTGGAATAAATAATGAAGACCGTTATTGTCTCTTAAGAAATTTGTAATGTTTGTAATTTCATAGTCAGATACATATGCTCCTTGAAGTCTACGCTCACTCATTCCATCACTATACAACATATCCCCTTTTCCTAAGAGTTTTTCTGCTCCACCATGATCTAAAATAGTCATTGAATCGACATAAGAAGCAACTTTAAAGGCTGCTCGGACAGGAATGTTGTTTTTAATACTACCTCTTATAATATCAGTAGATGGTCTTTGTGTAGCTACAATCAAGTGAATTCCAGCAGCTCTCGCTTTTTGGGTAATTCGTTGAATGTAACCTTCTACCTCATTTCCAGCCACACTCATCAAATCTGCAAGTTCATCAATGATTATAACAATATATGGCATAATCTTTTGTTTCGTAGACAGAGCCATTTGATTATACATTGCGATATCTCTTGTTCGGTTAATTTTGAATAATTGGAATCTTTTTTCCATCTCTTCAACTGCCCATCTTAGTGACGCCGCTGCAGTCTTAGGATCATTTATTACTGGAGCAGCTAAATGAGGAATCTCTTCATAAGCAGCAAGTTCAACCATTTTAGGATCAATCAACAAAAGTTTTAGTTGATCAGGATGAGATTTATATAGCATACTTATAATCATCGAATTGATGCAAACACTTTTTCCACTACCTGTTGTACCGGCAATTAGACCATGTGGCATCTTATCAATATCAGAGTAGATATAATCTCCATTAATATCAATTCCGAGTGCTACATTAAGAGGGTTGCCATCACGATAATATTTTTCATTATGAATTAAATCCCCTAGTGCAACAACTTCTGGATTCTTATTAGGAACTTCTATTCCAACAAAAGGTTTGCCAGGAATTGGCATTTGAATACGAATATTGGTAGCTGATAAATTCATTTGGAATGTATCTGCAATTTTACCAATCACTTTAACATTAACCCCTGGTTCTAATTTAATCTCATATTGTGTTACAGCTGGGCCTTTAATCGCATTGACAACTTTTCCTCTAATTTCAAACTCTTCTAATGTGCTATCAATGATGCCTGATGCTGTTTTAATCCATTCGCTGTCTTCTTCTATCTTTTTTTCACCACGTCTTAAAAATGCTAGTGGTGGATATTGATACTTTTTATTTAAGTGTGATTGTGTTGTGATTGGTTTTGGTTCAACTGTTTTCGCAGGTTGTTTTACTTCAACTGGCTGAACCATTTGAACTTCTTCTTCATAATAAGGAATTTCTTCATCTTCATCATAAAATTCCTCTTCTGTTACTTGTTGAGTTTGGACAAACTTTTCTTTATAGCTTTGATTAAAGAATTCATGTTCGGCTTCCTCAAACATTTTTTGTTGTTCTTCGAAACTAATTGGCGTTATATCAACAACAGGTTCTTTTCTTACGTCTTCTTTTGGAAGTGTTCTTGGTGTCACTTTTCCTGTTCGTAATAACTCTTTGTATTGTACTGAATCGAATACACCAAACTCATAATATTCGGTTCCGTATTTTTTCTTTAGTTCTTCTTTCGTCATTGTTTTCTTGTCACGAAAACTTTCATATTGAAGACCTTTGTTCCCATACTTCGCAGCATGTGGAACCACTACATCATTTTTTACTCTGCCTAAGACAGGAGATACGAACACCGATTCTTTTGGCTGTTTTTTCTCTTCAATAGGTTTCGGTTTAGGTTGTATTATTTGCTCTTCTTTTTTCTCTATACCTTCAGTTTCTATGGATGCAATATAAAACGGTCTTTTCTTCTTATAGTCACTCATATTGTTACCCCCCTTTTTAAACCATCGATAAATTGTTCGATTTCTGCTTTGCTTTTGCGCAGTTTACTAACAAATCTCCCGATTTCGGTTCCATTGTAAAATGCTATAAAACTTGGTATTCCAAAAATGTTTAGTTCAAGACCCATTTGTGGAAAATGATCACGATTCACATAATACCAATGATAATCTGTGTATTTTGCTTCTAACATTGGCATAAATGGTTTGATAAAGGTGCAATCTGGACACCAGTTCGCAGTAAAAACAAATATTGTACATTTTTCTTTAGCCTCATTAAATTGTTCTATGCTTGTAATATGTTCCATTCTACACCTCGAGTAATGTTTTATTCTTCGTCTTCGATTAATTCTTCATTTTCAGATATGAAAGAGTCTACACTGCTTGTGATTTCAGGTTCCACATTAAATATACTTTTACTATAAACCTTGTGAGTCTCTTCAGCCACAATATCTAGTATTAGTAACGATATTTTGTTAACCGTTGAATTGTACGTTGTCTCTAATACAATTTTTCGGAACCAGTAGATTGGGTTAACTGCGTTTAGGACACCCATAGTTGCTTTCCAAACTTTTGGAAGTTGCATTTTATTCGCCGCTTTTACAATTTTCGCTTCTTCTACTTTCCGTTTAGTTTCAAAAAACCGAATCATCTTAGAAACTCTCATATTACGAAAGACTTTTAACATCTTCTTACCTAATATAGAATCTATCCGATTTGTGATATAATGATTCAGTGCTAAAAATTCATCAAGTGTCAGTTCATATACAGGATGATCGGATGTTGGATAATATTTTTCAGCGATTTGGTAAATAATTTCCCAACTCATGTCGCCAATTAATTTTATCTTATCTCCTGTTTTTAACCCGACGGAATCAGCTTGAAATGTTTTCTTAATTGATTCAACTATTTTTACAATTTCTTCGTCGTCGATATCGACTTCACTTTTTAGCTTGATTTTAAACTTTTCATCATTTTTAACGCTTATAACAATCGTTACGACATAAACTGCGCCAAAAATGAAAAAACCAATCATAATTCCAAAAAGCAATGTTAAAAAACTTTGAAAATTGAAACTAGAAAAGAAGTTATAAAAAAAATCATTGATTGCTGATACAACTATCATAAGTCCACCTCATTTCTATTTCACTAATGTGTCTAGGTATATTTTACTACAAAACCCCAAACTATTCAACTTTACATTTTTATTATTTTGTGTTAATATACATGAAGTAACAAAGGAGCCGATTATGGAGAAGTACCTAATAGCATTAGATTTAGATGGAACGTTAATGACTAGTTTTAACGACTACGATCCAGAAACATTTGAATTTATAAAATCATTACACAAACAAGGACATATTATTGTGCTTGCAACTGGTAGACCCTACCGATCAACTAAATTTGTTTATGATATCCTTGAGTTAACAACTCCAATGTTAAACTACAATGGAGCAATCGTAACAAACCCACATGACTCAAATTTTCCTAAAGTTGACATTCGTATTAATAAAGAATCTCTATGTGATATATTATACCACACAAAAGGGATGATTAATGCTTTTTGTGAAATTGGAGACGATATATTTGTCAATCAACTAACCCCTAGTATTGAACCTTATCTTCATCTTGATGGTGGAAATTTGGTAGAAGGTCAACTATGTCACACACTACGTGGAAATCCAAACGGAGCTTTGGTATTTGTGGAACACGATGCAGCAAAAGAGTTTGAAGACTATGTGTTGACAAAGTATCAAGGAGAACTCTTAATCAGACACTGGCCGGTTGAAGATTGCAATATTGTAGAAGTATTTAATCCAAACACTACAAAAGGAAATGGACTCGAACACATTGCAAAATACTATCAAATTCCAGTAGAACGCACGATAGCAATTGGTGACGGACACAACGATATCGAAATGTTGGATTATGCTGGCATCGCAGTCGCAATGAAAAACTCTCACCCAGAACTCTTACCTTACGCAACCGTTATTACGGATTCGAACAAGGAACAAGGTGTTCTAAAGTTTTTAAAAACATTCTTTCAAAAATAAAAGCAACCACTCGGGTTGCTTTTTTTATTATTCTTGATTACGAATGTCCTTTAGATCATATAGTTTTCGCCATAACAAATTGATGATCAAAAACGATGTCCCCCATTTTGCAATATTAAAGACACCAAAGATAGATAATACATCCATAAATGGCATTTCAAAACGATAGATAATCGGTAAGTTAATGAATGCATTGTAAGCGACCATGAATACGGTTGTAAACAAAACCCCAATTCCTGTTGCAAGCCATACTTTTTTGTAGGATGGTTTTTCTGCGTCTTCTTTCGTATTAAGGATTAATACAGCTGGTATTAAAAACGCCATGGTTGCGATAAAATTAATACCTTCATCCAAAAATGGAATGACGGGAGCTGTCAAACTCGGCATAAACACATGAATCAAGTTTGTTGCTAGCGATACAATGATTGCTGACTTAAAGTCAAACCAAATCAATACCATGAAGATAATCAGTGAACTAATTTCAAGTTTTAAATATGGTGCTGCAGGCATAATTGGTATACCAGCTAACATCAAGACACTCGCAAACCCAATCAAAACTCCTAATAAAGCAACTTTTTTAGTTGTCATTTTTTGTTTTGTTTGACCAGTTTTGTGTGTTCGCAACATGATAAAACTAATCAGTGTGTAAACCACAATGAAAATGAAATCAACAACGAGTATTTCCAAAAACTCAATTTTTTGAATCACTGGTTGATCATCAATCATAACTGTTTTTTCTTGAATGGATAATAGTACTGTAATCCCAATTACAATCGCAACAACAGACAACAATCCACCCACAATGCTTTTTCGTTCTCTTTTTTCTTTTGACTGTGCAATTGCTAAAAACGTAAGCAATGCAATGCTTATCACAATAAAAATGCTAGAGGTGATAATCTCTTTTTGAAATGTTTGGATGAATGCTCCAATACTCATACTTTCTTTTCCTCCTAAAGTATATCAATTAGGCATTAAAAAATGCCGATGAATACTCTTCAGACGGCATAAACAAAGCAAAATCTCGGCATACTAAAATGCCCGATGATCTTCTTCCATCTAGACTATACTATCGGTTTCGGAGTTACACCGAATCGTGCTTAATAAGCTCGCGGACTTTACCGCCGGTCGGGAATTTCGCCCTGCCCTGAAGATTTATTACACATGTATTATATCACTAAGATAAAATCTTGTAAAGTAAATTTGTTTAATTTTCATCGAGTTTCATTAGTTGTGAAATTTCTTGAAAATCAAATCCTTTCATCATCAAGCTTTGTATCATTTTTTGTTTGACTTCCTTTGTCAGCTTGTTTTGATACTTTCTCTTTAGTTTTGTAAATTCTTTTTCCAATAATGCTCTGTGGTCTGATACAAACTCAAACTCAGACAATACTTGATACGCACTTCCACTAGAGTAGCCTGCTCTTGTTAATTTTTGCATAAGAACTTGCTTTTGTTTTGTGATTGGGTATTGATGTAATCTTGGTAGTTCTTTTTGAACAATCACTCGCATCTGATCAACAAAGATGGATTCCTTAACTTGTGATAGTTGTTCCTCTACCAAACTTCTATCAAGTCCCTTTTCGTTTAGTTTCTGACGAATATAGGCTTTTCCTTTTCCTCTTGATGCATAGCTTTCGATAACGTGAATCACATATTGTTCATCATTGATGTACTTCATTTGTTTGAGTTTTTCCACCAACTCAATTATATATGGGTAATTTTGTGTCTTTTGATAAAGATACTTTTTCACTTCTGATTCACTTCGTTCTTTGTATGAGATAAAGTTTAGTGCTTTTGAAAACAACTGATACTGCTCTTCTTTATTGAGTAATTCTGCTAATTGGTCTTCGGTTAGAACTTTCCCAACATAAAGCTGCATTGTTAGTAGTATTTCTTCAGATACTGGGTATTTGCTATCTTCAATGATAATAGTATATCCAGATTTAATCTTTTTAATATCTTTAATTTCCATTATGAGTCAACCTCCTTAAGTGGAGTTTCTTCATCAAATGTAAAGCCTTCTCCAATGACTTCATTGGTTCTAGCAACAAACACAAAGGCTTTCTTATCAATCGTTTGTACAATCTTTCTTAAATGGTAATATTCTTTTGTTGACAGTACACAAAGTAACATTTTACGTGATTCTCCGGTATATCCGCCTTTAGTCATGATTTCAGTGACACCACGTTCCAGAATTTTAAATATTTGGATTTTTATTTCATCTGGATGATTGGTTATAATGTATGCAGCTCGTTTGTTAAATCCACCAAACACCACATTATCAATGATTAGTCCGGATAAGTAGATAAATATAATCGCATAGAGTCCAATCTCTATCCCAAACACTAACATACCTGCTAGTACGATTGCTCCATCGATAATGAATAAGCTGGTTGAAAATGGAAGGTGAGCATACTTAAACAGGAGCGTTTGAAGTACCTCAACTCCTCCTGTTGTTCCACCATTTTTCATCACTAAGCCGATTCCTAATCCCATAATTAGGGAAGCGAAGATGGTAATGATGATCATATCGTTGATTTGACTCGCAAAACTAGAACTAACAAAGGAGAACACCCAAGTGTAGACTGGAAACATAATCGATCCATACACAGTTTTGATAAAAAAATCTTTCCCCAAAAATAAAAGTCCAACAACAAGCAATAATATGTTGATTGCCATAATGATGAAAGCAGGATTGATCGAAAACAAATCTCTCAATATAATCCCAATTCCGCTCACTCCGCCAGCAACAATGTTATTTGGTTCTAGGAATAGACTAAAAGATAGAGCAACCAACATAACTCCAATATTGATGTATAAAAACTCAAACATCTGTTTTTTGCTTATCTTTTTCATCGCAATCTCCTAGTGATTATATTTTGACTTTAAATACCCATCAATAAATCCATTTAAATCTCCATCAAGAACTGCTTGTGGATTCGATGATTCAACTTGAGTTCGGTGATCTTTCACAAGTGCATAAGGGTGTAGCGTATAACTTCGAATTTGACTTCCAAATCCAATTTCAAGCGATTCACCACTCATTGATTTCAGTGCTTTTTCTTGTTCCTCAAGTTGAAGTTGGTACAATCTGGATTTTAACACCTGCAATGCTGTTTCTCTATTTTGAATTTGACTACGTTGGTTTTGACAAGTGACAACGATTCCTGACTTTATATGTGTAATTCGAACCGCAGAATCCGTTGTATTGACGCTTTGTCCCCCTGCACCACTTGAACGGTATGTATCGACTTTAATATCATCTGGTTTGATGTCTAGTTCAATATCACTACTAATGACAGGGGTTACGCTGACCGAAGCAAATGAAGTGTGTCTTCTTGCATTGCTATCAAATGGTGAAATACGAACCAAGCGATGAACTCCGTGTTCTCCTTTGAGTTTTCCGTACGCATTTTTTCCTTTGATGATAAAGGAAGCACTTTTGATTCCAGCTTCTTCTGCTTCTTGATAATCAATTAAATCAAAATCAAACGATTCTGCTTCGCTGAATCTACGATACATACGATAGATCATCATTGCCCAGTCTTGAGATTCTGTCCCTCCTGCTCCTGGATGAATTTCAACAATCGCATCAGAATCATCATACTCTTTACTTAATAAAAGCTCGGTTTCAAAATCCGATAGTTTTCGCTCCAAATTTGGAACGGATTTGTCAATTTCTTCGTCGATAATATCTTCTTGTTTTTGAAAATCGTATAAAATCTCTAAATCGCTCAATAAATTCAACAATTCTTGATAGGTATCGCGCTTTTCTTTTGCGTGATTCAAATTCTTGATTGTTGCTTTTGCTAGATTGCTATCGAACCAAAAAGCAGAATCGTTCATACGCTTTTCATATTTTGCAATATCTTGGTCCAATTGTTCAATCTGAATGATTGTTTTGATATCATTTAATCGTTTCTTAAAATCTTCGATGTGTTTGAGGATTTCATAATTTTCCATAATTTCCACCTTAAAAAATTAACTCAAAGAAATATCCTTGAGTTAATTACGTTATTTATTGTCCACAACAATGTTTGTATTTTTTGCCGCTACCACAAGGACATGGGTCATTACGGCCAACTTTATCAGATGCTTTGACTGGTGCTTTTTTCTTAGAATCATCTTCTTTTCCAGATGATACCGAGATTGGTTTTGCGACCTCTTCACGTTCTAAGTTGTCACGAATTTGAGCACGGTTAATGATACTTACTGATTCGGTTTCTATTGTTAAAATCAAATCATTAAACATTTGGTACCCAATTTCTTGGTATTCTCTTAAAGGATTGATTTGTGCATATGATTTTAGTCCGATGCTTTGTCTTAACTCACTCATCGAATCGATGTGATCCATCCAGTGCGTATCTACTACTTTAAGCAATACTACCTTCAAAAACTCACGATAGATTTCAACAGGAAATGCTGATTTCTTTGCTTCTAAGTTTTGAATAAATTTATCATACATCATCGTATAAGCTTCTAACGATGTTTTGCCTTCAAAATCAGTATCACGGAACTCGTTTAAACCAAAATACTTCCCTGCAATTTCATGATGTAACATCTTAGAATCTACAATTCGTTCTTTCTTTTCGGAAAGAATGAATGAATTGGCTAATCGATCCGCAACCGATCCTACCATACGAGTCACGATTGGTTCAATATCGTCCATAAATAAAATGTCATTACGTTGTTTATAAATGATTTCTCTTTGTTTACGTAAGACTTCATCATACTCAACAACACTCTTACGTCGGTCAAAGTTTGATCCTTCAATCTTTTTTTGTGCACTTTCGACGAAACTAGAAAACATTTTTGATTCTAGAGGAACTTCATTCCCTTTTTCATCAACAGTAACCACAAGGTTTAATGCATTTTTGAATCGATCACTACCAAATCTTCTCATTAAGTCATCTTCAGCAGATAGGTAGAATCTTGAATATCCAGGGTCTCCTTGACGTCCAGAACGTCCACGCAACTGATTGTCAATCCGTCTTGCTTCATGTCGTTCTGTACCGATTACTGCTAATCCACCTACTTCACGAACGCCTTGTCCTAGTTTTATGTCTGTCCCACGACCAGCCATGTTAGTTGCAATCGTTACTGCTCCAAGTTGACCAGCAAATTGAACGATTTCTGCTTCTCGTTCATGTTGTTTAGCATTTAACACACTGTGTTTGATACCCAAACGTTTTAACATATCCGATAATAGTTCACTGGTTTCAATCGAAACAGTACCCACAAGGACTGGTTGACCGATTTTATGTCGTTCTGCGATGTCTTTTGATATCGCATGATATTTTCCCTTCATTGATTTAAACATCAAATCAGGCTCATCTTTACGAATTACAGGAACATTGGTTGGAATTTCCACAACAAACATATTATAGATATTGCGAAACTCTTCTTCTTCCGTCTTTGCAGTACCTGTCATACCTGAAAGTTTTCGGTACATTCTAAAGTAATTTTGGAATGTAATGGTAGCTAATGTTCTTGTTTCTTTTTTAATCTCAACTTTTTCTTTTGCTTCTAAAGCTTGATGCAATCCCTCACTAAATTGACGACCATGCATCAAACGACCAGTAAATGGGTCAACAATAATAACTTTACCTTCTTGCACAACATAGTCAACATCTCTTGACATTGTATAGTTTGCTTTGATTGCTTGATTGATGTGATGTAATAATCCAACATGTTTCACATCATATAAGTTTTCAATCCCAAAAGCACGTTCAGCCTTCGACACACCTGATGGTGTTAACGTAATGTGTTTGTACTTAATATCAATTTCATAATCATCTTCTACTAATGATTTTGCAAAGGAGTTTGCTTGTGTATAAAGATTTGCTGTGCGTTTTTGTCCACCAGAAATAATAAGTGGCGTTCTTGCTTCGTCAATTAAAATTGAGTCAACTTCATCGACAATCGCAAAGTTCAAAGGTTTTTGAACCATTGCTTCTTTGTAAATCACCATATGATCACGTAAGTAATCAAAGCCGAGTTCGTTGTTTGTTGAATAAGTAATATCACAAGCATAGGCTGCTCGTTTTTCTTCAGGCGATAGTTCTCTTAAGTTTAATCCTACGGTTAACCCTAGCCAAATGTGCAATTCACCCATTTCTCTAGCATCACGAGCCGCTAAGTACTCATTGACTGTTACAATGTGTACACCTTTACCATCAAGTGCATTTAAATATGCTACCATCGTTGAGGTTAAGGTTTTACCTTCACCTGTTTTCATTTCGGCAATATTTCCGCCATGCATCGCAAGTGCACCCATTATTTGAACTTTAAATGGTGTCATTTTTAACACACGAGTGGATGCTTCTCTTACTGTCGCAAACGCCTCAATCAATATGTCATCCATTGTTTGTCCTTGGTTTAATCGTTTTTTAAACTCAACTGTTTTATTCTTTAATTCATCATCGGTATACTTTTTATACTCTTCCGCTAAAGCATCTACTTTATCGGCTATTTTGGATATGCGTTTTAGTTCTTTATAACCTAAATCAAATAGTCCTCTAAACATTATGTACACGTCCTTTCATTTAATTATAATACCATTTTTATCCCGTTTTTTCAAGCAATATTGCGTTTTTCACAACAATTAAAAAACACTTTGGTTGATAGCCAAAGTGTTCTCTATGTTATACATTCATTTAATTTGTTATCGACATGTCACAAATCGCATCTTCCCATGTCCAAAATCCGGTTGCTTGTATTCCAGATACTCTTATATTATATGCAAACGTATTCTCATACGCATATAGCGGTATGCTCGGTATAATTTTGTTCCATCTTAGATTGAATTGTACCCATAGTTCTCGATACTCTTCAAGTTCCTCAGGATGAACAGCCATCATTTGATCAATAATCTCATCTAACGTAAGTTCTCCATCTTCTAGTGGTACTGCTGGATTCTCTATAGAATCAATGGTTTGCATTGGGTTTCCATTGGTTTCATACCACTTGCTATGGAACTGTTGGTAATACTTATTGTTAAGACCTACGATCGTTGTAATGATGGTTGCATGAAAAATTCTTTGATCAACTGGGTTGTCTAAAGATGGTTTACGAAGGTAAGAGTAATAGTATTCATCTAACAGAATGTTGAACTCATTAGGTATACTTACTGTCTTGATTCCTGCTTTTCCAAAATGTATCCCAAAATACTCGTGAAACACATCCATTATAGAACTGCTTACCCCTATTGCTACATTGATTTGTAACACTTCTTGATTTGCATTGTGTCTAAAATATGTGTTTACTCGATTATCGTCTTCATTTAATAACGCTGCCTTCGCTGGATCAAATAGTGTTACACCATCAGACTCATAAATCCATTCTGTTTCTGATAACAAAGCATTTGCTTGATCAATATCTACTTGGTATAACGTAAGTGATTCAATCAATTCATCTACGGATTGTTGATACATCCATTGACTTGGAGAATATGCAGAAGATGCATAGGTTGCATTCCCATCGAATACGTGGTCAATATAACCTTGTCTCTCAAGCAAATAAGCCATTGCCAAACGAATCTTAACGTTTGATGTTGGTCCGAAATCACAATTCATTGCAAACATTGTATGATTGTTATGATAATACGAAATAGAATGTGCACCTGTAGTTTTTGCTAGGAGTGCTCGTTCTGCTGAATCAATAAACGATGTAATATCCAAATCATTGCTTATCACTCCATGGACACTACGAATATAGTGTTTGCTATAGACGATTGTTTGGATGGATGGAATGTTTCCTTCAAAGTTTCCAATAAAATACGGATTTTTTTCTAACGTAATCGATTCTTGTTCTCTTTGTGTTACCATATATGGACCACTTGCAATTAACGAAAGTACATTTGCATTTGTAGGGTTTGATTTTAGCGTGTTTATTCTAGAATATCCAATAGCTGTCATTTTTGTCCCATTGCTATCTGATATGATATCGGTAGCTGGATGAAACCCAGCACCAGCAAAACTCTCAAATGGAAGTGGAATGATTCTTAAATACGACAGTAAATCAAAATGAGGTAAAAATCTTCCATCAACTGTGATTGAAAAAGAATACTCATCCATCAATTTGATTCCCGAAAAATAGATGTCTGCTGAAGTGGTTTGTTGGTTTCGGTAACCATCATATCCCAATATTGCCTGATGATCTAATTGATATCCAAATTGTTTTGAGTTTAAAAGCAAGAAACTAAATACATAATCTACTGCTTTAATTGAGGATCCGTTTGAATATTTGAGATTTTGATTGATGTGAATGGTATATGTCTTATCATATACATCAATATCATTTTCGATGGTTCTAACAGCTTCTGTTGTAGCATTTTCAAGTAGTGTATTATGGTTGGTTACTACGATAGGATTTAATACCCATCTGCCATCACTTGTGATGGATACTGTTTCGTAACCAAACATCAACTTATTTAATTGTGACTCAGGGCTTCTACCTGGCATCTCAAACCTTGGTAATGCATCAACACCAACACGTAGTGTATTCACCACTGACTCCATATCTTTTTGAGCATAGACAAACAGTGAAAAATATCCACGTTTTCCAAATGATTCAACATTGGCATACACGCGTTGTGGTGACAAGAATGTTTCATTACTCATGCTGTGAGTCACTAAATCTGGATGAACCGTGTATTCATTTTCGTTGTTATCAATAAACTTAGCAACCGTATTTGTTGAAGAATACGTATCACCTACGTAATATACTAATTGTGAATCTTCTGTGATTACAAGTTTGCTTTGATTTAGCACCGATAAATTTAATAATTTTAGAGTAACACTTTCTTCCACTTGATTTAAACCAGCATAATGTAGTGTGATATCTATAAACAATTGATCACCAAATTCTACATTGGATGGTATTTGGGCAACTGTTTCTGAGTTAATCTCTTTGTATGGAGAATATGTTTGTAACAAAGTTGAAACTTGCATTCTTGAAATTTTAGCATTATCAACATTTTCAAGATAATTGAAATAAATATGGTTTTTACTCTCTGAAATGGTTCCTACTACATCTCCACTAACTGCTGTGATACCTCGATCTTTAATCGTAATCGTTAACTTGGTGTTTGACTTTCTCGGTATTCCAGCATCTTTTATGAAAGAATCCTCTAAATACGAAATTCGATTTAATTCAAACGTTGTTGTACCTGAAAAATGAGTTCCTATCGTATATGGAACATATAATTTTGTTTGATCTTCACTTACAAAAACAACTCGACTTTCTGCTGAACTAGGGGTTTCTTTGTCCCCTACTCGATATACTTGATTATTTATCACAACAGAATCTATCGCAAATGTATGATTGGTTGGTTGTTTAATCTCAATCACAAAATAAATTTCTTGTGCTTTTCTCACAACATGAAGTGATTCAGTCGAGTTCACCAGTTCTTTCATTTCAAATGTTGTAAGTGATGGTATGTTGGAAAAATCTTCCTGGTTTACACATCCTGAAACAAAAATGAAACCAAACAGCATTAAAAAAGCAATGCCAATTTTTTTCAACATAATATTACCTCCTTCATTCTCTACCTTAACATTAACATAAATAAATAAGGAAGACAACCCCAAAAATGAACATATTCGCATTTTCGAAAAAATTAAATATAAAAACGCTCCTTTTAAGGGGAGCGTTTCATCTATTTTTATGTTATTTTGTTTCAATAATTGCGTAATCTCCATCTTCACGGCGATATACAACTGATACTCTTTGATTTGATTCGTTTAAGAATACATAAAACGAATGTCCAAGTACCTCCATTTGTGTAATTGCCTCATCTGAGGTCATAGGAGATAGATCGACTTGTTTGTTTTTTACCAAGTTGGTCGCAAGAATTTCTTTTTCTAGTGCGTCCACGTCTAATTCATCTTTAAAGAAATTAGCAATACCCTCCCTTTTCTTAATACTAGAGTTAATCTTTGTTTTGTGTTTTGTGATTTGCAATTCGAGTTTATCGACTGCGATGTCGATAGCCCCATACATCGTTGGTGCTTTGGTTTCAACTCGAAGGATGACATGCTTTGCTGGAATCGTCACCTCAACAACATGATACTCTTCGTATACTTTACATAAAACGTTGGCTTCAATCTCATCGCTTTTCGTAAAGTACGGGTTAAGACGTTGCAATTTTTCAATTGCATACTGCTTAATTGCAGCTGTCGGCTCAAACTTGTTCTTACCACGGACTGATACTTTCATAAAAACACTCCCTTCTGTGGTATTTACAATTATATTATAACACTGAACTGTTACATTGTAAACCGAATACACCTCAAAAACAAGGGAATGTTGCTTCTGTTTTTAAAACCACGATTGAAAATTGCTTACTTTACTGTATTGATAACTAATGTCAACCAAATCTGTATTGCTATAGTAGGTTTCTAAAATTTGAATATAGGTGTAGCCTTTACTACCTAATCCGTGTGCTCCATATTGACTCATACCAACTCCATGTCCATTACCTCCACCATAAAAAGAGTAAGTATCTCCACTGGTTTCAATTGCGAAGAACCCAGATGGCAAAATTGAGATATTGTTTTGGGTTGATGTATAGATAGAATCAGAGTATTTAGCGCCATATCTAACGATGGTAGAACCACCATCTTTCGGCCGAATCGTAAATCGAATGTTGTACTGATTCCAAATTTGATAGGTCCCGCTTGATGTTTCAATCACAAGACTCATCACGACACCTGATGTACCTCGTCTTCCAACATAAATATCATACACTTCACCAATGTCCGAAGGTATCGTTTCTGATCTCCACTCCCCAACCCCATAAGCATAGGTTAAAATTGAGTTAGGATGTTGTTGATACATACTTTTGAGATTGGTGTTTAATATATTTTTTAATTGAACTTTTGTAATATCTATTTTCCAGCGGTGTTGGGTTGCATTTAAATCTGGAGTTTCCATTGTAATTTGTTTGAAGAAGTCTAGCATACTAGCTTCATCCTCATAATTTGCTGGTACTGCTTGGCCTGATCCATCATTGGTTAAGTTTTTCCCAATCAAATATTCAATCTCATCGATTGGTTGATTTGTAATCCATACCTCGTGAGCACTGGCAGTTAACCCTGATGATGTCGAGTAGTAGTATGCTTGGATTGGTATTCCTTGATTCATCATAATCAATCCGGCTGTTTGATATACCGCCATCGATGTATTTGAATTGGTATTTTGATTGTTGTAAACTTGACTACTTACACTATCATCAACTGAAAAACCATACTGCTCATTGGTTCTTCTTAAAATATCCATATAAGCATATGTTCTAGCTGCGACTGCTTGTGACTTTAATGCCTCAGAATGAAAACTAGAAGGCATTTCACTTGGGACTACTTTTGTCAAATAGTTTTCTAAATTTACGTCGTTAACAACGAGTAACCGCCCATTTACGATACTAATTTCAATGTTTCCTTGATAAGACGGGATTCCCAATGCTCTTCGAATGCTTCTAATTTCTGTCGCAGCTGAACCAGTTTGTTTTAAAACGATTCGCTTTTCGGTAGATATTAGAGTATTGCTTCCATTTTGAACTCGTATTTTTCCATCAACATAATCTATTTGAATGGTTGAATTGGCTGGAATTGAAACTTGTAACGATCCGTCATATATTTTCATTGTTGACACTTGTCTTGGATATAGTTCTACACTATCATGATATAGCGTAGCAAGTTGTGAAATATCATCAATTGACTTTCGAATCGCCACTCGAATGTTAGAAAATCCAATCTCTTGATCCATGATAACTTTAGTTATTACATTAAGTTGTGGGTCTACTTCGACATATACGTTATCTAGTCCAATATATAAACTTGTACTGCTCATTGGTACAACATTTGTTCCTACTCGCTTAAGAAATACAGTATCTTCTGTATATTGTTGATACGGGACATCTTCAAGTTCCATACGTCTAGTAGCAGAATGAATTGATAGAATCTTTGTATGATAATAAGCCATCTCTTGTGGAATACTTTGATCTTTTACTACAATAATAATTGTTGATTCAATTCTAGAATCAACTGAATGAGTTGCTTTGATTGTAACCGTTCCTACCTTTTGTGGAATCACATTTCCAAACGCATCCACAATTGCAATTGATTCGTCACTACTACTCCACCTTACATCCTGAGATGCGGTAGCGGGCATTACATTTGCTTCTAACGTAATAATCTCGTCTAGCCAAACTTCTTGTACCCCAGTAATCGAAATCGATTCTACGCTATTTTCCTCAATGGTACATGCACCTAGCATTAGCATTGTTAACCCAAGAACTATCAAAATAAGTTTACGCATTAGTACCTCACTTAGTATAAAAAATATAGTCTAATTATACTAACTTTCAACGAAAAAAGAAAGGATTAGATTCATGAATCTAATCCCTTGTCAATTTAGTACATACCTTCTGGCATTGCAGGCGTTGATGTTTTCTCTTTGATTTCACTCACTGCAGCTTCAGTTGTGATGAATAATGATGAAACACTTGCTGCATTCAATATAGCACTTTTGGTAACTTTAGTCGGGTCGACAATTCCTTGTTTGAACATATCTACCCATTCCCCGGTCTTTGCATTAAATCCTATATTTTGTTTTGCATTTTTTTGCAACTCAACAATTTCAATTCCATCGAATCCAGCATTTTCTGCAATTTGATACACTGGTACACTTAATGTTTCTAATACAACATTGATACCTTTTTGTACATCAATAATATTCGATTTTAGAATTGGTTTTAACTCTTTATATATTTCTATTAATACTGCACCACCACCAATGACAATTCCTTCTTCTACTGCTGCCTTCGTTGCGTTTAGTGCATCTTCGATTCTTAATTTCTTTTCTTTTAATTCTATTTCCGTTGTTGCTCCTACTTTCAGGATTGCAACTCCATTTGTCAGTTTAGCCAATCGCTCATTAAGTCTCTTTTTTTCATACTCGGTTGTTGCATTTGCAGACTGATTTTTGATTTCTTGCATGCGTGCTTTGATTTGAACAGAATCTCCAGAACCTTCAATGATGGTAGTAGAATCTTTATTGATAATTACTTTTTTAGCAGACCCCATATCATCAAATGTAATGTCACTTAGCATCATGTTGAGATCTTTCGAATAAAATTTCGCTCCTGTCAAAATTGCAATGTCGTTTAACATTTCTTTTTGATTGTCTCCAAAACCAGGAGCTTTCGTAGCTACCACATTGAAGGTACCCCTTAGTTTATTTACAATCAGTGTACTAACGACTTCATTTTCCAAATCATCAGCGATTATTAGCAAAGGTTTGTTTCCTTTAACGATTTGTTCTAATAAAGGTAAGATCTCTTTGATTGTTGAAACCTTTTGGTCGGTTACCATAATAAATGGATTTTCCAATACAACTTCCATTTTTTCTCGATCTGAGACCATATATGGGGAAATATACCCTTTGTCATACTGCATACCCTCAACAATTTCTAGTTCTGTGTCAAATCCCTTAGATTCATCTACACTAATTACTCCATCACTTCCAACACGATCCATTGCCTTAGCTATGATTGCTCCAACCTCACTGTTTCCAGATGAAATAGTAGCCACACTTGCAATATCGTCATTGGTCTCAAGTTTTCTCGATTTTTCTATTAATTTTTTAGCCACTTCCTTAGCAGCTAATTCAATTCCCTCACGAATTAGAACTGGATTTGACCCTTTTTCCACAGCATCTATCCCTTTATGAATCATTGATTGTGCTAGTATAGTTGCTGTTGTTGTCCCGTCTCCAGCCACATCATTGGTTCTATTAGCAACTTCATAAATAAGTTTGGCACCCATATTTTCAAATTTATCTTCTAATTCAATTTCTTTAGCAATGGTCACACCGTCATTAGTAATTAGTGGTGCACCGTATGATTTCTCTAATACAACATTTCTTCCTTTTGGTCCGAGTGTGATTTTAACAGTGTCGGATAGTTTATCGACACCTTTAAGTAACGCTACTCGTGCGTCTTTGGAAAATTTGATTTCTTTACTCATTGGTTATTCCTCCTCTACTATTGCTAATATGTCCTTTTCAGAGATAACTAAATATTCTTTGCCCTCTAGTTTTACTTCAGTTGTGGAATATCTTTTGAACACTACAGTTTGTCCTACCTTTACACCGATTGGTGTTCTTTTTCCATTAACAAAAGCGCCATCACCTACAGCCAAAACTTTCGCAAAACTAGGTCTTTCCTTGCTATCCCCAGTTAAAATAATGCCACTTGCGGTTTTTTTCTCAATTGGCTCAATTTCTAAAACGACATTATCGTTCAATGGTTTTAACATGAATATCATCCTCCTATCAAATTTTACATGCGGTTTTCACCAAAAATATTATATCATATTTTTTAGCACTGTCAATACGTTAGTGCTAATTTTTATAAATTACGATTAAGTTTTCACAAAAATAGTCTATTATATACTCATAGTTTATAAGTTCAAACTCATCATCATTTAGAAAATCAACGATTAAAACAACAGCATCGTTGTACAAATAAGCAAACTTAATTGCGATAGAAAACAATACAATCCATGAAAAATCTTGATCTGTGAGAATGTCGTTTCCATACGGCACAATAGGAATAAAACATACAAATTGTTTACCAATGAAACAAACGTCAATCAAATCATTTGCAACCCTCTTTTCAATGCTTAGAAAGTTTTTAAATGTTCTCATATTACCTACCTCCTAATATATTATTCGGTTGTAATAAAAAAATTTCTCACCATTGGTGAGAAATTTTACTAAATAACGATACTAATCAATTTATTCGGTACAACCACGATTTTTTTAATTGTTTGACCAATCAAATACTGTTGTACTTTTTCGCTTGATAGTGCGAGTTCTTTTACTACAGACTCTTCTGTATTGAGTGGAACTATCATCTTATCACGAACTTTACCATTGATTTGAACAACCACGGTTACTTGATCATCGATTGTTTTGCTTAGATCAAAGATTGGCCATTTCGAATATGCAATGGATTCTTTGTGCCCTAACACAACTTGCCAAATTTCTTCTGTGATGTGTGGTGCGATTGGATTTAATAGTTGTATAAATCCTTCAAGATATGCTCTTGGAACCGACGGATTCTTATAACATTCGTTTGTGAAAATCATCAGTTGTGCAATTGCAGTATTGAATTTTAACGCATCATAATCTTCTGTTACTTTTTTCACAGTTTGATGATATACTTTTTCAAGTGCTAAATTTGTATCATCGATTGTTATTACTTCTGTAAATAATCGGTACACACGTTCTAAGAACTTTCTTGAACCTTCAACCCCAGTTGTAGACCACGGTTTTGTTGCTTCAAGTGGCCCCATAAACATTTCATAAAGTCGTAATGTGTCGGAACCGTGATCAATTACGATATCATCTGGATTAATAACATTACCTTTTGATTTCGACATCTTTTCTCCGTCTTCACCTAAAATCATACCTTGATTGAACAATCTTTGGAATGGTTCTTTGGACGAAACAACTCCACAATCAAACAATACTTTGTGCCAAAAACGAGCATATAGCAAATGTAGTACAGCGTGTTCTGCTCCACCAATGTATAAGTCAACTGGCAACCAATAATTAACCATATCTTGAACTTGTGGATCAGAGAGTTTCAAATAATCTTCATTTTCTCTTAAAATATATCCAATATAATACCAACAACTACCAGCCCATTGTGGCATAGTATTGGTTTCTCTTCTACCTTTGACACCATCTTTTCGAACAACTTCTAACCATGATGTCGCATTCGCAAGTGGTCCTTCACCAGTCCCGCTTGATTTAATTTGGTCGATGATTGGTAGTTCAAGAGGCAAATCTTCGTCATCGACTAACTCAATGCTTCCATCTTCATAATGAATGACAGGGAATGGTTCTCCCCAATAACGTTGTCTACTAAAAATCCAATCTCGTAGTTTATAGTTGGTAAATGATGTCCCTATCCCATTTTCTTCAAGGAAAGCAATCATTTTTGCGTTTGCTTCTTCGGTCATTAGTCCATCAATGAAACCTGAATTTATGTGTTTGGCGTCTTTTGTAAATGCAGACTCTGTGATATCACCATCCAAAACGGGTACAATTGGCAATTCATACTTCTTCGCAAACTCATAATCTCGTTCATCATGTGCAGGAACTGCCATAATGGCTCCAGTTCCATAGGAAGCAAGAACATAGTCTGCAATCCAAATCGGAATCGTTTTTCCATTTGCTGGATTGATTGCATATGCTCCTGTGAATACGCCAGTTTTTTCTTTGTTTAGTTCGGTACGATCTAAATCACTTTTGCTTTTCGCATAATCAATGTATTGACTTACCGTTTCTTTGAACTCATCAGGTGTAATTTTTAACACCAAATCATGTTCTGGGGCCAAAACACAATATGTAGATCCAAACAAGGTATCTGCACGTGTTGTGAAAACTTCAAATCTTTCATTTATATCTTTTACTTCAAATTGAATTTTAGCACCAACGCTTTTTCCAATCCAATTTCGTTGCATATCTTTGAGTGATTCAGACCAGTCTAGATCATTTAAATCTTCGAGTAAGCGTTCTGCGTAATGAGTTATTTTTAAAACCCACTGTCTCATTGGTTTTTTCTCAACTGGAAACTCTCCGCGTTCACTAACCATTTTTCCATTTACATTGATTACTTCTTCGTTTGCTAACACGGTTCCAAGTTCGCTACACCAATTGACTTCAACGTCTTTGATTTCTGCTAACCCTTTTTTGTATAGTTGAGTAAAAATCCATTGTGTCCATTTGTAATACTTTGGATCACAGGTTGAAATTTCGCGATCCCAATCATAAGAAAATCCAAGCATTTTTAATTGGCGTTTAAATGTTTCGATATTTTTATTTGTAAAGTCTCTTGGATCTTTTCCGGTTTGTAATGCATATTGTTCTGCTGGAAGTCCAAAGGCATCCCATCCCATAGGATGCATGACACTAAATCCTGCCATGCGTTTGTATCTAGCAATAATGTCTGCTGCTGTATAACTTTCTGGATGTCCTACATGTAGACCTGCTCCGCTTGGATATGGAAACATGACAAGAGAATAATACTTAGGCATATCTTTTTGATATGTTGTTTTAAAGGTCTTGTGTTCATCCCAGTATTTTTGCCACTTTTTTTCTACCTTCGTAAAATTGTAAGTCATGTTAATCTTCCTTTCCTGGTTGTTGAAATTGATTGGTAATTTGTCTAACGGCTGTGATGGCGTAAATTCCCGTCATTATCATACCAACATAGACGATGATATTAAAGTTTAATAAGATTGCGATTAGTTGAATGAAAATATATGGTGTCATCGCATATGTTGTAATTCGGAATAACTCTCCAAACTTCATACGATACACACTATTTAACATATAAAGAAGTGCAGCCATAAACAATAGTGTTGTAGCCTGATCAAGTGAAATAGAAATGAATCCTGCAAATAGTCCTACTGAAACAATGCTTCCTTTATTGGCTTGAATAAAGTAATCAACGATTTCGAAAAAAGGATCCCAAAATGTATTATCTGTCCGGTTGCTTGAATTGTTAAAATCCATCCCTTCAAAATTAGGATGATTCTCATACTGAACAATGTCTAACGATATCCCACTTTGTTTGAAGTATACACCCTTTTCACCAAATAAGATGGCTGTAGAACTAGAGGGAACCGTATAGGTGTTTGATGGATCAAACACCACGATAAAGGGTTGTAAACCAGTTAGTCTAATGATTGTTGGTTCTGCTTGGGTACAACTTAATGTTTGATTTTGAATGTTACAATTTGCTCCACCAGCGTCCACAAAATCATTCTTTATTTCGTTTTTCGTAGCTGGTTCTAAAGACGATAATTTGATTAAATCAATTAACGTAGGTATTAATGTGATTAAAACCATCACAAAAAAATAAAGAATCGTAGCTCCAATTCGTTCAAAACGAAATTGTATAATCTGTTTTGGCATTGATAAGCCTATTTTGATTTTCTTCAGCATATTCATAGGCATCTCCTTTGCTTTTCATTTGCTCATAATTTATTATGTATCATTATATCACATTATCCTTGAAAAAGGTAGTAGAATATCAAGCAAGATTGATAATGATTAATACTACTATAACCTAAATATCTAGAAATAATATGCAAATAAATTTGACTTTTATAATCTACTGTGTTATAATAAACACGTTAAATATCTAGTGGAAAGAAGAAGTCCCACTTCTCACCTGATCGACAAGTAAGTTGGTAGGTTCTATGTCACAATCAAGATAATATATTATCTACGGTTAATTATGTGATTTTTTAAAGTGGGTCTTTGACCTGCTTTTTCTTTTTATACTAAGATAATTAACTTCTAATAAACTATGGAGGTGAACACTATTAGTAAACTAACTGACCGTAAAGGTGAAGGTTTGGTTAATGAGGAAATTAATGCTAGGGAAGTCGTTGTCATAACTGACACTGGTGAAAATTTAGGTGTTAAAGATCTTAACACAGCAATTAAACTAGCAAACCAAAAAAATTATGACCTTGTATGTGTTGCGCCAAATGCAACACCGCCTGTTTGTCGTTATATGGATTATAGCAAATATCGCTATGAACAACAACGACGCGCTCGAGAAGCAAAGAAAAATCAAAAAATCATTAGTATCAAAGAAATTCGACTAAGTCCAAACATTGATAAGCATGATTTTGAAACAAAAGTTCGTAATGCTAGAAAATTCTTATCAGAAGAAGATAAAGTAAAGGCAACATTACGCTTTCGTGGGCGTATGGTTGAGTATGCTGCAAACGCTCGTTCTGTATTTGATCGTTTCGCATTAGAGCTTGATGACGTATCAACAATTGAACAACAACCAACACTTGAAGGACGTAGTATGATTATGGTACTAACGCCAAAAGTCGACAAATCGAAGAAATAAAGGAGTAATTATTATGCCAAAAATGAAATCACATAGCGCTTCTAAAAAGCGTTTCAAAGTTACAGGTACAGGCGCAGTTAAGCGCGGACAAGCTGGAATGAGTCACTTAGCACCTGGAAAAACACAAAAAAGAAAAAGACATCTACGTAAAGCAACGATGGTTACATCTGCTGATATGGGTCGCATTAGACAAACCATATCAAATTTGAAATAGGTACTAAGGAGGAATTATTTTATGCCACGCACAAAAGGTGGCGTTGTTGCTAGACGACGCCGTAATAGAGTATTAAAATTAGCGAAAGGGTATTTCGGGTCAAAGAGTACTTTATATCGCACAGCACACGAACAAGTAATGCATTCATTACAATATGCATATAGAGATAGAAAAAATCGTAAAAGAGATTTCAGAAAACTATGGATTATTCGTATCAATGCAGCTGCTCGTTTAAATAATTTAACTTATAACCAATTAATGTTTGGATTAAAGTTAATGAAAGCAGAAATCAACCGTAAAATGTTAGCTGATTTAGCAGTAAACGATGCAACTACTTTTAGCGCATTATGCAAAAAAGCAACCAAAGCGATTGAAAAAGCAAGCAAATAACAAAAAACCCAGTTCCGTAAAGAACTGGGATTTTTTTATGCAATTTTACGTCTTTTTAATAAGAATATGACAGCGGTCGCAATACCACCTGTTCCAACTACAGACCCACCGATAATGGTTCCAACAATGACGCCATTGTTGTTTGTTTCAAAAGTGACTGTATGTGTAAAGGCAACATCACCATCTAGATCAATACCCTCAATTTTAACTTCATACGAAGTTGATGGTGTTAATTTATCCAGAACGAAAGCATTACTTTGCTTTGTTGGACGTGCAACTTCTTCTCCGTTAACATAGACAATATAGTAATCTAGACCGGACAAGATTCCACTTGCATCCCAGGAAAGAGTTGCTTTATTATGTTTAATTGAGGATTCTTCCACTACAACACTTTGAATGTTACCTGATGGAACTTTGCTTAGTAGTGTTGTCACATTCGTTGTATTTTCAGAGACAATATCACCATATTTATCTTTGACAACAAATCGTACAGAATAACTCGTATTTTCCAATAACTCGTTCACAACAAAACTTGTTGCGTCTTCTGAAAGTGCTGTTTTTAACACGTCGTTTACATATATTAGATACTCACCAAATCCCAATGGATTTAAGTTTGCAGTCCAATTAAGAGTAATCGATGTGAAGTTTGGAGTGTGGTTAACAGTTCCAATACTTCCCCAAGGGAATTTTTCGTTGTTGGTTTGGAATGTTATCGTTTTGCTATATGTAACATCACCAAATGTATCAATTCCTTCTAACCTAACAGTATAGTTTATTTCTTTAACAAGATTCGAAAACTCATACTCTTTGACATTTTTATTGATGTTTCCTAGATAAACATCATTGATATAGATTTTATAGTAATCCAACTCTTTCATGTCAGCAACTTCGTCCCACAACATTTTCGCATAGTCTTGCTTCATGGATGCTTGATCTAGGCGAATATTGGTTGGCTCAACAGATCCAAGTTTTTGACTAAAATTAAACGATACTTCTTCTACATCACCACTATAGAAGTGTACTTTCACTGTATAGGAATGGTTTGTTCCAAATGGAATGTTACCTAAGGAAACTTGATTCACAATTGGCATTGAAATGATGATGTCTCGTGAGACTTGATTTAAGTTGTTAACTAACTCAATCTTTTTCACATTTCCATAACCAATTTCTCCATCCCATGTGATTTTAGCGGTGTTGTTATCAAAATCTTGATCAAGATCTAATGTTGCTAAAAATTCATCTTGAGTTGTCTCTAATACAGATGTTGGTCGTTTTGCAGGGAATAAAAACGTCTGTAATAACGCCCCATCGCTGCTGATTAATTTTAATTCGATGTCTTGTCCTCGCAAACTTACAATACTTCCAATGTTAGGTTGAACAAGAGTATAATTAAATTTTGGTCTAGCAGCTTCGGTAACTGGATATGTCTTTGGCCCGGCTGACCCGCCAACGATATAAGTCGTCCCATACCCTGAGGTGGTGGATGGAACTTTATTAAATACTGGTGGTGTAACACCAAAGAAATGATCATGTCCAGATAATACCAAATCTACTTGATATTTATCAAACACAGGACCCCATGCATTTAAGATTTGTTCGGCAACATTGGCATAAGTACTACCAAATCCACCATAATGCATTCCAACAATAATGTATTTTGCTGGATTGTTTTCAACAACATTTGAAAACCATGCGATTTGTTCGTTTCTAAATTGACCAGTAACAACATCAATCATCACAAAGAGTGCGTTATTATATTTAACATAATACGTGGAGTTTTTGTATTGATCTGGTCCGTTTTTCGGATTATTAAAATATGCATTGTAATAATCAACCGATGTGTACTGACCAGTATCAAAATAATACTCATGATTTCCTGGAGTGGTTAATAAAGGCATACGGTTAAGGTTTGTTCCTGCTTGAAAAAACATATCCCATTGTTCTTCTAAACCACCGCGGTCAGTAATATCCCCTGTAATCATCGTAAATGATATGTTAGGGTTTTGTTTTAACCCTTCTGTAATTAAAGCATTGTATCCTTGGGCGGTTGCTAGGCTATAAAACTGAGGATCTGTTAAAAACATAAAGTTTGTTGACCCTGATACAGGTGCAGTTTTAAACGTATAAACAGCAGAATAGGTTGTACCATCTTTCACGCGATAACGATAGGTTGAGTTTGGATTTAAATTTGATAAACTTGCGTTACAAACATACCTCTCATCAAAACCATATGTTTTCCCACTTGCTACAACATAATCAACCGAAAATGCTCTACAAGTGCTTTCTACTGTAATCTTATTATTAAAGTTTGTATCGGCACTGGTCGTATATTCTACAACAGTACCCGTTCTTGAACTATGGTAATTAACAAGCATTTCTTTGCTTGCGTCTTCTCCTAAGGTTGTCAATATATTGTACACTCCAACTTGTGCAGCATACACTCCTTGAAAGGATAAAGACGATATCACCAATAGTGATAAAATAAATGTTAAAATCTTTTTCATGATTACCTCCAATTCTATGAGGTATTATACCATCTATTTTATCGAAAACCAAGTCTAAAATAATTATCCTGACAAATCTTTGTTCAAATAACTATTTGTAAAAACCAAAAAATACAAGATTAACAAACATAATGCATGCAAATAACCATACATTAAAAAATGATGTGATTCATTTGTTATAATTGAAGGCAAGACAAAACGTATTGTTTTCATAATACCGCTTACTTGATTGTCGTTTGTAAGGGAATCCATGAGGATTTCATTCAGGATAAACACACCATATGAAATCAATCCAACATATAGATTATTAATATAGAGGGTAAGGAATGCAGTCAAAATTCCAATTGTGATTCCTTGTATGGAAAAGGCTAGAAAAAACACAACATCAGAAAAAGTGATATAAAACCATGGAGTTCCAATTAAGCCAATGAAAACATACATAAATGCAATAATCACAATGAAAAGAACATACACAAATAAAATCGTAATCATTTTCGTTATGATGTAATCCTTCTTTGTTATATGTTTTCCCAAACAAAACACATAATACGTATCTTGCGTTTTTAGAAAATTATATCCAAACATATAACAAGCCATCAGTGTTCCTATCATTTTTACAGCTAGAATCATCGTTGACTTATATTCAATTGCGTACGCTACTCGGTTTAAATCTTGTAATGACTGTGATTGTAATGATCCAGACGACATGATAAATAGTAAAACAAAAATAAGGACAACGACACCAAATATGATACTTGAAAGTTTTCCGAAAATATAATAGCTATGAAACCTCATCAATTTAACGTACTTCATGAACTTCTCCTTGAATAAAGTGATATAGCTTGCGTTCTTTAAATGGATAATGTTCTGGAGAATGCGTTGTAATAATGATCGTACACTTTAGTGAACTTAAAGATTGGATGTCTTGCATAAACAATTCCTTTGATGCTTCGTCTAACCCATTTAGTGGTTCATCAAATAGAAATAGTTTTGTATCTCCCATAAAAGATTGAATAATCAGTAATTTTTGTTTCATCCCCTTTGATAAAGAAGATATCTTGTGATTTTTCTTATCAAGTAGTTGGTATCGTTCTAGGAGTGGATTGATTTCGATTTCCTTTGTAGATTTTAATCTCCCAATCTCTATTAAAAACTGTTCTACTTTCATAAAATCAGGTAAGAGTACTTTTTCAGGAATGTAGCCTATATTAGGTTCGAAACACTCTATTTTACCAATATATCGGATGTGGTTCATAATACATTTTAATAACGTGGATTTTCCACTGCCGTTGTGTCCAACCAATAACACAATTTCACCCGACCGAATCGAGAGACTAATATGGTTTAATGCGATAACTTTTGGGTATTGCTTCACTAAATCTTTAATTTCAATTACGTTCATACTGATATTTGATCCAATTACTTGTATTTGGAGTTGTTTCAAAAAAACAGAATGTTCCAAACACATAGTATTTCGTAACTCCATTTTGAACATACTCAATATATATCCCAACTTCATTTAGGAAATTCGTTTCACCTATATATGATAGTGGTAGAATAAGTCGGGTTTCAGAGTTTACAATATGATGTTCAAATAACTCTTTTTCACCCACCCTAAAGATGTGATATGTCTCACCAAAAACTTCAGTTGCTGGAGAAGTAAATGAAGACAATCCTTCATCAAATATAACATAGTCATAATTGATTTTAACCTCTTCTGTTAAAAGACCGATCTGTCTAATGACAATATCTGAACTTAAATTTGTTGTAATGTTCATTTCAATACCCACTAGTGTTGATAGGTCGTTGATAACATTAACGAGTCCTCTTAAATTTGTTATTTTAATGTCAGATGATACCTGGTTGACAACGCCTAGTTTTTCGATTCTTAATAGTGTTGCTTCTCCTATAGGTAGCATCAACTCTTCTCCATTTACATATTGTATTTGCAAACTTGCATTCGGATAATTCAATGGTTGAAATACGGAATTATCAACAAGATTAGTTGAAAGTTTCATTCTATAGGCGTAGTAGTGTTTCTTGTCAATCAAGGTTTTATTTTCTAACAACATAATTGAATCTAAATTCAATTTAAGTTCATCTTGTGTTTGTAAACTCTTTATGGAGATAGATTGAATAGCTTTTTTTTCAAAATACATTGATTTTGATCTAGAACTATATACTATAAGTTCAAATGTCGAATCGCTATCTGTTAAAATAATCGAATGAGACAATGGTTGTGTTACAAATGTATATTGCTTGTTTTTATTGTAGAAATGCAAGTAACCAACGCTACATAGTGTTAGCATAAGTACTACAATAAAAGCAGTATGAATTTTATTTATCTTCATGGTTGAATACGTTCCTCACTTAATTCATAAAATCTCGTAACAACATCAATATACTCCCATTCACCACTTTTGAACCGAATTCCAAAAAAATAATACTTTCCAACTCCATTGCTTACTTTTGCTTCTCCTTTGATTTTCATACTCAGTTTTGTGTTTGGCTCGACATTAACCTTGATTCTTGTTTCTTCACTTCGCGTTAATGTTGTTTTCTTACCAATTTGACCCCGAATAATCAAATCTAGTGCTGCTTCTACGGTTTTAATTTTCCCTTTGTTTTTGGATGAAATGCTTCCATCTGCGGACACGCTTGTTTCTATCGTGTCACCTTCACGTAATAGATAATTAAACTCATATGCAGTACTAGTTGTGTTGCTTCTTGAGAATATGGTTTCCGCAATATAAATAGCTTCTGCGTTGCGATTAATCGTATAGATTGTCCACCCAATAAACTTCTTTTCTTTTAATCGCTCATGAGCGATTTGTTTCTCTTGATAACTCATGTCAATGATTAATTTTGTTGTAGCATCCTTTGGAAAGATGATTTCTTCAAATGCTGCGTGACCTGTCTCTTTGGCATAAACATGACTCGGTCCAGCTACCATAAAAAATAGGATTATGATGATAATTTTTTTCATTGTTTGATTCCTCCTTTCTAATATATTTCGTTCAATTACTAGTTATTATGCTTTTCTTTCTTTTCGAAAAAAAGAACCAACGATTGATTCGTTGGTTCTTTGATTCGTGATTTACTTCGCCATTAAGCGTTCAATGTCTTTTACTTCTTTTACTATATCTTTTGATAAATTGATTCGACCATCTTTGGTCACTAAGATATTATCTTCAATTCGCACTCCGATACCCTCTTCTGCGATATACAGACCTGGTTCTATGGTTAGAACTACACCTGCCATTATTTTATCCGTGTACAAAGCTGGGTCATGAACATCTAATCCTAAGGAGTGTGATACGGAATGATAGTAATATTGACTAACAAATGCTTCATCTTTGATTAACCCTAGTTGAATACATTCTTTCGCAAGCAACCCTTTGGCATATTGGTTTAACTCAGACCAAGTGATTCCTTCTTTAACAAATTCTATGCACTGTTTGTTCACCCGAAGAACAGCCTCATACACTTCTTTTTGACGTTTTGTAAATGTTCCATTCACTGGGAATGTTCTAGAAATATCACTCGCATAATGATTGGTATAGCACCCTAAATCAAATAAGATTAAGTCGCCATCTTTTAATACGTCATCATTTTTCACATAATGTAGCGTAACTGCGTTTATCCCGCTAGCAGCAATTAAATCAAATGAATGTCTTTTGTTCGCCTTTGATAATGCAAAATCAAAATGTGATTTGAGTTCATATTCATGAATGCCTGGCTTTGATTGTTTTAACATTGCTTCAATACCAAGTCTTGTTGTATCAAGGCTTTGTTTGATAAGTTCAACTTCTACATCATTTTTGATTGCTCTTAAAGAAATGATTGGTTGATATGCATTTTTAATAATAATAGCTGGGAACTTTTCCCTTAACCATTTAGATGTTTCTAATCCAAAATTAGTAAAATATTTTAAATTTCTTTGTTCTAAATCCAAATAGCATTTTGTGAATACTCCCCAAGATTTTCTTGACATTTGGAAGACTTGATTTAATTGGGTGTCTAATTCAGAATTGTATAATACATTGTCAATAGCAACACCACTTAGTTCGCTTACTTCTTCTTTTGTCAATTTTCTTCCAACCCATTTGGTTAAAGTTTCATCATTTTCGTCGATAAATAAGTACTCTTTACGTTTTCCATCTACTCTAGCTAGGAACAAAGTAACATTGTCTTGATCAACACCTGTTAAGTAATAAAAGTTGTTATTTACAACAAACTCATGCTCTTGGTCTGCTGTTTTATATTGGGTAAATCCAGAAGAAAGAATGGTGACTGCATCACTTTCAACTAGGTTAAGATACTTTTCTCTGTTGTTAATAAAAAATTGTTTGTTCATTTTCTTTCACCTTTATAATTCATTTTCTGTAATGTAGCGATCGATTTTTTCAAGTACAGATAAAAATACTTTCGGATCAATTGCTGGGTCTTCACTTAATATTGATTCAATGAGTTTATCATGGAATCGATTGTGCGCTTTTAATGCCTGCATTCCCTTTGGAGTAACTTCTACAAAAACCATGCGTTTGTCTTCAAGATCTCTTCGTTTGTCTAAATACCCCTTTAATACCAAACGATTTGCGGATATGGTAAGTGATCCGGGAGTAATACGTAGTAGCTTTGCAACTTCGTTCATTGCTTTGGTTTTGGATTTATCCACAGATTCAATGACATGAATCTCAGTTACACTTAAGTCTGGGAATCCCTTTTTTACAAGGTTTTTCTCTTCAGCTTGAAGCAGGAAATTAAATGATGTTGAAAAAAGCTCCTCAATGCGATGCATTTGAGCACGTTCTTGTCTTGTTAACTTTGCCATAAGATCACTTCCTTACTAAACAGTACTTACATTCTTTATTATACTAAATAATCATTGAAATTCAAACCATTTTATAAAAAAGATGACCCCATTTGATTGGAGTCATCGCATCGATTACATTTTTGATTCTACGTAATCTACAATGTCTTTGATTTTACGGATGTTTTGAGCTGCTTCATCGCTGATTTCAATGTTAAATTCTTCTTCAACTGCCATTACTAATTCAACAGCGTCTAAAGAATCTGCACCTAAATCGTCAACTAGGTGAGAATCTAACTTAATTTTGTCAGCTGCGATTCCTAGTTCTTTAACAACGATTGCTTTAATTCTATCAAAAACCATACTTTCCCTCCACCTTATATATTTTCCTCAGGTGCCATCATTGTTAATTGAAGGCGCCCTTTTTTAAGGTCTACACCAATTACCCATACTTTGATAACTTGTCCTACACCGACAACGTCTAATGGGTGTTTAATAAATTTTTTGGACATTTTAGAAATATGAACTAATCCATCTTCTTTCACGCCACAGTCTACGAATGCTCCAAAGTCAACCACGTTACGAACGGTTCCTTGTAATTCCATACCTGGTTTTAAGTCCTCTAATTTTAAGACATCACTTCTTAATATTGGAGTGTCAAATTTATCACGAGGGTCTCTTAATGGAGCTATAAATGCATCTAAGATGTCATTTAATGTATATTCACCAACATTTAACTCTTCACGTAATGCCAATCGATTGACTTGTTTTACTTTTTCAATCAGTGCTTCTGTTCCAAGATCTGCTGTTGTAAATCCTAGTTTGCTTAATATTGATTTCGCAATATCATAACTTTCTGGATGGATTTCTGTCATATCAAGTGGTTCAATCCCATCAACAATACGTAAGAATCCAATTGCTTGTTCCAATGCTTTTGGTCCAACACCTTTCACTTTGATGTCTTCTCTTGATGCAAATTTCCCTTTTTCTTCACGGTAAGCAGCAATTTTCTTCGCTGTTCCGGCGTTTAGTCCGGAGACATATTTTAACAAGGATGGTGATGCAGTGTTGATGTTAACACCAACTTGATTCACCACGGTTTGAACAACAAAGTCCAAGGAGTCATTTAATTTCGATTGCGTCACATCGTGTTGGTATTGACCAACTCCAATTGATTTTGGATCAATTTTAACTAATTCACTAAGTGGATCTTGTAATCTTCTTGCAATGGATACCGCTGAACGTTCTTCTACTTCATAATCTGGAAACTCTTCTCTTGCTAAATCAGATGCAGAGTAAACAGATGCTCCTGCTTCGTTAACGATTAGATAATATATTTCGCGATTAATCTTTTTCAATGTTTCAGATATAAAAGATTCCGTTTCACGGCTTGCTGTCCCATTTCCAATCGCTACTACTTCAACGTTGAATTGATTGATAAGACCGATGATACGATCAACACTCTCATCAATTCTATTTTGATTCACTACTTCACCAACTGATTTTTGATGAGGATAGATAACCCCTTTTTCCAATACTTTACCAGTTGCATCTACAACTGCAAGTTTACATCCAGTTCGATATGCCGGGTCAACTCCTAATACAACTTTACCCTTCATAGGTGGTTGTAATAAGTAGTTTTTCAAGTTTTCACTAAAGATGTGAATGGCTTGATTTTCAGCTTTTTCCTTTAACTCTGAACGAATCTCACGTTCAATCGAAGATTTAATTAGACGTTTATATCCATCTTCAACCGCTTCTTGAACAGGAATTTTTGTAATACTAGAATCATTTGTGATAACTTGACGAAATAGAAAGTTAATAATAAACTCATAGTCTTCAACCAAAGTAACTTTTAATACTTTTTCTGATTCCCCACGATTGATTGCTAAAATTCTATGGTCTTTTAATTGACGAATTGGTTCTTCGTATTGATAATACATTTCGTATACTTTTTTGGGATCAAGTGACTCATCTTTCACTTCTGTTACTAGTTTAGCATGCTTTTCAAAGTTACCACGAATCCATGCTCTATGTTTTGGTTCATCTGATACCATTTCAGCAATAATGTCTTTTGCGCCTTGAATAGCTTCTTCAACACTTGCAACTACAGTACCTTCTTTTTCCATTTCCTCAGTTACTTCAGCTGTGACATATTTTGCAGCTTCTGCGAAATAATCACCTTCCGTAGGGAAACTTAATAAGTATTCTGCAAGAGGTTCCAACCCTTTTTTCTTCGCATCGGTTGCTCTTGTTTTCTTTTTCTCTTTGAAAGGTCTATAAATGTCTTCTATTTCTGCGAGTTTCGTTGAAACAATAATCGCATTTTTAATTTCATCAGTGAGTTTACCTTTTTCTTCAATTAATCTCATCACGTCTTCTTTACGTTGAGCTAATTTTTGTCCATAGTCCCACTCTTGATGAATTGCTCGGATTTGTTCTTCATCAAGTCCACCAGTTACCTCTTTACGATATCTAGCAATAAATGGAACCGTAGCCCCTTCATTCAGCAATGCCAATACCGCATTGATTTGTGAAATCTTTATCTTTTGGCTGGCGGCAATTTGCTTTAAAAGGACTTCATTAATGTAATTGTTCTCCATTTTGTCTAACCTCCAAGTTATAATAACCTAGTATATTTTATCACAAAATATAGTTTTTTACAACCGTTTTTATGAAAGTAGTTTTGATAAAAAAGACCAAGAATGAAATCTTAGTCCTTTAATTCACATTTATATCCCTAAAAGAACTCTTGCGACCATAAAGTAGATTACCAAAGCAGATGCATCTACAATGGTGGTGATGATTGGAGCAGCCATTAATGCAGGGTCGAGTTTCACCATTTTTGCAACCAAAGGCAAGATTGATCCAACCGCCTTTGCAATAATAACAGTAAAATACAACGTAATCGATACAACAATCGCCAATGAAAGATCATACATAATCCATATACGAATGAAGTTTACAAGTGCTAACGCAAATCCAACAACCACACTTACCTTGATTTCTTTCCAAAGCACTTTTAATATATTTTTTGTCTCAATTTCTTGTAACGCTAAACCACGAATTACTAACGTAGAAACTTGTGCTCCAGCATTTCCCCCTGTATCCATTAACATTGGGATGAATGCAACAAGTGCTGGTACTATTAATATAGCATCCTCAAAACCTGTTATTATGACTCCAGTAATGGTAGCAGATAACATCAACACAAGCAGCCATACGATTCTATGCTTTGCGAGTTCAAAGGTTCCAGTTTTTAAGTATGGTTCATCCGATGGTGCTAAAGCAGCCATTTTTTGGAAGTCTTCGGTATTTTCCTCTTCAATAATATCAACGATATCATCGATGGTAACGATACCTACAAGTCTTTCTTCTTTATCCACAACAGGCATCGCAAGCAATCCATAACGCTTAAATTCATTTGCAATGTGTTCTTGATCATCTGTGGTGTGGGCGTAAGCTACCACTTTTTTCATAATGTCTCGAATTAGGTCCGTAGGTTGAGCTAACAATAAATGTTTTACTTCTACTACACCTAAAAGTTTTCGATCCGGACTTATGACATAACAAGTATAGATGGTTTCCTTGTCCTCACCGGTCTTACGAATATAGTCAAACGCTTCCTTGACCGTGAGTGTTTCTTTGAGTTCTACGAACTCAATCGTCATAATACTACCAGCAGAATCTTCTGGGTATTGTAAAAAATGATTGATTAAGTTGCGTGTTTTGGAACTGACATTTTTTAATACTCTTGTTACAACACCTGCTGGCATCTCTTCAATAAAGTCAACCGCATCATCAATAAACAACTCTTCCATGATTTTTGCAACTTCTGAGTCCGTAATAGCTTCTACAATAAGTTGTTGTTTGTCAACAGAAAGGTACGCAAAAACCTCAGCTGCTTTGTTTTTGTTTAGTAGTCGAAATAATTTTACAACCTTAATTTCTGGTAATTCTTCAAAGATTTCAGCGATATCAACGATATCAATCTCGTTCATATACTCTTTGATTGCTTGATAGTTTTTTTCTTCAATGTAATTTAAAATTCTTTCCATATTTGCCCTCCTTCTATCATTGAATAGTTAGTTAGGACATACCTCATCGGCGGAAAAAGGATGATGATTTGAGTCAATACTCAAAAAAGCATCGGTATGATTCCTAATGCATATCGGTATGCCTTCAAGTGTTGACCTTGGACTGTCTTCCATTTTTCTCACCTCTTCTTTCATTCATGAACAATACACAATGTTCTATTTGCGTTTTCTTAGTTCTACTAATAGTCTCCACAAAATATACATTGTTGCTTTTGTTCTTATATCTTCACGAGATCCTTGAAATTGCTTTCGTTCGATGTAAACATAGTCTTCCATGGCAAAGGAAAAATAGACTAAACCAACTGGTTTAAGCAGCGTTCCCCCTGTAGGACCAGCAATTCCTGTAATACCCACTCCAATGTTGGATTTTGCTTTTATTTTCGCCCCCAAAGCCATTGCTTCAGCGACTTCAGCACTTACCGCACCATATTCTGCAATCAACGACTTAGTAACTCCAAGTGTTTTCATTTTTGATTGGTTGCTGTAGGTAATAAACGCTTCGTCAAATATCATTGATGAGCCACTTACATTTACAAGTTTTGAAATAAACATCCCAGCTGTACATGATTCAGCAACAGATATCTTCATTTTCTTTTCATAAAGTTCATCGAATACATACTCTTCTATTTCTTTATTTGCAAGGCCCACTACGTGATCACCTAAAAGTTCAAAGAATGCATCTTTCGCAAGTTGAAACTCTTTTGTGTAATCTTCGTTTGCTTTAATAACATATCGGATAATTCCCCGACTTGCGTAAGGGTTAATTGTTACCATTGGATATGCTTCAAAGACAGGTTTTAATTTATCTTCAAATTGTGATTCCCCACCGCCCATTACATAATATTCTTCCAAAATGGTGTGGTTTAGACTCTTTGTTTGAAGAAATGGTAATATAGTATGTTCAACCATTTCAATCAACTCAAATGGTGGACCTACTAACATAATTATATCTTTCTCTGAATAGTTTAAAATACCTCCAAAAGCTGTCCCTCGGTCGTTTGGAACCAAAGAGGAACCTTTTGGAAAATAGGCTTGTGATAAATTTGAATCATAGGTAATTGTATTGCTTTTTTTAAATATAGCATCATAATGATCAAATGCCTCTTGATAAAATACCATCTCAAGTCCGCATACATCAGCAATTACTTTTTTCGTAAAATCATCGTGTGTTGGACCGAGACCACCAGTGCTTATAATGACCGCGATATCGGTTTTCAGTAATTCTTGATACACTTTATAAATGGATTCATAGGAATCTCCAGTGGTAATATGGACAACAACTTCTATGCCTATTATGCTCAACTGCTTGCTTAAATAGGCAGCATTTGAGTTGATTATTTTTCCATATAATACTTCATCACCTATGCTTACAATTGCTGCTTTCATACGATCATCCCTCTTATATTATTATAACATGATTTAACACTTGTACCAAGATTTTCTGAAAATTGTTTTTCTCTTTCTTTCGATTCAAGTAAGAACGTGGTATAATCAAAATAGGTGATAAAATGGTAATCTTAAAAGAACCTATAACTAATGAAATTGAAATTAACAAAAGTATTTTCAGGTGCTATTTGTCTTATGTAAGTAATCAAGAAGAGGTTAAATCATTTATTCAATCGATTAAAAAGCTGAATTATGATGCAACTCACAACTGTTCCGCATATGTACTTGGGGATGCAGGTGAATATGGTGGTTCAAGCGATGATGGTGAACCAAGTAAGACAGCCGGTGTACCTATGCTTGAGGTATTACGAAAAAACCATGTAACCAATATTGTTGCTGTGGTAACAAGATACTATGGTGGTATTAAACTTGGTGCTGGTGGACTGGTTCGTGCTTATACCAAAAGTGTGAGTGAAACACTAAAACTATCCAATTTGATTCCATTAAAAAAATATACTCGAATTCAAGTTGTCATTCCCTACCCGCTTCTACATGAAATGGAAACTGCCTTGCAAAATGCGACCATACTTCAACGAGTCTTTGATGCATCAATCACACTCACTGTAGAATTAGAACAAGACCTTCTAGATTCTATTATTAGCGACATTCATAATAGAAGCAAAGGAGCTGCAATCATAAAAAAATAGGATTCTTAATCCTATTTTTTTGTTATATATAGAAAATTTGATAAAGCCGTTCGATTACTTCAACAATTCCTTTTGACACAAGATATGAAAATATAATCGATAATCCAATATATGCAATACGGATCTCCATCACTTTCCCTTGTTTAAATAACAAGTTGACTTCAAGTGCCATCAGCACTTTAAACGTAATTGGAATAAGCGCTAGAAAAAAAAGAATAAATAATACCGCCGCATAACGTTCCACAATGCATCACCACCTGTTTATATTATACCATAGCAATGTCAATATCACCAAATAAAAAACAGGGTAGCATATGATACGTACCCTGTTGTTTCATTTTATTGGTTTAAATATCTTCCAAGATTAAAGAAATAATCCGATAAACGATTTAAAAATGACAATAAGTTTTTATTGAATTCATAGTTGATGCTAGCAGAAACAAGCTGTCTTTCACTTCTTCTCGTTGTAACCCGAGCGATGTTAATCCAAGCAGCTGCTTCATTTTTGTCAAGTTTAATGAACTCCCGAATAGGTGGTAACAGTGAATCGAAGTAATCAATTCGACTTTCTAACCATTTAATCACATCATCGTTGATTTTATAACTATCAACAACTCCTAATGCAATTTCATGACAAACTGACATAAGTAAATCATAGACTTTGTCTAGTTCTTCAATAATACTTTGATTCGTTATCTTTTGTTTTGCCATCAAAATCGTAGCCATTACTTCATCGACGGTTCCAATTGATGAAATTCTCAAATCATCTTTTCCAACTCGTTTGCGAATCAAATCAGTAACACCTTGATCACCGCGTTTCGTGTAAATTTTCATATTTTCCTCCTATCACTTTTACGAGTGTTTTTTGTAATATCGGATAAAACCATGCTATGGTTAATAAATTATTTACAATGAATATTGCTGTGAACGGTATATCAGCGATAAAGTACCCTAACGGATCAAGACTATTGATAATGATATACGGTACGCCTAAGAATATGGTGTATAGTAATGGAAATAACGATCCAAACCAAATTAGTCGTTTGAAATTGTTTTTAATCATATAAACAATCACCGCAAAAATACTCCATGCCGCTAACATCGGAATAAAATATACGGAAATGCCACCTATGATATTATCTAGAATCGTATAAATCAATACCAAAATTAAACTTTCAGGTAAGTTAAGTACACTAATAAAAACCATTAAAAGTACTACGGTTAACTGTATGTTTGGTAAAACAGCCATCAACTGTTCTAACGCAACGACAATTGTAATCATTGTTGCAATGATTATCATTCTTCTTACTGTCATAATTTGCTTACGCCCACGATTTTACTTGGAATACAAAGATATCGCCATCTTGAAATGCTTGGGTGCTAACACCAGTCATCGATGGCGAACCATTGATACTATGTTCCCACCACTGGAACTCGCCAAGTGAAATACCTTTAATCACTGTAACAGACACTCCAAATTGTGGATGTGGTTCGCTAAACTCAAATGCCAATCCACTTTTGTTTAGTACTTCAATAAAAGAATCACCGGTTTTAAAACCAACTTCTTTTGAACCAACTTCTGTTCCATTTTCATCAAGTATTGTAATTGTTACATGTCCATCGTTTTGTGCACCTTGAATCAATAAAAATGACCCATAAATAACTGATGCTAGTAAGATAAGACCCGCAATTAAACTGACGATTAATTTTCCTTTCAGTTTCATAAAAACCCTCCTTCATAAAATATTTCAGGTGGGATTAAAAAAATCCTATTTCGTTACATAAATAGGATAAAAAGACTACACTGATTCTATTCGAAAAATCATAGTCTTTACCCAATCCCAGGAGCAACTAGTTATATCTGGCAAGTCTACCGGCTTTGCTTCAACCTACTCATCGACCTTCCCGTTATTCACAGTGGTATATTCGACTTTCGTCCACATTACGGTTGCTGGGACAGCTTAGGCATTTCACCTAATTCCTTATTAATCATAATGAACCAAATATAGTTTATTTAGTTGTACATAGAAAGTATACCATGAATAAAGATTAATTTCAACATCAATTCTCATCAATTTAATAGAAATTCTCATCAATTTAATAGAAATGAAAAGAAGACCAGATATTCTAGTCTTCTAAGAACTTCCATTACAGCACTTCTATTTTTGAGGGGGTAAAGAAAATGTGAAATACAGGGATTAATAAGAAGATAATCCATGCTGGGTGCCACAAATCAAATGCAAAACCTAAAATGAGGTAAATGATTGTAATAAACAATCCAATTGACAATCTGATTTGTTTTTTGCCGATTAGGTATGGCATAATTGGAATCATCAAAAATACCAACCAAGCAAACTTAGCTGGAACATTGACAACAAAAATCAAAAGTAAAAAAGTAAACACTGCTAGTAGTGGTGTTGCAGCCATGATTTTGTTCTTAAGTGTCATTTAATAGTCCTCCTTTGTAAGATATACTTTATTATATATGAAATGTTAATAAATTCCAAGAATAATAATAAAACTATGTAAGTAAAAACAAAAAAGCGGTTTTCCCGCTTTCTTATATTATAGGATTAATTGCTAGTTTCTTTGATATTTTTCTTCAATTCCATTTCCATTTGCACAAAATCCATCATTCTTTTTTGATTTTCTGCTTTGCGAGTCTTGCGCATTTCGATTAACTTGTTACTTGCAGCTTCATAATCTGCCCCAAGTGAAGCCTCTTGTGCAATGACAGTTATAACGTTATCACTTTGTTCTAAAACACCATTTGCGATAACAACATACGTTGTAGTTTCCTCTTGCTCAACCTTAACAAATCCTCTTGTAATCGGCACAACAACAGGAACGTGATTTTTCAAAATTCCAAGTTGACCATTGTTACCAGATACAACAACGTATCTAGCATCGCCTTCAAATATGATTCCCGAAGGAGATACAACTGAGATTTTTAACATTTAATCACCTACTTTTTTTGCATTGTGGTTGCTTTTTCTATTACTTCATCGATTGTACCAACAAAGCGGAATGCTTCTTCTGGTAAATCATCGTATTTTCCTGATAATATTTCCTTGAATCCTCGAACAGTTTCAGCAACCGGTACGTATACACCAGGTTGTCCTGTAAATTGTTCTGCAACATGGGTATTTTGAGATAAGAACAAGCGTACTCTTCTTGCGCGAGCTACCAATAACTTATCTTCATCACTTAATTCATCCATACCTAAGATAGCAATAATATCAAGCAATTCATTGTAACGTTGAATCGTTTTTTGTACTTGTCTTGCTACTTGGTAATGTTCTTCTCCAACCGTCTCAGGAGTTAGTGCTCTAGAGGTTGAAGCAAGTGGGTCTACCGCCGGGTAAATTCCTTCTTCTGCAATCTTTCTACTAAGATTCGTTGTGGCATCCAAATGAATAAACGTTGTGGCAGGAGCAGGATCCGTATAATCATCTGCTGGAACATATACTGCTTGAATGGATGTAATCGATCCATCTTTGGTAGATGTAATACGTTCTTGAAGTAGTCCCATTTCTGTTGATAACGTTGGTTGGTATCCTACTGCGGATGGCATTCTTCCTAGTAACGCACTTACCTCACTACCTGCTTGGGTAAATCGGAAGATATTGTCAATAAAAAGCAATACATCTTGATTTTCACGATCTCTGAAATATTCTGCCATGGTTAATCCCGTAAGTCCAACACGCATTCTTGCTCCAGGTGGTTCATTCATTTGTCCAAAGACCATTGCTGTTTTTTGAATTACCCCTGTTGCACTCATTTCGTGATATAAATCATTTCCTTCACGAGTACGCTCTCCAACACCGGCAAATACACTAATACCACCATGTTCTTGCGCAACGTTGTGAATTAATTCTTGAATCAATACTGTTTTTCCAACACCAGCTCCACCAAATAAACCAATTTTACCACCTTTAATATAAGGAGCAAGTAAGTCTACTACTTTGATACCCGTTTCTAGAATTTCTACTTTTCCAACTAGTTCTTCTAATTTTGGAGCATCACGGTGAATTGGCATTTTTTCAACTTTTGAATCAATATCACCTTTGCCATCAATTGGATCTCCTAAGACATTGAAAATTCGTCCTAGTGTCTGTTGTCCAACAGGAACTCGAATTGGGTGTCCTGTATCTACTACAGGCATACCACGCACAAGTCCATCGGTTGCATCCATAGCGATGGTTCTTACAATATTATCTCCTAAATGCATTGCTACCTCAACGGTTAAATTGATCGCAATACCACTATTTTCTTTTTCACTGACTTTAATTGTCAATGCGTTATAGATACTCGGTAAATGACCCGTATCAAATCTCACATCAACAACCGGTCCTGTAACTTGAACAATATGACCTTTGTTCATTCGATTTCCTCCTCTTAGTTCTCACTAATCGCATTTGCACCGCCAATAATATCTGTCAATTCTAGTGTGATTGCAGATTGGCGTGCTCGATTGTACAATAATTCTAATTTTGCCATTACATCTTCTGCGTTGTCTGTTGCATTCTTCATAGCTGTCATTCTAGAAGCATGTTCACTTGCCTTTGAATCTAAGATGCATCCATAAATCAAATCTTCAATGTACATTGGAAGTACTGTGTTTAAGATTTGCCCGACACCACCATCAAAATCATAGATGAGGTGTTTTGTGCTACTATTAAACTTTTCCGTAATTGGCAATAATATTTTCGTCTCTGGACTTTGTGCAATCGTGTTAATAAAGCGATTATATATGATAACCACACGATCAATTTGTTGTGACATATACATGTATATTATTTTTCGAATTGTTTCGGCAATATCTAAGAACTCAACATCGTCTTTGAGTGGGACAAACTCTGTTTGTACCATTGGGTAATTCATTTTCTTACTGAAAATAAATGCTTTGTAACCAAGTGGAGCAACCACATACTCATTTTTTGAAGTATGCTTTGAAACTTCTTTTAACAATGTCTTAAATATATTAGAGTTAAATGGACCAGCTAATCCCCGATCTGATGAGATAACAAGGTAGCATGTCTTTCTAACTTTTCGTTCTTCTAACAAAGGATGTTTTAAATCATCCATATTGTGCACAATATTACCAATAATTTCTTCTATTTTATTCATTAAAGGTCGATACGCCTTGATTCCGCGTTCAGCACCTTTTAGTTTGGATGCGGACACCATATGCATAGCTTTGGTTATTTGTGATGTCTTTCTGGTCGCATTGATTCGACTCTTAACTTTTCTAATCGATGCAGGCATATACTCACATCCTTTCTAGAATAATCTTTTAAACTCCTGTAACATTTGTTTCATTCTATCAACATCAGGTAATTGTTTCGACTTTTTGATATCAGCAACAATATGTTTTGCAAACTCATTTTGGTGTAAATATTGGTACAACTCTTTTTCAAACTTAGAAATCTTATCAACAGCAATGTCATCTAAGAATCCGTTTGTTAAGGCAAACAAGATTACAACTTGATGTTCAACTGGAATCGGCGCATGAAGTCCTTGTTTTAATACTTCAACGGTGCGTTTTCCACGCTCTAGTTTAATTTTTGTTGCTTCATCTAAGTCAGAACCAAATTGTGTAAATGCTTCTAGTTCTCTAAATGATGCAAGATCGAGACGTAGTGTCCCTGAAACTTTTTTAATCGCTTTGATTTGAGCATTTCCTCCAACACGCGATACTGACAATCCTGCACTGATGGCTGGTCGGATACCTGCGTAGAACAAATCAGATTGTAAGAAGATTTGTCCGTCTGTAATGCTGATAACGTTGGTTGGAATGTATGCAGAAATGTCACCTGCTTGTGTTTCAATAATTGGTAAGGCAGTGATTGATCCTCCACCTAACTCATCATTTAACTTAGCAGCGCGTTCTAATAATCTAGAGTGCAAGTAAAAAACATCTCCTGGGAATGCTTCGCGGCCTGGCGGTCTACGAAGTAACAACGATAATTCACGATAAGCAACGGCATGCTTTGTTAAGTCATCGTAAATAACCAACACATCTTTTCCACTATACATAAATTCTTCTGCGATTGTAACACCTGCATAAGGTGCTAAGTACAATAAAGGAGAAGGTAAACTAGCAGATGCACTTACAACAATTGAGTAATCCATTGCATGATGTTGCTTTAATGTTTCAATAACACTTGCAACAGTAGATTCTTTTTGCCCAATCGCAACATAAATACAAATCACATTTTGACCTTTTTGGTTAATGATTGTATCTACTGCGATGGATGTTTTTCCGGTTTGTCTGTCACCAATGATTAACTCACGTTGTCCTCTTCCAATTGGAACAAGTGCGTCAATTACTTTTATCCCTGTTTGTAATGGTTGAAATACTGATTGTCTTGCCATAACGCCGGATGCTTTTTTCTCAACTGGTCGATATGTTCTTGCGTCTATTTTTCCCATTCCATCAATTGGTTGTCCAAGTGAGTTAATAACACGTCCTATTAGTGCATCACCTACTGGAACTTCCAAAATGCGCTTTGTACATTTTACCGAATCGCCTTCTTTGATTAATTGTGAATTCCCAAATAAAATAGCTCCTACATAGTCTTTTTCAAGGTTAAGAACCATTCCATATACGCCATTTGGAAACTCTAACAATTCTCCTTGCATTGCTTTTTCTAATCCATGTACTAAAGCAATACCATCACCAACCTTGATAACAGTACCGGTTTCTATTGTTTCAATTTTATCCGCGTATTTTTTTATCTGTTCTTTGATCAAAGAACTAATTTCTTCCATTCTTAATGTTTTCAAAAATTTCACTCCCCGCTACTTACTCTTTAAGACTGATTTCAGTCTGTTTAGTTTGGAAGTTAAAGTATCATCTAATACATAGCCATCGTACTCTAATCTTATTCCACCACTGATTGATTCATCAATCACATTCTTGATCTCAACACTTGAATTCAATTTATCACTAAGTTTACTTGTTAGTTTGGTTATTTCTTCGTTTGTTAATTGGATTTTTGAATAAACAGTGACATGCTTTGTTTTATTTTGTTGGTCTATAAGATATTGATAGGCATCAATGATATCATTTAGAATATCAATTCGATCATTATCGACCAACACGTATATAAAGTACAATAAGTTTTCATCCACTTGTGAAGATAACACTTGTTGAAAAATCTCTTTTTTCTCTGACTTGGATATTTTCGGATGATTCAATACTTTACTAAACATGGAGTTGTTTAAAATACTTTGTTCAATAACTTTCAAATTCTCTAAGTAGAGTTTGATAAGTTGTTGATCTTTCCCTGCTAAATCAAACAACGCATTCGCATACTGTAAACTTACCGTATGAACCATTATTGTTGACCAGCCTTATCAATAAATTGATCAATTAACTTCTTATGCTTTTTCGTATCAACTTCATCTTCAATTATTTTTTCTGCTAATGCTGATGCAACTTCTACAATTCTATTACTGATTTCTTTTTCAAGACGTGCTTTTTCTAACTTGATTTCTTCTTTGGCGGTTGATTTTTCTTCTTCTGCTTCTATCTTTGCCAATCGAATAATATCTCTACCTTCAGAGGTTGCACGTTTTTTAGCTTCATCTAAAATCATGGAAGCTTCTTTTTTTGCATGAGCTTTTTCTTCTAAGATTTGATCTCGAATCACTCCAGCCTCAGCAATAGCTTTATCTTTTTCATCAAGACCTTTTGTTACCAACGCTTTTCTATCTTCTAAAATCTTTGTAATTTTATTCCAAAAAAAGAATCGGACAAACAAAAATAATATTAGAGTTGCTAACAACTGTATGATCATCGTTGAAAAAGTTACTCCAAGACCTTTCTCGAGTAAATCAATTCCTGCAAATATTATATCCTTAATGGTTTCAGCAACTCGCTCCATAAAGGGACCCTCCTATAATTTTATTTGTAATTATGCTAACCCAACAGCAAAAACCATAATTAAAGCTGTAACGAATCCATAGATCCCAGTTGTTTCTGCAATCGCTGCTAATACGATTGTATTCGTACGAATGGTTGATGCAGCCTCAGGTTGACGACCAATTGCTTCTGCCCCTTTACCTGCAGCATAACCTTGTCCGATACCAGTACCAAACCCAGTGAATACTGCGATTCCCGCACCGATCATAGCCATACCTTTGACGAAGTCAGGGCTATACGCTACTTCTAGTATAATTTGTAAAGATTGTAATAAATTCATGTTTTCCTCCTATTTTTATTTTAGTTGTTTATTTCTTCTTCTGGCATTTTGCTAGAAATAAAGACCATAGTTAAGATGATAAAGACAGCTGTTTGAATAAGTCCAAAGAAGATGTCGAATACCGCATGGAATATTGGTGTTACAAACGGTGCAACTAAACCAATGTTCATTGCCTCAAACATTCCATATATTAAGGCAAGAAGAATAGAACCACTTAAGATATTTCCAAATAAACGAAATCCCAATGAAAATGGAACAACAATTTCTCCAATAATATTCAATGGTAACATAAGTGGACTTGGGTCTGCAAGAGACTTTAAATAATTCTTAAAGCCATTATTTTTAAACCCAGAGTATTGAATCATCGCAAATGTCACAAGGCCAAGTGAAACTGTGATTGCAACATTAGCTGTTGGGGGATAAAGTCCCAACAAACCGGAAATATTGGCAAAAAACAAAAACATTGCGAGTGTTAAAATGTATGCCGCATATTTCTTCCATGATTTTCCCATAATATCTTTGGTAAAGTTATTAATCATATCAACCAGTAATTCAGCAATCAAAACAATTCCGGTTGGAGTTTTGGTTGCATCATGGTTTTTTAATTTTCGATTTACTACTAATATAAATACAACCAAGATTACTGTAATCAAGATTGAAGATCGTATATTAGGTGACAAACTCGTATAAAACTCACCAAATGTTGTTAAACTAATCAATCATATCACCTTCTTTTGTTGCTTTTTTGTTTTGGTTTCTCATATCGATCATTCCATATTTAAAATAAATTGTGATTTTAATCAGTAATAATCCTGCTAAACATGCAAAAATGTTTAGTGATTCTATTTTCAAACTAAGATATAAAGACAATCCATAAATAAAATAATTTAATGTAAAGCCAATGATGGTAATAAGTGCAGGTTTTGATGGTTTTTCTTGTAAAATTAAGTCTGTACGATACGCACTCAATAAAAAGCCAATTAAAGATGCACTTACACCAACAAGGAAACTAAGTATAATATACTTATCTGGTATGAAAATGAGTCCTATTATTGATAATACCAAAGTAAACAATAACGTTAGAATTACAATGGCTCTGACTGGTTTGTGCTCAAAATCTAATCTATTTAACATGTTTACCACCAGTGGCTAATTTATTCAATTGTACAATGAAATTAATCAACCCAATGATAGAGAAAACTACAAGACCAATCGCTCTATACAACACAGTATCATTGGATCTATCCAACAACCAGCCAACTCCATAACCTAGTGCTATTGTTGTGAGTAGTTGAAACACAGAGTTAACAATGATTGTGTATGTTCTCAAACCACTTCTACTGTTTTGATCCATTCAAAATCACCTCTATTTGGTTCCAAATAGTCTGTCTCCACAGTCACCAAGACCTGGTATAATATATCCGTGCTGATTTAACTTTTCATCTAATGCTGCTAAGAAAATATTGACATCCGGGTGATCTTTTTGAATGCGAGCCACCCCTTCAGGTGCACCAACCAATCCAACGTAATTGATATCAGTTGCACCACGTTCTTTGATTAGGTCGATTGCCTTTGATAAAGACCCACCTGTTGCTAACATCGGGTCAATTACAATCACGGTAGATACCGGCATGATTTCTGGAAATTTAGCATAATAGGTATGTGGTTCGAGCGTCGTTTCATCACGATATAAACCAATATGACCTACTTTCGCTGTTGGGATTAAACTTGTCATCCCATCAACCATTCCCAGTCCTGCTCTTAGGATTGGAACAATCACGACACCATTGCTTAACACCCTTGTTTTCGCAATTCCTACTGGGGTTTTGACATACTTTTCATCTGTCTTAAGATCTCTTGTAATTTCATATGCCATTAACGCACCAATTTCTGATACGGTTTGTCTAAAATCTTTTGTACCTGTTGCTTCATCACGAATCAATGATAATTTATGATGTATCAATGGGTGATCAAAAATAACTACTTTTCCTACTTTCATTCTAGTCCTCACTTTCTATATCCATCATTTTTTTGACACGTCGTTCGTGTCTTCCACCTTCGAACTCTGTTCTAATAAATGTGTCTACGATATCGCAAGCGAGTTGATCTGTGGTCTTTCTTGACCCCATACATAAAACATTGGCGTTATTGTGTGCTCTTGTTAAATATGCACCCTCAACATCGCCGACGCATCCTGCTCTTATTCCTTTGAATTTGTTTGCAGTTATGCTCATTCCAATACCAGTATAACAGATTAGAATTCCAAATTCGGATTCATTCTCCATAACGGATTGACTGACTAGTGATGCATAGTCTGGATAATCCACACTACTAACATCATGTGTACCATAGTCAATCACAGTATGACCAGTAGAAATGAGATGTTGTTTTACAACCTCTTTTAATGCATAACCTGCGTGATCGGAACCGATTGCTAATTTCATAGTAATACCTCCAATTCATCCATACAATTATATCATAATATGTTGGTTTTCTCCACTCTTTTCATTACGAAGTAATGAAATTTAGAAAAAAGAAGCCATTTCTGACTTCTATACTTTTTCGATTTCGTCGAATGATAATTCTGCTTGCGTTTTTCTTCCAAAAACTTCAATCCAAACTTTAACTGTTTGTTTTTGCGCATCAACAGAATCAACTGTGACATATTGTCCTATAAAAGTTCCAGATATTACCTTTATTTTGTCTCCAGCAGCTACTTTAGGCGGAGTGACATTTAATAATCCATAACTTTTTAAGATTGGATTAATTTCATCATTTTGAAGAGGTACTGGTTTTGCACCCTTTCCGCTTGATCCTAAGAACCCTGTAACCATCGGTGTATTACGCACCATAAACCAGGACTCATCGGTTACTATCATATCTATAAAAACATACCCAGGAAAAGGTTTCACGATGACTTCTTTCATTTCACCATTCTTCTTCTTTTCATACGTTGTTTCTTCTGGTACCAAAACACTAAAGATCAAATCTTCCATATTCATCGATTTGATGCGTAATTCCAGATTGGTTTTTGCGGCGTTTTCACACCCAGAGTATGTTTGAACAACATACCATGCTCTTTCATTGTTACCTGCCATAGTTTTCTCCTAGGACAATTTTAGTAAAGTAAAGATACCTGAAATTGCCAAATCTAGTACGAAAAACATTAATGAAATAAACAATATAAATAAAAATACTTTTGAAATGTTTCCTAAAAATTGATTTCTTGTTAACCAAGTTACTCTTTTCAACTCAATAAATGAAGGTTTGTAAAATGGCCAAATTACTAACAACAAAGAAATGACTCCTAGTGCTACTAAAATCCATGAGAATACCATTGGATAAGTACCAATAATAAAGAATGATTCATTAACTACCAGTGTTCCATTGATGATTAACACCCCTAAAACAATTGCTAATAATGATAGAATCATCAAGAATAAATTTTCATATTTATATTCTTTTGATAAAATCTCAATTACAAAATTTCTTTTTTCTTTTTGTTTTGGTGCAGTTTCAACTGCTTTTACTTGTTTTGTCTCGTTTTTTACAGCCATTTTGGCATTCCTCCTATTTTGTTTCTTTGTGAACGGTGTGTTTTCCACAACGGACACAAAATTTCTTTAATACCACTCGAGAACTGTTATTTAGTTTATTTTTTTGTGTTGTATAGTTCCTCGAAAGGCACTCTTCACAAATTAAGATTACTTTTTCTCTCATTTATACCATTCCCTTATGCACTATAATAATTTACCAAAAATAGCCTGTTTTGTCAAGACATTTATGCTTTTATCACATTTTGGGAGATTGTAAATCTAAATGCAACGAAACAAATAATAAAAGTCCATAGAACCTA
>DAOSEC010000001.1:0-147643 GCA_035362935.1 Bacilli bacterium | reverse complement strand
GACCCACCCGATCTTGATAGAATCATTCCTCCAAAAACAAAGATACCAGAACCAATCATAATCCCAGATAATATAGATATTCCCTCGAAAAGTTTAATTTCTTTCTTTAAATTCATATTAACACCTCTTTTTGTCAATATTATATCATAACATGTTATGATTGCTTATTCAGGTGCTTACAACTTTCAAAATATTGCTCACATATTTAAAACAACCTATCTAAAAAATAGGTTGTTTTAATATATATTATTAGTTCATGATCGCGGTGATTATAACTGTAACGCCAACAGATATGACATTTGATAGGCTGTGGAGTGCCATTGGATATAACACACTTCCCGTTTTTTCAAAACAATCCCCATAAACTAGTCCCAGAACGGTTGCATAGATAACTTGCACTAAACTGTATCGCAATTCAAAAGGACTCCATATGATTGCAATGTGTGCTAAACCGAAGATAATCGCAACAATTATATTTGCTAAACTTACTCGGTTTTTAAAAAGTCGTTTCGAAATAAAAATACTTAATAACACAATTCCAAAACTACGAAATAGAAACTCTTCAGATGGCCCAGAAAGTAATAATTGAAATCCAAGATAACCAACAACATTTCTAAGATTCATAGGAAACTGAAATGGTTGAAATGTTTGGGTTGTAAGTACAATCATATATCCTACAACTGTGTATCCAATAAACACAAGTGTAAACATTCCAATGTATTTGAGTCCAAGCCGAACATTTCCTTTATGCAACCCTAAATTTGAGTTTGGCCATATTTTTTTGATGAGCAACATAAATGGTACAATCAGTAAAGCTTGAACAATGTGATGGATAGATATCCACATATATGATCCATCTTGATCAATGGATGAATAACTAAATTGATTTGCGACAAGCCCTCCAATGATTGGAAGACCGATTAGTAACACGAATGTTACAAATATGACAGTAACTTGTTTTAGCATGTTTTTCATGGGTGACTCCTTTATTCATTCATCTTTTCTTTGATAATTATACAATGTGTAGTTGCTTAAATTATTGATTTAACATACGCGATTAAATTGGTTATATGACGTCTATCAACCAAGTAGGTTGAATTGGAAAAACTGTCTACGATCGCTTGTTCCTCATGTGTCTTGTTCTTTTTATATCTCATGAGTTTCAAAAATGCGTTTACTGCGATTTTATGAAATCCTTTTACCTTTGTGAAATCAACACCACCAGGTAAATAGAAAAACGTATGGAAGGTGATTTCTTGTTTAGAAAAGTTTGATTGTACAATATGGTCAATTTCACTTTGAACATTATCATTACCAGCGCATGCAAATATGATAATGGGTTTCGTTTGAAACATTTTTAGCACATATTTGATGGCATTTAATCGGTTCATATAAACACCGCTTCCAAAAATAATGGTTTGATACTCATTGATTTCTTTTTTCTTAAATGATGATAACTCTTTTAATTCAAAATCCAATTCTTCTGCAATCCATTTTGCATATAAACTAGAGTGGCCATATCGACTTTTATACAATACAACTCCTTTCATAAATTACATCCCCTTCTTAAGGTTTTTTGTAGCTTTGTCAGCGGCAATTTTTCCAGTTAAAATACTAACAGGTAATCCTGCGGGACTAAATGTCCACTGTCCAGCCACCAATACATTAGGAATTGGTGTTAGGCAAGATTTGTTGATTTCAGTCGTTTTAGATACAGATGGAATAACGTCATTTGTAAATGCCCACCCTGTAATCGCCCCTTCGTGGTTACCACTCAACTTTTCAATTGTTAAAGGTGTCGAACTAAAGCAATGGATGATATGTTCTTTGATTCCTTTATATATACTACTATTTAAGACTTCAATTACCTTTTTTTGTGCGATGTCTTTAAACTCGTTATAAAAGCCTAATTCATTGATGTTTCGAATAAACTCATAATCCATTAACACCGACACGACCAATCCGGTTTTACCCTTTGGTGCCAAAGAAGAATTTCGAAGCGATGGTATCGCAATTTCATAGGTAGTGTACTCTAAATATAGTTTCATCCAATCAATAATACTCTCTTTGGATTGCGACTTAGAAATGAATCTAAGTTGATTAAAGACGGAGGATTGTCCAGTTTTTTTTGGTGTGTAGAAACAATGAGCACTCGAATAAGAACCAAAAAAGGAAGGATCCATATCAACAGCTAAAAAGACGGAATAAATGGAGTCTCCACCTTTTTTGCCAACAAGTAACTCTTTCTTTTGTTCAATCAATTGTTTTGTCTTTTTATGTGTGATAGTTTGTACATCAATCGCTTGATAGAGTTGTTTCATATCTGCTGCCCAAACGAGTTCTTTATACTCATATTGTTGGCCATTTTGATCTGTAATGCATGTTTTATTTACATCTATGGAACGAACCATTGTATTAAACAAAATCGTTGTTCCTAGATTGACACAGTATTCTTTGATTGTTTCAACCAATTGTGATGTTCCATTTTTTGGATATTCATAATCTAAATACAAACTAAAATAACTCAATGCAAACGATGCTGGTGTCTTTTGAAAAAAATGTTGACTGATGATGTCAATTAAAGATTGACTTTTTGTTAAGGTTTCTAAATATTCATCAACTGGAACTTGAAAGTGTTTGATTTTCCCTGATTTTGAAATGAACTTAAACAACCATGGCACCAATGTTTTCGTCAGATATTGTTTATCCTGTTTCAAATCTTTAAACAATGGATTTTCAATTCCATAAAGTACATCCATATAATCCATCACAACATGAATTCGGTCTAATATTAGATCTATATCTTTTTCTTGTTCGGGGTAAAGATGAACCAACATATTTCGATAATCCTTTAAGCTGTTGAGATCTTCTACTCGGACGATTTCGTCTTCAATTCCTATGGTAACTATACTTTTTAAAAATCCGATCTCAATTCCTAATTGTTTAAACATAGGTTTGACAACTCCTGAATCAACGATTCCACGCACACCGCCATCAAATAAGAAACCATCATATTCAAATGAGTTAACGAGTCCTCCTATGTGGTCTTCCTTTTCACACAATAACACTTTATAACCATTTTTCGTTAAATATGCGGCACTAGTTAATCCGGCAATACCTCCACCAACAATAATTGCATCGTATTTCATTGTAGCCCCTCCCCTGTTTGTTTTGATGTTGTCATTTGTTCACTTAACTCCCAAACTAATTTTTGCTTTGTTTTGTCAAGTGTATGTTTTGCGGGTCTTTGTTCAATTGTAAGATAAAAATATGCTCCATTAATTTGGGAAACTTCTTGTGAGGAAGCAAGATAATATAAAGCATCCCCTGAAATACTTGGGTCTTTTAAAAACTTCCATGTTACATGATGCAAAAACCAACGATATAATTTACCATTGTTATTACCAATGTTTGTTCGAACCTCACCAGGATGCATTGCATTGATTGTTACATTCGTTTCTTTTAATTGTTCTGCAAATTCCCAAACAGTGAATAACTGTGCTGTTTTCGAAGCACCATAACCTTTTAATCCCCTATAGATTCGTTTTTTCCAGTGAATATCGGATAATTTTAACCCATTAAATCGATGTCCTTCTGAATTTACTTGAATGATTCGAGACGGAGATGATTCTATCATTCGATTTAATAAGAGTTTGGTGAATAGAAATGTTGCAAGATGATTAACACAAAACACAAGTTCATATCCATCTTTATTATACTGTTTTGTCGTTGAATGAATACCAGCACTATTGATTAACACATCAATTGTTTGGTATTTTTTTAATATAGTAACAGCAGCAGATCGAACTTGATCTAAATCAGAAAAATCAGCAATCACATAATCTACAAAAACAGAGTATTTCTGTTCTATTTCATTTTTTATTTTGATTACTTTATCAATGTTACGACCTACCAATACAATATTTGCTCCTGCACTTGCTAATTTTTTTACCGCTTCGTATCCAACACCTGAAGTGGCACCTGTTATTACACATAGTTTTCCTGTCATAGATTCCTTGCTTTGATGTTGTTGTGCATTTCGATTCTTTAAAAACATGAGTTGCTCAGGTGTTTTCCACTTCATAACTGATTCTCCTTATCCGAAAAAGACTCTCATAAACCAGCGATATATTCTACGATAAATTGGTATCCCATCATAGATGTCTCCCCACAAGTCATAGTAATCTCGTTGTTCTACAATCTTACCTTGATTGTTGAATGTGAGTCTTGACGCACCAAAAATAGGTTTTTTGGGAAATACACGAAATGACATCGTCATTTTCCACTCCATCATTACTATGTTATCAACTTCTATAATATTTAATATATTCATTTCTAAACTTCGACATCGTTTTGCTAATCGATTGCACATAGCTTTAAACTTGTCAATCCCAACAATACGTTGAATCGAGTCTTGAAATATAATGCTATCATCATAGTATGGAAATAAGTGTGACCAATCTGGCTTCCCTATTGCGCTATACGTTTTTGACCATAGTAGTTTGATTTCTTCGACTGTTAACTGCTTACTTGTTGTTTTTTCTTCCATTTTGAACCCCCACAATGTCAGAATGAATTGATGTTTCAACTCAGTCGGTAAAACAACTTGAAACTATTATTTCATCATTTACATTATAATATATTTTTGTATTTTATACAATATTGATGGTTGTAACTCAAATGATAAAAGACTCATTGTTACACATATGAGTCTTTTTTTATTTTTTTTAGATTACAATTGATTTTTTTTGTTAATGGTATCCATAACTAGTTTTGCAATATCTTGAGTTGATTTACCCTCTATTTCTTTGAAATGCACTACTGGAAAAATCGTGATATGTCGTTTTGTTGAACGAAACGGAGTTCTATGCTTTGTCAACTGATTTCCATCGAAGCGAACTACTAAGATATCACTTTCTGCTTTTTGAGCTAGTCGAAATGCTCCAGGTTTCATTTCTTGAACAAGTGGGTCTTCTCGATATTTTATGGTTCCTTCCGGAAATATAGATATGACTAACTCTTTTTTAACTGTTTCGATCGCTGCTTCTAAATCAATTAACGTTTCTCGTGGATTCTTTCGGTTGATTGGAAAAACATCGTAACTTTTTAACCATAAACCAACGATAGGTATGCTCATAACTGATTTTTTAGGCGTAAATGTCATTGGTCGTGTCAAAATATCGAGCAGAGCGAACCCATCTGAATATGATTTGTGATTTGCATAAATAATTAGTTTCCCCTTTTTGGGAATATATTCTAACCCTTCAACGGTAATTTTTAACCGAATTACATATCGATTAATAAATTTCGCAAAACTCTTCATTAAGTAAAACTTATACTTATTTGTTGATGGAAGCGATACTACAATAGGAAGATGTAATACATATATTACTAACACTGTTATAAAACCTAAAAAATACGATAAGATAAGCCAAACCGGAATGAGATATGGTGGAAAATTAGCACTTAATAGTATGACATATATGATATAAGAAATTAAAAACACTGATGTTGCCATTTGAGCCTCCATGAACTGAAAATCAGTTTGCACCATTCATTAACACACTCGAGTCTGAACTTTCATTCGAAACGCAATCTTAATTTTAGTTTGATTAAACCATACTAATTGGGTTTGTGTCAACGATTTTACTTGTTGTTTCAATCTATGCTATTCACAATGGGTCATTATAAACTTGAGATTATTTCTTTTATTAGTTGGCCAAACGAAACTCTTACTTCTTTTGCGACATCAAGTACTTCTTGGTGTGAAAGTTTTTGTGGTAAAATTCCAGAAGCCATATTTGTTAAACATGATATTCCTAGTACTTCCATTCCTGCATGCGATGCAATCAAAGCCTCAGGGACTGTTGACATACCTACAGCATCTCCTCCTAGGATTCGAATCATATTGATTTCAGAAGGAGTTTCATATGTTGGACCTGTCCACCATGTATAAACTCCTTGATTTAGTTTTATTCCTAATTTTTCACTAATGCTTATTGCTTTTTCTCTTAGGTGTTTTGCGTATATTTGTGAAGCATCCGGAAATCTTGGGCCAAACTCTTCAACATTTTTCCCTATTAGCGGATTGTTTGCAGTTAGATTAATGTGGTCAGTAATTAACATTAGTTCGCCTGGTTTAAAATTTCTATTGATCGCTCCACATGCATTTGTCAAAATTAAAGTTTCTACACCTAATAACTTCATAACACGAACAGGAAAGGTGACTTGTTCCATTGTATATCCTTCGTAGTAATGATATCTTCCATTGAGTAACACAACATCAACGTTGTTAAGTTTCCCAACAACAACTTCTCCAGCGTGTCCTTCTGCGGTTGGTTTAACAAAGTGTGGAATCTCTTCAAACGGTATTCTCACTGAGTGTGTCATTTCTTCGGAAAGAACACCTAAACCAGACCCTAAAATAAGTCCAATTTTTGGATTAATCCTTGTTTTACTTGCAATGTATTTTGCTGCTTCTAGATACATACTATAATTTATCATAACCTATACCTCATACAATAGCAGTAATCTTTTAATTACTACTATTACATATAACCTTTCATTCGCAAGTCTTTCTATTATTTATATTAAAGCATATGTTTCGCAATTTGTGCTGCTAGTCTTGCATTGTTATATACTAATTCAATGTTAGAAACCAACGAGTCACCACCAGTGATTTCTTTGATTTTAGCAAGTAAGAATGGTGTAACGTCTTGCCCTTTGATTCCCTTTTCTTCTGCTTCTTTGAGTGCTCTTTGAATGGCTGCATCGATAACAGAAAAATCCATACTATGAGATTCAGGAATTGGATTTGCGATTACAGCACCACCTGATAACCCTAATGCCCATTTCGCTTTTAATAACTTAGCAATATCTTTGGCACTATCAAGGCGATAATTTACCTTAAAATTACTTGTTCTTGAATAAAAAGCGGGAAGTAAATCTGTTTGGTAGCCAATTACTTCTACTCCCTTGGTCTCTAAATACTCTAATGTTAGTCCTAAATCTAGAATAGATTTTGCTCCTGCACATACAACAGCAATTGGTAAAGAAGCAAGTTCTTCTAAGTCTCTTGATATGTCAAAACTTTCTTGAGCACCTCGGTGCACTCCCCCTATTCCACCTGTCGCAAATACATGTATTCCTGCTAAATTTGCAACAAGTGATGTTCCTGAAACGGTTGTCGCTCCTGTTTTCTTTTGCGAGACTACAAATCCAAAATCACGCTTACCCACTTTATAAACATCTTTTGCTTTTGCTAGAAACTCTACTTCTTCAGTAGTAAGCCCTACTTTTACTATTCCATTTAGAATTGCAATCGTTGCAGGAATTGCTCCTTCTTCACGGATGATTCGTTCTACTTCTAATGCCATCTTCACATTGTCAGGATATGGCATTCCGTGCGAAATAATGGTTGATTCTAGCGCTACAATTGGCATCTTTTGTTCTAGTGCTTTCTTAACATCGGGATGGATTTGAATTAGTTGGTTCATAGTTAATATTCTCCTTTACAAAATTTATTAATTTATCTTTAGATAGGGTTTCACAAACTGCTGATGCATCTTCTAGATTTAAACATGCATTAGCGATTCCATAACGAATTGGATCTAGATTATGAAGTTTTGCGAAGATGACACCTGAAAAAAATGCATCTCCTGCCCCAGTTGAATTAATTACATCAACTTTTAGCGATGGACGAACAAGAGATGTATCTTTATTATAATAAAACACGCCCTTTTCTCCCATTGTTATAAAAACCTCTTTTGTTCCGTTCTTAATGAAATATTCTCCTAATTGATGTAGACCATCAATTGAATCATTTCCAAATCCTGCAATCGTTGTTGCTTCAATTACATTCATTTTAAGTGTATGAATGTGTTGTAATACGTTTGCTAACTTCATAGCTTTTTGACCAGATATTGCATCGACATAGGTTTTATAACTATATAATGGTAGTAATGAGTTGAGCACCTCTTCTGATAGGTTGGTGTCAAGAACGAGTATGTCTGATTGATCGATAATATGTTTATAGTTCATAATCAATTGGACACTAGCTGATGCTATTCCATCCATTAATGCAACTCCGATTAGATCTTCTCCATGTTCATTGATGATAGAAATATACAGTGGTGTCTCCTCTATTTCGATAGGACAAAGTGATAGTCCAATTTTTTTTGCTTGATCTTCTATAATGAATTTATAATGATCTTGTCCGAGTGGTGTAATAAGTGTTGTTGTTATTCCTAAACGGCACAAATTTTCTGCGATATTTCTACCTACCCCTCCGACTGATTTTTTCATATATCCCGGATTGGAATCATATAGCTTCATCGATTGATGTGGATATAAAAAGAGATCCATCACTGATCCGCCCACTATACAAACGCGTTTCATAATCCATCTCCTTTCTTACTTTCACATTTAAGATATGTATATTATATCACTAAATCATTCGTTGTCCTATATATTATGTCTTTTATGTATGTTAATAATTCCTTAACAAAAAAGACCCATCTCTAATAAATGGGTCTAGTCTTTATATGTTAGAGAGTTCAATTGTAAAAATAGTCATTTAAACAGATGAATATTACATTCTGTCTAGTCGTTTTGATCTATGCGTTTTACTAAATCCGATGTAATTTGTTTGTAAAATGTTTCATCAATTTTAAACTTGAATTTATAAATCAAATACGATCCCAAAATGAGCAGAAGCGGTAAGACAATCATCGATATTCTTAAGATTAACAACATCCCTAGTGTTGTGTTGCTTTCGATAAAAGCTCGAATTAAAGTCGTTCTTTGATCGTTTGGTAAATTAGAGATTGTGTTAATGTAATTTGTTAGTGGTTCAATAACTTTACTATTTAATCCAGATACTGCAAGTGTAACTGCAACAATGATTGTTTGAAACGCAGTAGCCATTTTCACTACAAATGGATTGATTGCAAATACGACTGATTCATTTCTTGTACCTAGCTTCCAATGACCATATTCAATGGTATCAGCTAGCATTACCAAAACCAGCACTTGAATAAATCCTTGTCCTGAGAATAGAATTAGTCCAGCTAACCCAATCGTAAGCATATTCATTGGGAGTATATATTTAAGAGAAACAAACAATGCATATCCGATTGCAATCATAATAAAGGAGATTGTGAAGAGTTTCTTTCTTGATATTTTTTTCATAAGGCTTGGAAAAACAATCAGTGCCGTGAGCTGACTAACAGCTAAGATTCCCATAAATATAGTAAACTCTCCGCCACCGTATTTACCAAAGTCATAATTGAAAAAATAGATTCCTAGTGCTGTAGTGATAAAATATCCGATGTTAAACAACAAGATTGAAATAATTAGCACAACTAGCTGATCATTTTTTACAATAACCCCAAACATAGATTTTAATGTTGTTTTTTCTTGCTTTACTTCAGTTAATTTATTTTTTGGTTGTTTCAAGAAAACAAAGATGATAATTTGGGAAGAAAGATAAATCAAACAAACAATCAAAGCAATGATAGAAAATGCATTTTTAGGAGTTCCAAAGAAGTTTTGATATAGAATTGGAACAGCAGCCACAATGATAAACATCCCAAGACTTGCGAAAATTCTTGCCAAAGACCCAATTGACTCTCGTTCTTTTGGATCGGACGTTAAACTTGGATACATTGACCAATACGCGATATCGTTCATCGTAAATGTCATCCCGGATAACACATATAATATCCCGAAGACAACTAAGAATGCTGTACCAGATAATCCAAAGTCTTGGAACAATAAGTAGAAAATAATCGCGGATGTGATTGCTCCAATTAATATCCATGGTTTAAATTTCCCATATTTTGATTTCGTGTTGTCAATAATCATTCCCATAATTGGATCGTTAATGGCGTCCCACACACGTGCAAGTGCAATAATAATCCCCACACTAATCAAGGTGACATCACTTACTCCAATACCATCGGTTAAAAAGACGAGTAGAAAATTGGCATAGAGTGCATACATCATGTCGCGACCCATACCTGTCATTGAATACGTTAGTTTTGTGCTTTTGCTTACTTTACTTGTTTCCATCATAAGAATCTATCCTTTCTATTTGTATATGGTACATATACAATGATCATTTATTGAACTTTTTGTTTGTAAGGATATCTAAATTGAACTGTACTATGATATGTTATCACACTTTTCTATGATGTAAAGAGATGATCCATAATCTCCAAGCATTCGTGTATGTTCATCGTATCCTGTTCCCATAAATGTCTGGGTTAACTTATATCCCTTCATTAACACTTCTCCGCTTGTTGTAAATGTCTCTTTCGCATTATTTAGTGTTTTGTATTTTCCAACTGTTCTCATAATAAATCCGTCCGGATTAAGTTTAAATGGTAATACATGATTAATCAAATGCCCAAATCGCTTTAACTCTAATCGTTCATGAAGTTGATTCACACGATACATTGCATTTTTATCTAGTCCTAAACATCGGATTACCTCAAAATTTGGACTAGCATGTGATTGCATATGATAATTTGCTAGTATGTGAGTATCTCCTTTGGAGACTTGCCACCTTTTGATGTGTGGATGATCTGAGAGTAATCTTCGAAATCGTCCAAATTGAAATACGTCGCGATACTGTTTATATACTTTAATATGTTCGATGGTTTCTTTCTTTTGAATGCGAGATAATGTTTTTAAATCATACTCATATCCCAAAACACCAAAACTAGCAACATTAAATCTTGTTGAAATTGGTGTATGTCTTAATGTTTGAGCGTGTGGAGAAGGTGATACATGAGCGCTAATGGTAGATTGGGGATATAAATAACTTAAGCCTTCTTGTATACTAAGTCGTTCCACTGGATCTGTGTTATCGGATGCCCATACTTGAGGACCAAAGGTTAACATACCTAAGTCGAATCGATTTCCACCGGATGAACACGTTTCGATTAATATATGTGGGTAGTTTGCTTTTATATCACTTAGTATCTCATACAATCCCTTGATGTAGGTATGAAAGAACATCCCTTGATTGGGAATATGCTTTGAGTACATATCCGTAATGTGTCTATTCATATCCCATTTAATAAAATCAATTGGTATTTGATTTAACATATTCTTAATACTTTGTTTAATATATGTAATCACATCTGGATTGCATAAATCTAATACGAGTTGATTTCTGCCAAAAGCGATGTTATCGTCCCCTGTTGATACGATATATTCTTTGTGTTGACGATAGAGTTCGCTATCTGGATTGACCATTTCTGGTTCAAACCAAAGACCAAATTTCATATCTAACTTTTTTATTCTAGATACAAACGGATTAAGTCCTCTTGGAAATTTATCTTTGTTAATAAAATAATCTCCCAACCCTCTTTTATCGTCATTTCGGTTTCCAAACCACCCATCGTCTAGAACCAGCATCTCAATTCCTAGTGCTTTCGCTTGTTTTGCTAACTTAATCAATTTGGATTCGTTGAAATCAAAGTAAAATGCTTCCCAACTATTAATCACTATGGGTCTTAGTTTCGCATCAAACTCACTTGGAATAATATTGTGATTTACAAATTCATGAAAGTGGTGAGATAGTTGATTAAATCCTGTTTTTGAGTAGGAAATGACTGCGTATGGTGTTTCAAACGATTCATTCTTACATAGAGGCCACTCAAAACAATGTGGATTGATTCCTGTTACCACTCGAAGCAATCCGTGATTTGATATTTCAACCGCTTCATAATGGTTTCCACTATACACTAAGTTGATTCCATAACACTCACCATATTCCTCATGCGTGTTATTTTTAGCTAAAATAATTCCAGGATTGTGTCTGTTAGAACTTGCCCCTGTAGTTGACTCTATGCTGTATGTACCATATGATAAACTTCTTTTATGTTTGTGTGTTTCTTTAATCCACCCGCCATCAAATGTAAAGAGATCATAATCACATTCGGGTAGATCTAGCATCAAACTCATAATTTTTCTAATTGTTATGTTCTCTTGATTGTGGTTGGTTATGATTACTTTTCTAGCAATCATATTCGATTCATAAAAAACAGTATATATTAGTTTTAGTGACACGTGTTGAGAATCGTCTTTCATATATACAATTAAACTTTTTGCTTCCCCCCTCGGATTGGGTAATTCTTTACTTTCCACAACACCAGATACTATTTCATAACTATCATATATAAAATCAGTAACATATGATTGATTTGGCATTTTTACCTCTAGCGGAGATAACCGAAAGTCTCCTTTCCCTATGCCTGAATATTCCAGTGGAATTAAATCCAGACAAGTTTTACTTCCATTTCGTTCATATACGATAGAAGATCCTACACCTGTAGTTATTTTTGTGTGTAGTGGTAAATAATTCTCATCAACCAACTTTGATCCAAAGTAAAGTTGTTCGAGTTGCCCTGTTTCCATCACTCGAAAGATATAACTCAAATCCTTGGTTTCTAGAGAAAAGTAATTATCTTTCACCTTAATCATTAGGTATCCTCCTTGATACTATAATAAAAAGGAATCAGTCTTTTAGGTAGTGTAACTAGGTTGATTTTGAAGACAGATTTCTTATTGCATTGGTCTTATGTTTATTACTAATTTGCTTATAGTAGAATTATAGTTCGTATATGCGTAAAAAGTCAAGTCTAGTTCAGTTTTTATCATTCAACTATGAAAAAAGACCCATCATTAATAGATGAGTCTTTACAGTCTCGTTTTGTAATGTGTGTGAATCAAGTTCAATTATTCCGTTCTTAGTGCAACAACAGGATCTTTATTTGAAGCAATGCGACTAGGGAATAACCCTGCGATCAATGTTAATCCTGTAGATAAAACTACCAGTAGGAGTGCGTGGATGACAAGAAGCGATGCAAATCCAGTTTCATCGATAAATCGTTCTACAATGACATTAATGGGAATTATTAGTATGTACGCAATAAAAATACCAATAAGCCCTGCAGTAAATCCGATGAGTAATGTTTCTGCGTTAAATATTCTAGATATGTCCTTTTTACGTGCTCCTAAACTTCTCATAATACCGATTTCTTTCGTTCTTTCTACCACAGATACATAAGTAATAATACCAATCATCACAGAAGATACCACCAAAGAAATGGAGGCAAACGCTGACAGTATAATGGTTATGGTATTAATCAATCCTTGGATGGTAGAAGAGATCGATTCGGCTAGGTCTGTATAAATAATTTGATCAACCTCTGCTTTACCAACATTGTATGCATCAATGTACTTTTTGATTTCGTCTTTATAATCAAAAGAAACCGGATAGATTTGAATGCCAACAGGTGTATCATCACCACCAATTGATCTCATAACTTGTTCGTAAGTAATAATTTGATTAAAGGGTAGTCCAGTAAGAACATTCAGATTTGGGTTAGCTTTTTGTGCAACAACAACAAGTGAATTTTTTTCTACCTCTAATAGATAATCTGTTAAAAATGTTGTATATCCAATGCCTGTGCTAAGTATTTCTGTAGAAGCATCTTCTTTTACGCGTAATATCCCTGATATTGTTAATGTAATTGATGCAGAGTCGTTATACATCGTTTCATAATCAGCAGTTGGAATAAACACTCCCGACACTTCTTGATAATATGTGTTATTTAAAACGACTTTAAATGTTCTACCGATTAAGCTTGAGGAGGTATATTCATCCTCTATCGATATCCCTAAATTTTCAAGTAAGGATACATTAATACGGTTTCTTTCATCAACAATCAACACTACCTCATCATAAGTGGATGCGAATTCACCAAATATAACATCGTATTGTGATTTGATAAACACTTGATTATTAGGTAACTCATTAAAATAGGAACTTCCCCCAAAGAATGGATTACCTGAACTCGATGTTTGTACTCGTATATACGCACCATTATCTGATTGGTTAACCAAGTTTAGATTGATTCCCCTTGCATACGAAATTGAGTTATAAAGACTCACATCCATTCCTCCAAGATATTCCATAAATTCAGAAGTTATTATGTTTTTATGTTGCGTCAAACTCGATTCCCTATTATAAGAGTAAAACACATCTTCGTCAATAAACTCTAAATCCGGTCTTGGGTTAGTAACTTCTTCTGGTGGTCCAAACCGAACGACTGTTTGATCTATGGTAATCGGAAATCCAGCTAGGGTGTCTGATTGTAATCTGCTTGTATATTGTGTCATTCCATTCGATATCGCAAGTACCAAAGCAATTCCAATGATGCCAATACTTCCAGCAATTGCTGTAATAATTGTTCTACCTTTTTTTGTCAGTAGATTCTTAAAACTTGTTTTAATAGCCGTACCATATGACATTGAAGTTCTTTGATTAATTAGTTTTTCTGCTTTCACTTCTTTTTCTAAATCAGTTGGTCGTGAATCATCAGTAACCAAACCATCTAATAGATGTATGGTGCGATCAGTATATAAATTTGCTATCTCTGCGTTGTGAGTAACCATTATTACCAATCGGTTTTTGGATATTTTTTGAATAAGTTTCATGATTTGTTTGCTTGTTTCACTATCTAATGCACCTGTGGGTTCATCTGCTAGTAATATTTTTGGATTATTAACCAGTGCTCTAGCAATAGCAACTCGTTGCATTTGACCACCAGATAACTGATTGGGTCGTTTGTATAGGTGGTCTTCTAAACCAACTTCAATTAAAACCTTTTTCGATCTCTCTTTTCGTTCTTTCGAGGATACACCTGCTAGTCTAAGTGACATTTCAACATTATCTAACACAGATAAGTGAGAGATGAGATTATATGTTTGAAACACAAATCCTATAGTTGCGTTGCGATAAGCATCCCAATCTTGATCTTTAAAGTTTTTTGTAGTTTTCCCTTCAATAAGTAAATCTCCACTTGTATATCTATCGAGTCCGCCAATAATATTTAATAATGTAGTTTTGCCACATCCTGATGGTCCCAAGATTGAGACAAACTCATTTTCTTTAAATTCGAGATTTACGCCTTTTAACGCAGGAAATGGCTTTCCAGCAAGCATATAATCTTTTTTGATTTCTATTAATTTTAACATGTTTTACACATCCTTTTTAAATTTCACATTTATAAGTACTCAATAACCAAAACGTTACGCATAAAAATCTGCTTGATACTTTGATTTCGTTTAGCAACAGCATTGAGATTTACTATTTCATCTAAAGTTTACTCTATTTCATACAAAAACTTTTATGCGATACTCATTAGTGCAATGATAAACAACCATTTATCAATGATATTATTATACATTATTCCATAAGAAAATTATCTATAATTGCTTTCATTTGATTAATATAAAAAAAGACCCATCTCGATGAGATAAGTCTTTGGTGCCAATTTATGGTGACCCGTACGGGATTCGAACCCGTGAATGCTTGCGTGAAAGGCAAGTGAGTTAACCGTTTCTCCAACGGGCCAATGGCGGAGCAGGAGGGATTTGAACCCTCGCACCGGTTTCCCGATCTACACCCTTAGCAGGGGCGCCTCTTCAGCCACTTGAGTACTACTCCAAATAATCGGCTACACTATGATACCTTATTTCATATGAATTGTCAACGAAAAAATATCCTTTGTAGCCGGTAAATAGATGCTTTTTTATATATATTTTTATGCTTTTACTAGTTTTTTGTTCTTTCTTTTGCTTGAGTACTTTATGACGTTTTTAGCAAATATAAATTGTCCATAATAGGTAATCACGCCAATTGTTCCAAGCAATAAAATTGTACTTATTATCACTTCCCAAATTGATGCTGTATCAAACAGTATTTTTATTGGTAGCGCATATCCACTAGCTAGAGGTAAATATGCTAAAATAGAACTTAAGATACTGTTTGGGTTTGTTGGAACGGCAATTGACATTTGAGAAAATACTATCATCCCCATTAAAGGGATTAACATCCAGTATCCACCTGTTTCTATATCGGTTGCGAATGAAACGAATATAACAGTTAATACTAAGTATAATAAAAGCATAAGAGTTGCATATGTAATGACTGTGAAAATGGTTAATCCAACATTGATTTCAGATGTCATGTATGAAAGTGCCTGACTGATCACATATAACGTTCCACTTGAACCCGCTGAACCAAAATGAATTAAGACTGAGATTCCGATTACTGCCATTAATGCAACACCTAGTAGTTCAGTAAGTGTAAGTAAAAACCCAACCATAATTTTCGAATAATATAAATTTTTGCTTGATACGCTTGAAACAATTAGTTCCATTGTTCGATCGGATTTCTCATAGATAATATCATTCGAGATAATGCTTAATGCCGGGAATGCTACAATCATTAACACTATAATGATCGCCATGGATAGAAATGTAATCATTTCTACTTTTTCTATCGAATCCGCATTTTCTTTTAGCGCTTCTGATGTAGTATTTGGAACAAACGCATTCATCGGTATACTATGAATTTGCATATATACAAATGAATGCAAGCCGCTAGCATCGGTTCTTAAGGTACTTGTTAAAAATGTATTTGAGTTATCATACGTAATAAACTGAAATACTGGCATCAGGTTTTCATCCGCATTTAGTACAACAACTGCTTGAACTGATCGATTTAACACTAGATCTTTCGCATCATCAAGTGTTCCATCAAAATCTAAAATATATCGATCTGAATTGTATAAACTTTTATAATCAAGCCCTGTTTCGTCAATTACTATAATGTACGGTGTTGGTGGAGTATTTGTATTAGAAATAGATCCTATTACGCTTGCTCCTATCGAGATTGCAAAAATTACGAAATACATTAAATGCATAAAGATAAAAGTTTTGCTTAATACCTTTTTCTTGTAACTATAAAATACAACCGATAGTAGTTTTTTAACCTTCATATTTTTCACCCATCTTACTAATAAAGATTTCATCTAGAGAAGGTTCCTCTTGTACAAACTTTGTAATGACTTTTTTGTTTTTAATGACCTGTAATAGTGACTCAATGACGCTTTTATCCTCAATGGAAACAACCAAATCATTTCTTTGGTTTGTAATGTTTACTACTCCTTTGATATGAGCAAAATCATCGTGATTGATGTCTTCCCCTTGGATAAATACGTTCTTCTTTTTATATTTCTCTTTGATGTCGTGTAACTTACCCTCTAAGATTATTTTCCCTTTTTTCATGATGGCTAAGCGATCACAAAGTTCTTCAATCACATCCATTTGGTGAGAAGAAAATATAATGGTCTTCCCATTTGACGCAATCTCTTGAATCAAGGTTTTAAATATTTTTGTATTCATGGGGTCTAACCCCGTAAATGGTTCGTCTAGGATAATGATTTCAGGGTCATGAATCAAAGCCGCAATAAATGCAATTTTTTGTTGATTTCCTTTGGATAATTCTTTGACTTTACGGTGTTTGTATTCTGTTACTTCAAATTTTTCCAACCAATAGTCTAATTTTAGATTTGCCTCTTTTGAAGTTAACCCTTTTAATTTTGCAAAATAGACTAGTTGGTCTGCTACTTTTTCTCTTTGATATAAACTTCTTTCCTCTGGTAAATACCCAAACAAATAAGAGTTTTCAATGCTCATCGTTTGATTATTATATTGAATGACACCAGAATCTGGTTTAATAATATTTAGTATCATACGAAACATCGTAGTCTTTCCAGCACCATTTGCACCAAGCAATCCATATATCTCACCAGGATTGATTTCTAATGAAACGCCGTTGACTGCCTTTACTTCACCAAACGACTTATAGACTTCATTAATATAAAGCATACGATTTCTTATCTAAGTAAGGCAATGCTTCTTGCGTTTGTCCTGCTGCTTCCATTAAGTTGGTAAGTTCTGTTCTTATTCCAGAAACAGTAGTCCAAGAAGCTGCCGCAACTCGTCCATTTACAATTTTTATCATAGATGGAGTTGTTGCAACTTGAATTCCACTCAAGTCTTGGCTATTTGCTGTAAAAATATTGGTAGATTGGCAGTTTGGATCGGATGAAGTACTACAGTCTTTTATGATTTGTTGGTTCACTAAACTTTGCATGTTTACTATATACAATTGTGTTCTTCCATTTTTACCGTTGCGTGAAAAGTTTGCATAATCTAAAACGGTCGGTTTTACCTCTATGCAGCCTTGGCAAGTAGATTGATAAAAATAGACATAATATTCCGTTTCTTCTTGTGAAAATATTTCAAGTGCCGTAATACGGTTCATAGCAGAATAGTCTCTAATTTTAAATGGCTGAAATACAGCTAGTAAAATTAAAATGGTAAAAAATATTGTAACCGCCCCAACACCAATAAAAAAAATCTTAGTGTTGGATTGAGATTTTGCATACTTAGATTTATATTGTTTTGACATAGGTCCCTCCAAAAAAGTTTATTCTATGATGACAAATGCGATTGTCATATTCGTTTCATGTGAAATCGATATGTGAATTTTTTTATCTTTTAAATAATCAAATTCAACATAAGGGGCTTGATTCTCATCGTTCAGTATTGAGATATCCTTATAATTAATTGTTTTTTCTGCAACCTTAATTGCTTTAAATATCGCCTCTTTTGAAGCAAATCTTCCGGCTAAATATTCGATTTTACGTTTTTCCAATGAGAAGGATTCAAACACTTCGTACTCTTTAGCTGATAATATTCGTTTGATAAATGCATTATTATTTATTTGTTCTTTGATCCTATTGTTATCAACAATGTCTACTCCAATGCTTTGAATCATATGTTTTTAGATCCTTTCTCAATCGATAGCGCTATATTAGCTATTTCTTTGAATATGTGGTTGAGCCCCGATTTCGAGATTTCTCTTCCTAAATACTCAATTGATAATTCACTTAATTCAGCTAGTGAAGATTCAGGATAATTTTTTCTTAAATAGATGACATCTCTTATGCGAGGAGTTAGTGTATCTAATTGTTTGTTTTCCTCAATAATTGCGATATTCCTTAACTGCTCATCACATGCTTGCATTGATTTATTCGTATTAGCAATATCACAGTTCATTACACGATTGATTGAATTATTTAAGTCGCGCCGAATTCTAGAATCCTCAAAATAGAAAACACCACTATTTGCACCAATCAGTGCTAAAAAATCTCGAATCATTTCTGCTTCTTTAATATATACCAAATAACCATTTCGCTTACTCATCACTTTTGAAACAATGTCTGATTCTTCCAAAATTTCTTGAATTATATTTGCATCTAGTTCATTTCTAGTCAGGATTTCCAAATGATAACTCGTTTTTTTAGGATCGTTAATCGATCCTTTTGCTAAAAATGCCCCTCGTATGAATGCTTGTTTGGCTTCGGCTGATTCTTGTTCTATCAAATGTGGATCATCTGTTGGTAAAAGCTTATAATCCTCTATGATCATGGAGGCAAACTTATCTACCATTATATGATATGTTTTCTTATGATCAAATCCTTTGCTGTTGATAATTTCAAGTTCTGTTTCAACCGAGTACACTTTTTTCAATAGTTGAATTAGTCTTCTTGCTGTGGAAGGATTCTTGGTTGAAAAGCGAATCTTAAACGTGTTTTTAGAGATGATGATTTCAGAAGAAGTTCGTAATATCCCTGCTAATTCAAATTTCATCATCGGTAAATCCGTTTCAATTGCTGTTATTTCTTTTTTCACTTCACTAGCAAATGACATAATTCCACCTTACTTTAGTCGTTCAATGTATTTAATTGCTTCGATTGCAGCAACAGCACCATCTGATACTGCTGTTGCAACTTGTCTTAAATCTTTCACAATGCAATCACCAGCCGCGAATAGTCCTGGTATAGCTGTTTCCATCTTTTGGTTAGCTATGACATAATTTGATTCATCAAGTATACCAAAATCTTTGACAAATCCTGTAGCTGGATCTTGACCGATATATAAGAATACACCACTTACTTTTAAATCTTTGGATGCATTCGTTACAACATTTTTGATTGTTACGCTCTCAACGTTTTTTTCACCATTAAACGATTCAATGACAGAGTCCCAAATAACTTCAATCTTCTTGTTATTGAATACTCGTTCTTGTGCTAGTTTATCTGCTCTAAAGGCATCACGTCTATGAATAATGTATACCTTATCAACAATGCTAGCTAAATACAATGCTTCTTCTAGTGCGGAGTTTCCACCACCAACAACAGCGACCTCTTTGCCTTTGTAAAATGCGCCATCACATATCGCACACCAAGATATTCCATATCCTGCTAAACGATCTTCACCTGTCACATTTAATCTACGGTTTACGGTACCGGTTGCAATAATAATGGTTTTTGCTTTAAATTCATTGTCCTCTGTTTTTACTGTAAACAAATCATTTTCTTTTTTTATACAAGTAACATCTCCATAGATATATTCTGCTCCCATGTTGGTCGCATGTTCATACATCTTCATTGCTAGGTCTGGACCTGGTAATTTTTCATATCCTGGGTAGTTTTCAATTTCGTATGTCCATACAATTTGCCCTCCTGGAGCGCTTCGTTCTAACATACCTACTTTTAAATTTGCCCTTACACCATAAATACCAGCGGTGAGTCCTGCTGGCCCTGCACCTATGGTAAGAATATCATATATATTTTTATTTGTGTTCATTTCTACATCTCCCCTAAAATGGTTAATAATTCCAACATATCATCAACGACATATGTTGCGTTTCTTTTTATAAATTCCTCCTTCGTGACGTGTGCCCAAGTCACACCAACCGAAGGAATGTTTGCTGCTATTGCAGTATCAATATCAATCAATGAATCCCCAATAAAAATGGCTTCATTTTGATGAAATTGTGCTAATGCAAGCTTTACTCCCATTGGATTTGGTTTTGGAATTTCTACACAGTCAGATCCAACTATATAATCGATATATGATAGTGTGTTGGTTAGCGTTAAACCATACTCGATTACATGTTTCATTTTGTTTGATACAATCCCTATTTTGTATCCTGATTCTTTCAAAATAGAAAGTGTCTTGTTGACATTTGGATATGCATAAACAAACTTTGGATGAAGTTCTAAATTTATTTTCCGGTAAGTATCCATCAACTCTTTGTGTTTGATGGGATTGCTCGTTAATGTCCAAAATGTATCGTCTATTGTCGGACCAAAATAAGACTTAATATGGTCCTCTGTAGCATCAAAATCAGGTAAACATTGTTTGAATGTTTCGATAAAGGTTGCTTTGATCAAATCATATGTGTGAATAAGCGTTCCGTCACAATCAAATAAAACAATTGGCTTCATACTATTTAATAACATCCATCGTGCGTTCTAGACGGAATTTGTAAACGCGGCGTAATACAAGAAGTGTAGCTCCAGCTAAAACCATCAAAATTGATACCAGTTGAGCAATTTTTAAACTTCCAGCAAGCAAGGCATCTGTTCTTAAGATTTCGATAAAGAATCGTCCCACTCCGTACCAAATTAAGTAAATCGCTAAAGAGTCGCCCATGTAATAATTTTTAAGTTTTTTTCTCAAGATCAAGATTAACGCAAATCCTATTAAATTCCACACCATCTCATATAAGAACGTTGGATGAAAGTATCCTTGGTACCAAACATTATTAATATATTTTTCCATATACATTTGGTCGACTATAAAATCAGGTAACAATAAATTTTTTAAGAATTGTCGTTGTTCAATGATTGTAGCGCCTGGCACAAGTGGACCATGTGCTTCTTGATTGATAAAATTACCCCATCTACCTAATGCTTGTGCAAGTAGAAATCCAGGTGCGGCTAATTCTAACATTTTTAAGATGTCGATTTTTCTCCATTTACAATAAAGTGGAATATATATTACCATTGAGATGATTACTCCGTGTATTGCTAGTCCTGCCAATCCATTTCTTAAATCAAATACATCCGCAAACGTTGGAAAACGATCTAGCTCAAATAAAACATAATAGAGCCGTGCAAAAACAACTCCAACAATTAGACCGATTGTGAACCCATCGATCAAATGATCAATGTTGACTCCCATTTTTTTACCAAAATAAATACCTGTTCCCAAAGCAGATAATGCTGCAAACAAAATAAAGATTGCATACCAGTATACATCTTGACCAAAAATGGTAAACGCTACACGTTCAATTGGATCAGCAATTAAAAAATACATAAGATTTTCCTCCTGTTATTCTTTTTTGTTAGACTGTTGGTCTAATATTTTTGAAATCTTTTTTCTCAGTAAAATGGTATAAAATATAAATCTTGTCACAATCAAAATTAATATAAAGAAAGTTAATGTTGCAGCACTTCTAAATGCCAAACCAGTAAGAATCTGATCAGCAACAAACATAGAAAACACAGTGATAAACATTCCGACTGATCCAAAGCTATATAACATAATGTTTGGAATCCATTTGTGAACGAAATGACGAATTACTATTTCGAGTAGCGTAAAAATTAAAATGAAGTATAGTGTGGTGAGTGGTGAATCGACTATAATCCATGTTTTTGTGTATCCGATTAAAGCAAAGACCAACGCCGAGTTTAAAACAAAATACAACAAAGCATTCGCAAAGAAGTTTTGAAACACTTGATTTCCAAAGTTCAGTATGATTGCTTTACGTTTTGGTTTGTTTGGCTTATTTTGGTTATCATCTTGCATAACACTCACTCCTTTCTATACATTCTTGTTTGTATATTATAACATATATATGAAAAATGTAAAATACTCACTAACAATATTCTCTATTTTAAAACTCGTTGCAAGAAATGTCCAGTAAATGATTCTTCTATTTGAGCGATTTGTTCTGGTGTTCCTAGTCCTACAACCATACCACCTTTGTCACCACCAAATGGTCCTAAGTCTATAACATGATCTGCGACCTTAATAATATCTAGATTATGTTCAATCACTACAATGGTTGCGTTGTTATCTGCCATTTTATTCAGCACCTCAATCAAACGCTTCACATCGTGCGTATGCAGTCCTGTTGTAGGTTCATCAAGGATAAAGATGGTTCCATCTGTTATCTTTTTATGAAGTTCGCTTGCCAGTTTAACACGTTGTGCTTCTCCACCGGAAAGTGTTGTTGCACTTTGACCGAGTCGAATATAGCCGAGTCCAACATCATTGATAGTATTTAGTTTATTCGATATCGTTGGAATGTTTTCAAAAAACACACAAGCCTCTTCTACTGTCATTTCTAATACATCTGCTATGTTTTTACCCTTATACTTAACTTCCAATGTTTCTCGATTGTAACGTTTACCATGACAGGCATCACATGGTACATATACATCAGGTAAGAAATGCATTTCAATGCGAATCACACCATCCCCACCACAGGTTTCACAACGACCACCTTTGACATTAAATGAGAATCTTCCTTTTTGGTATCCCCGCTTTTTGGCTTCAATCGTTTCTGTAAACAAGTCCCTAATACCATCAAATGCTCCAGTATAGGTGGCAGGGTTACTTCTAGGTGTTCTTCCTATTGGAGATTGATCAATGTCAATTACTTTATCAATGTATTCTATACCATCAATTCCATCATGTTCTCCTGGAATATCTTTGGAACGATACAACTTTCTAGCAAGACCTTTGTATAAAATTTCATTCACTAGGGTTGATTTCCCACTTCCACTGACTCCAGTTATCGCTGTAATTTTTCCAAGTGGGATTGATATATTCAAGTTTTTGAGATTGTTTGCTCTTGCTCCACGAATCGTAATAAACTTTCCATTCCCATCTCTTCGATGTTTTGGAACTTCAATTTTTTGTATCCCTTTTAAATATTGTCCGGTTATTGAGTTTTGATTCTCCATTACTTCTTGCGGTGTACCAATCGCTACGACTTCTCCACCATGAGATCCAGCCCCAGGACCGATGTCGATTAAATAATCACTCTCTAACATGGTTTCTTCATCATGTTCAACGACTATCAAGGTATTTCCTAAGTCTCTCATTTCCTTCAAGGCGTGAATCAATTTTTGATTGTCTCGTTGATGTAATCCGATTGAAGGTTCATCTAGTACATAAAGAACACCACTTAAACGAGATCCAATTTGTGTAGCTAATCGAATTCGTTGTGATTCTCCACCAGATAACGTTCCTGCTTGTCTGGCAAGAGTAAGATACTCTAATCCAACATTTAGTAAAAACTGAAGTCGTTCTTTAATCTCTTTTAACACTAAAAATCCAATTTTTTGATCTCGATCTGATAATTTTAACTGTTGAACAAATGAAAACGAATTATCAATCGACATTTTTGTAAACTCCATAATATGGATGCCACCAACTTTAACACTTAACACTTCTTTCGACAAACGTTCACCCTGGCATTCCGGACAAGGAAGCTCTCCCAAATAGGAACTATAATAATCTCTAGCGGCATTTGATGTTGTTTCACGATATCTTCGTTCAATTAACGTCGCGACTCCTTCTATTTCCTTGTTCTTTCGAATCACGATTCCTCCAGAAGATTCAATTTGATATTTTATAGGAGTTTTAGAACCAAACATTATAATTTCTTTTTCTTCTGATGATAAATATTTATATGGTTTAAATATGTCTATGTTATAAAAATCAAATAACTTTTTAAATAGTTGCCATTCAATGTTTTCAGTAAAGACAATGTTTTTCAAATATCGGATTGCTCCTTCAGCAATTGATATGTCTTCATTGGGTACTAACAAACGTTCGTCTACTGCAGTAAGATAACCTAAACCCTTACAGGTTGGACAAGCTCCAGAAGGAGCATTGAATGAGAATAAACTTGGTTCTAGATTTCCAACCGTAAAATCACAAAGTGGACAACTATATCGTTCACTAAATATTTGTGTTTCTCCATCGGCATCTATGACAACTTTTCCTTCAGTTAATTTCAAAGCAACTTCAAAAGAATCATAGATACGAGACTTCACATCTTCACGAACTTTTACTCGATCAATCACAACAACAATATCGTGTTTCTTGTTTTTTTCTAAAGTGATTGTATCACTTAAGTCATACATTTCACCATCTACTTTCACTTTTGTATATCCTTCTTTTCGAAGAGCTTCAAAAGTTTTTTCATATGTACCTTTTCTGTTTTCGGCAATCGGTGCTAATATCTCTAACTTAGTTCCTTCTGGATACTGAAATACACGATCAACCATCTGTTCAATGGTTTGACTACTGATTTCAATTCCGTGAGTTGGACAAACAGGTTTTCCTATTCTAGCATACAATAAACGCAAATAATCGTAGATTTCTGTAACAGTACCTACGGTTGATCTTGGATTTTTAGATGTTGTTTTTTGATCAATTGAAATTGCTGGAGATAACCCTTCAATGGAGTCTACCTCTGGTTTATCGACGTTTCCCAAAAACTGTCTTGCGTATGCCGATAAGCTTTCAACATATCTTCGTTGACCTTCTGCATAAATGGTATCAAATGCAAGAGAACTCTTCCCGGATCCGGAAAGTCCAGTCATAACAACAAATTTATCCCTTGGAATTTTGATACTAATATTTTTTAAATTGTTTTCTCGTGCACCTTTAACAACAATATATTCTAGTCCCATATGAACACCTCTATCTTATTATTATACCACAGAAAAGAAAGATTTTACAAAAATTTGCAAGAATTTTACATAACAAAAAATGGTGGGAACCCCACCATTTCATTATATATTTCAATTTTTGTTTACTAACTTTAAAAACTCTTGTTCATCAACGATTTTTATACCAAGTTTTGTTGCTTTTTCTAGCTTGCTTCCAGCATCACTTCCCACAACTAACATACTTGTTTTAGCACTTACACTAGATGAGGCTCGTCCACCTTCTTGTTCGATAATCGATTCAGCTTGTTCTCTTGTTAACTGTTCCAATTTACCGGTTACTACTATACTCATACCTTGAAAAACACCTAGCGCATTATGGGTTATTTCACTTATTGGGTTAATGCCAACTTGTTTGAGTTCTTCTATCAATTCAATGTTTTCTGGTTTTTGGAAAAACTCAACTACTGCTTGAGCAATGATATCTCCAATCTCATCAATCTCAATCAAATCTTCAAATTTAGCTAGTTTTAAATGATCCAAGCTCGGATATTTTTTCGACAATACTTTAGCAACTTTTGAACCCACATTTCGAATACCTAGTCCAAAAATCAAACGATCAAGTGAATTTGACTTTGAAGTTTCAATGGCTTGAAATAGATTATCGACTTTCTTTTCACCAAAGCGCTCAATCATCAGTAATTCCGATCGATATTGGTTTAAACGATAAATATCAACAATGTTTGAAACATATCCAAGTTCATATAATTGCTCGATTTGTTTTTCACCTAATCCCATAATATCCATCGCTACTTTGCTAGCAAAATGAATGATTTTTTCTACATGTCTTCCTGGGCAATCTTCATTTAGACAGTAATGGTCTGCTTCATTTTCTTTACGAACTAGTTTTGAATGACATGACGGACATTCCTCAATCATAACAAATGGTGATAAGGAAGAATCTCGTCTTTTAAGTTCAACTCGAACAACTTCTGGTATGATTTCTCCTGCTTTTCGGATGACAACATAGTCTCCGATTCGAATATCTCTGTCTTTAATAAAATCTTCATTGTGAAGTGTTGCTCTTGCGACAGTGCTTCCAGCAACCAATACCGGATCAAGTACTGCATTTGGCGTAATCGAACCCGTTCTTCCAACCGTAAAAATGATATCGTTTAATTTTGTTACAACCTCTTCGGCAGGAAACTTATACGCTGCTGCCCATTTTGGGACTTTAACCGTATAACCAATTTCATCATAATAATTCATTTCATTGACTTTAACGACAATTCCATCTGTGGCATACTCCAATTGCTTACGTCTTGTTTCCCAAGACTCAATATAGGCAATCACTTCTTCAATAGATTGGCAGTGTTCATAATTGGGATTTACTTGAAATCCTAATGTTTTAAGTAAGGTAAGTACTTCTGTATGTCTGGTAATACCAAACCGTTCTGGGTTTACGATCCCATATGCAAAGTGACTTAAATTTCGCTCTTTGGTAATTTGTGCATCAAGTTGGCGTAAACTACCACCTGCTGCGTTTCTTGGATTGGCAAATTGATTTTGATGATTCGCTTTGCGCACTTGGTTTAGTTGTTCAAACACTTGATTTGACATATATACTTCACCACGAACTTCAAAACGTTTTTGTTCTTTGATTGATTTTGGCAAAGCATCAATCATCATCATATTCTTTGTGATGTTTTCCCCAACAATACCATTACCTCTTGTTGCCGCTAAAGAGAGCTTCCCTTTTTCATAAATTGCAGTGCTTGCGATACCATCAATCTTTAACTCGCAAACATAAGTAGGTTTTACTCCTGTTTTTTTGATTTTTTGATCAAACTCTTTTAACTCATCGATGTTAAATACATTTCCTAAACTCATCATAGGACTTGAGTGTGTAATGCTTTGGAGTTCCTCGCTAGGATTAGCACCCACTTTTTTTGTCGGACTATCTTCTTGTATGAAGTCTGGGTATAAAGTTTCTAAGCGTTCTAGTTCTCGCATTAAACTGTCGTACTCACTATCTTGTATAGTAGGAGCATCTAACACATGATATTCATAATTATATTGGTTGATTAACGCTACTAATTCCTTGATTCGGTTGATCACATCCATTATTCACTATCTCCTTTTGTTAAGAAATTAAGTACAACCTCTTTTAGTTCCCCAATATTTTCACTGCGAAACATCATATGCCCCATGTTTTCTAAAATAACAAGTTTTCTATTAGGATGAATGCATCTCTCATAATCATACGTTGCTGCTGATTTGGGAACTACTTCATCCAAATATCCCCATACAATAAGGGTTGGATTTTTGATTTTAGAAAGCGCCTTATTACAGGCCTTAATCGTACGAACAAAGTGATATATCGCTGTATGTGTATACCTAGGTAATACCTCATCAATCGCAAATTTAAACATCTTTGCATCTCTTGTAACGGCATCCTTAATTGTATTATTTAGAATTGAAAGATGCTCCTTTTCGATTTTTGTAAGTTTCTTTTCGTTAATTTTGAATTCATCTTTCACGATTTGTGCTACTTGCATGACTCGTCTAAATCCTGCAAAGGGACTTACATACTTATTCGCAGGAGCAAGCAGAACTAATTTATTAAAGGTACGAATGTTGCTTAAGTAGGTTCCCAAAGCACCACCCATAGAAAATCCCATGACATCTATATAATCATACTTTTTCGCAACTTTATCAAACTCTTGTTCAACATATTTCATCGTTGCTTCTTTGGTAAATAGTTTATGATTTGCATCTTTTCCGTGTCCGGGCAACTTGAAACGACGCACATAATCATAGTGCGCTCGTAAATCATCCATAATTGGATCGAAGTCTGTAGGGTCTGTCATAAACCCATGAATGAGAATTATTGCCTTTTTCATAGTAATCCCTCTATTACTTATTATACCATTTTGTTTGTTGTTGAACAATTGAAATCGACTTCCAAATACAAAAAATATAGCGAGAAAACCTCACTATATTTTTGTAATTGACGTATGATTAGCCATAAATTTTCTTAAGCTAGAGTCACGATGGAATAAGATTTGAACGATTGTCCCATCACATGAAACCACAATTCCTTCGCCAAAATCTTTATGAATAATTCGGTCTCCCGCTCTTAAAACATAGTCGTTTTTGTCATTAGAAGTTGTTTCTTTAACTTCTTTTTTATACTCGGTTTGAACATTCGTGGTTGTTGCGTATTCTGTTAAAAATGAAGATGGACGGTGTCGCATCGTTCTACCATACAGTAGTCGGTTTTTCGCATTGGTTAGAATTAGTTTTTCTTTTGCTCTTGTAACAGCAACATACGCGATACGACGTTCTTCTTCGATGTCTGCTTCTCCTTCGTTCACGCGGTAACGATTTGGAAAAATCTCATCTTCTAACGCAACAACAAACACGACATGAAATTCCAATCCTTTCGCAGAATGAATTGTTGATAATGTTATTGATTTTTCGTTTGGTTTGTTACGCTCTTCTTGAACTGATTCACTGAGTAGAATCTCATCGAATGCAATTTGTAACTTTTCAACATTCGTGAGTGTCTCATCGCTCATTTTATCAATTTCAACCAACACACTTTTTAGCTCGCTTAAGTTTTGAATGCGATCATCTTTATTCTCGTCTTGTTCTATCGCATCTAAATATCCTGTTTTATCAATCATTTCATCAAAAAACTCATCTAGTTTTACATGGTTGATTTTTAGTGACAATTCTTCAATCATATATATGAAATCATTTAATGCTTGATATTTGCTTTTTGGCACTTCATCCTTCATCGAACGAATCGCATCAAACAAGCCAATATCATTTATGTTTACATTATCAATAATTTTAGCTACTGTCTTGTCTCCAATACCTCTTGATGGTTCGTTAATAATACGTTCAAAATTTACGATGTTAGAGTGATCGATAATCAAACGCAAATATGCCAAAGCATCTTTTACTTCTTTGCGTTTTAAGTACGAATACCCACCATAAATCTTATAGGGAATTCTTGCTTGAATTAAAGCAAGTTCAAAGTTTCGAGAGATCACATTCGATCGATACAGTACCGCAATCTCATCATAGTTATATCCTTCACGGTAATATTCTCGAATCTTACTTACAACATAGTTTACTTCTTCAATGTGATCATACCCTTGAAAAAAAGCAACATCGTTTACCATCCCTTTTTTATCACTCCATAACGACTTCTTTTGTCTGTTTTGGTTGTTTGATATGAGTCGGTTCGCTCCATCGAGAATAGTTTGAGTCGAACGATAGTTTTGATCAAGGATGTACATTCTCGCTTGTGGATAATGACGTTGAAAAAGCTTAATGTTTGCAACATTAGCACCGCGAAAACTATAAATGCTTTGATCGTCATCACCAACAACAAACAAATTAGACCGTTTACCGGCAATCATTTTAGCGATTTCATATTGAATGTCATTGGTGTCTTGAAACTCATCTACTAACACATAATGGAAATAGGCTTGATATTTTTCTAAGATCTCAGGATGGGTGGAGAATAGTTCATGAACTAGTACAAGCAAATCATCAAAATCAACCAAGCTGTGTTGCTTTAAATACGCTTGATAAGCATGATATGGTTTTTGAAATAGTTCAATGAGATCATCTACTCCATTTTTAAAGTTGCTGATTTTTGCGAGAAGTCCCTTTGCTGAGAACCTTTTGATGTCTAGATTGGCTTGTTTCATTGCTTCTTTTAGTGCCTTTAGTTGATCATCCTCATCAATGATTTCAAAATGTTTTGAATATCCTAAGTGGGTAATTTCCGAACGCAATATTCGAGCACACAAACTATGGAATGTCGAAATATTTGTTGAGGAAGCAACCGGTCCAAGTAACCGATATAACCGGTCTTTCATTTCTTTGGTCGCTTTGTTGGTGAAAGTTATTGCTAATATTTTGTGTGGTGGAATGTTTTTTTCGCCAATCATATAAGCAACACGGTAAGTGAGTGTTCTTGTTTTTCCGCTTCCTGCCCCGGCAAATACCATGACTGGTCCTTCTGTATCTTGTACCGCTTGCAATTGTGGTTTGTTTAATAAACGATAATCAACAGTCATGATTCATTATTTAAACGAAGACTTGAGACTAACGGTACGGTTAAATATCAAGGCGTTTTCCTTCGAATCATAATCGGTACTAAAATATCCATTTCGAACAAATTGAAACTTATCTTCTGGTAGTGTATTGTAACAAGATGTTTCTACATATCCTTTTTGAACTGTCCATGAATTAGGGTTGATTCGATCTAAGAAAGATTCTTTGCTTTCGTCATCAATCAGCAGTGAGTCAAATAAATTAAATGTTGCTTCGATTGCCGTTGATGCTTCTACATAATGTATCGTTCCATTTGGTTTTCGTTCATTAAATCCTGATCCACTTTTTGTTAGTGGGTCGTAGGTACAATGAATCTCTTTAATTGATCCATCACTATCATAAATAACGTCATTGCAGGTAATAAAATATGCATTCATTAGACGAACCTCAACACCTTTGGCCAAACGCTTCCAATGCTTATTTGGTTTTTCTTCAATAAAGTCTTCTCGCTCAATGTATAGATTTTTTGAAAATGCAATTTTTCTTGTTCCTAATTCTTCATTTTCTGAATTATTATGTGCATCTAAATACTCAATGCCATGCTCATAATTGGTAATTACAACTTTTAATGGATCAATTACTGCCATCACACGTTTGGCTTTTAATTTTAAATCTTCCCGCAAAAAGTGTTCTAACATTTCATAGCTAGTTGTCGAATTGGTTCTCGAAAGCCCTGTATCTAAAATAAAGTTACGAATTGCATCTGGAGTAAACCCTCTTCTGCGCAATCCAACTAACGTAGGCATTCTCGGGTCATCATACCATTTCACCTTCTTTAAATCCACAAGTTGCTTTAAATAGCGTTTTGACATTATGGTATTTGTAATGTTTAAACGTCCAAATTCGTATTGATGAGGAACTAGTTCCATTTCACAATGTTCTACCACCCAATCATAAAGCGGTCTATGATCCGCATATTCAAGACTACACAAACTGTGTGTGATGCCTTCAATCGCATCTTGGATTGGATGAGCTAAATCATACATTGGATAGATACACCAAGCATCCTTGGTGTTGTGGTGGTGAATATGTAAAATCCGATAGATAACCGGGTCACGCATATTCATGTTCGGGCTACTCATGTCAATTTTTGCTCTTAGGACTTTTTCTCCATCTTTGAATTTTCCTTCTCTCATTGCTTGAAAAAGGGTTAGGTTTTCCTCAACGCTACGGTTTCTATAAGGAGAGTTCGTTCCGGGTTCGGTAAGTGTACCACGATATTTTGTCATATCATCTTGTGACAAATCACAAACAAAGGCAAGTCCCTTTTTGATAAGGCGAACTGCTCTTTGATAAGTTTCCTCAAAATAGTCGGACCCATACAACACTTTGTGTGGAGTATATCCTAACCATTTTATATCTTCTTTGATTGCCTCAACAAACTCAACATCTTCTTTTGCTGGATTTGTATCATCAAATCTTAGATTTGTTTTCCCTCCAAATACTCTTGCAAGTTCAAAATTCGTAATGATTGCTCGAGCATGACCTATATGCAAATAAGCATTCGGTTCAGGAGGAAACCTTGTAATAATTTCTGTATGTTTTTTGCTAGCTAAATCTTCAGCCATAATGGTTTTGATAAAATTGGATGTTTGATCCATAATGTCCTCACTTTCTAAACACTGGAATTTGTTTTATATTTTTGGAATAAGCATATATTTGAAATAATTTTTGTAATTGTGAAGCATGCTCTTCTAGCTCTGTATCGCTAAAACAAATAATCATAACGAGTGCTTGTTTTGTTTCTTGTGTAATTGCAGTACGATGAGTATCAGATGTAGTTGACCCAAAAGGGCCAATCTTATCTTCATAAATCGGTATGTTTGTGACATTTAGTACTCCTCGATTAATTCCTTCGTATATATCGCTTTCTTGACCAATTCGAATGATGATGTCTCCATCAATTTTTTCAGCATCTGCTACACATACGCTTCGTTTTGTTATAATTGATAATGCATTCCCAACATCAACGACATTGTTAATACGATAAAGATCATTTCCTTTGACCAATCTTCGATATAGTGACTCTACCGCTAGTCGGTACCTACTTGGATCTTTTCCTAATCGTTTGTATCCATCTCTTGCTTCCTTAATCAGAGGTATTGTAAGTACCTCTTCTAAAGTATAATGATTTTTAATTTGTGCCTCTAGTTCCAACAAGTATGGTTCAATAACATCACTCGATGTAACTTGTACATCGAGTGTGTAAGCAATGACATTAAATTTGGGTAATATTCTGGTTAATTCCTCTTTAATAACTATTTTCATCTTCTGCTAATAATTGTTCTAGTCGTTCAATTTCTTGGAAATTATCATTAATTTCGTTGACGACTAAATCCGTTTCTTCAATTTTTAAATTTACTTCATCTAATCTTGTTTGCTTAAAATCAATCAGTTCATTGATTCGTTTTCGATTTTCAACAATCGCTGCGTATTCCTTTAAACTATCATCTTGAATCATATTCGACTTCTCATATTCTAGTTCTTGTAAACGTAGTTTCGCATCTTCAACTTTGTTCTTTGTGAGTTCGATGTTTCGATCAATTTCAGCGAGTTTCTTTGCTCCATATGGATCATATTGATAATCTTTACGAGTTCGTATCAATGTCTTGAGTGAAACAACAGATAATTCTAACTCCTTGGCTGTTTGTTCAATCGCTTGCACTATTTCTTGACGTTTCGAAATGATTGCCTGGTATTCTTCATTGCTTGCGATCAAATCATCACTTTTATCTAAATAATTTGTCATCGCTTGAATTTCAGTTTCTAAATCGCTTCGTTCTTTTACCAAAGTTGCAAGTAGTTCTGATAACTCATCGAGCTTTTCGCGTTGACTCTTTAGGTTTGATATTCGGTTCATTAAGTCAACTCTGCGATTTTCTTTTGTTATAAAACTAGTAACGATATTTTCTAGTTCAGCTTTTGCTTGATTGATTAATATAAGAAGTTCTTGTTCTACTTCAATATCAACACAATTTGCATCTCTTCCAGCACACTCATCTTGTTTCTCTTTTATCTTAACAATGTATTTTTTGTGTACTTCTAGTAATTTTGCTTTTAATGACGTGATTCGTTTTTGTTTTTCTTTTAAGTCAAGTCGAATTTCTACAACTTCTTCACTGATTTGTTCTAACTCATATTCAGATTCAAGCAACCCGTCTTCATGATAGCGAATGCGTACAAATAGATCATGAATATTTTCTTTGGTTTTCGTTAATTGCTCAATTTTAGTTAATAATCCTGGTAGAGTATTTGTCAAATACTCTAACCGGCTTAAGCCATCTCTTGCTTCTTTTAATCTAGCGATCGCAGCTTGTTTGCCAGACTCTCCCATATTCATATGAAGTTGTGATTTAATACTTTGAATATACGTTTGAAACTCCTCACGGCGTGATTCTAGGCGAATCATTTCATCTTTTTCTTGCTCGTATTGTTGTTTCACACTTTTAATCTCTTGATCAATTGTATTATGACGCTCAATGGTTGATTTTTCTTGCTTTAGTCTAAGTGTTAAATCATCAGATTTCGATTTAAAACTGCTAAGCTGTTTCTCAATCATGCGAATTTCGTTTTCTTTGACTGATACTACTTCCGTAAGTATCGTTTGATAAATGTTATCAAGTCGTTCTTTAAATGATTTTGTATAATCAATTTTAACTGGGGTGTCTTTGATCACAGCCTTTTCACTAAACTTTTCTACCGCCTGAACATATTGTTGTTGGTTTGTTATGTCTTGTGGGTTATGGTGAAAACTAGCTTCTGCTTTAGATAATGCATCATATCGAGACTGAAAATCTCTCATTTCTTTAGAGTTAGATAAAATTTGGTTTTGTAATCCAATTATCATATTCATTTGGTTGCTAATTAACATGTTTTTTGACTGTAAATCTTGCTTGATCTCTGAAATGGTTTGATGGTCAGAGTTAATAACAGGTATTGTAGATGATTTTTCTTTTACTAAACTTACCTTTAAGTCTTCTACTTCTTTAATTTTTTGTTGTAAGACTTTCTCTAATTCTGCCATTTCTTCCTTGTATTTTTGTTCAATGTGTTTTGCTAACTGTTCATATTGTGATTTTTCTACATACTCTTTTTTTTCAACTTCAACTTTTTTCGCTTCTTCTAATATCTTTTGTTCTCGTGCTATTTGTTCTTGTTGTACAAGCTGTAGTTTTTCATTTAATGCATCAATTTTCTTAGATAATTGTTCATTTGCTAGTCTAGCATTTTCTAGCATAGCATCTTTGCTACTTAGTTCGCTTCTTGCTTTCACTGTAATGTCTTCTACTTTTGTACGCAGTTGCTCAATTTCTTTGGCATTCTCATGATGGGCTGTTGATTGCTTCTTTCCCTTTTGTTCTAGAATTTTCTTGATGTCTTCTAAATCTTGTTTACGATCTGCTTCACTTTTCGTTTTTTTGGCAGTTACTATGGCCTCTATGATATCTTTTTTCTCTTTATCTTTACTCATATAGCTGTCCTCCTAAAATATAGTCTTCGCTATTTCATAAATGAGATATCCATAAAATCCTGCTACCGCAATAATAGGTAATATGGAAAATACCCACGAGTAGAATCGATACTTCTTTTTTTGATTTTTAAAGTGAGATGCTTTTTTAATCGTCGAGTCTGATAACTGATTCATGTATTCAAGCCCTTTTTCTTTCGAAATGACTTGTTCCATCGGATAAGGTTTCAGCTTTCTACTTTTATAATTTTTCATATAGTAGTTGTATACTCGGTTCGCTCTTGATAAGAAATCTCTTGTCACGGTAGATTTCGAACGATTAAGTGTAATCTTTGACTGGCGATAGTCATTTCTAAAATCGGTTAACACAGTGTTGTGATAGATGGAGTATAAGAGCGATGCAATTAACACATATATCATTGCACTACCAATGATTGGAATGAAACTGCTTGATGCATAGATTTGATAAAACATTTGGATAGGATTTCTCATAAATGCTAATCTTCCTAATAAGTTAACAACAAGATCGTGTCGGAACATTATGATAGCACTGAGTATAAACATAATAATATAGAATATTACTTTTCCAACCGAAAATTTGCTTATCTCGATATCACCAATCACATCGACTTTCGCTCCAATCAGGTCTAACATTTCATCCTTCGTTTTTTCGTACTCACCTATCCAGTTTTTTAAGTGTTTTTTTATATTTTTCTTTTTTATGTTTGTTGGTAACTCTTTGGTTCTTACTAGATTCCCAAATGTCATATGTTTTCCTTTAACTGTTATCATATATTCCTCAATGGAGTCAACAACAAACTTCGATTTGCTTGGATCATAAGAAAATGGATTGGTTCTCAAGAACAACGTTTTTTCTTCATACGTCGTTTCATTTTGACCTGCAACATTTTTAATCATCATTGGATCGCTAACAATACGATCTTTGAACGTTTTTAAATCCACTTTACGGTTCTTTCTAATCTTAGCCTGAAGTTCCTGTCTTCTAACGATTTCGGATAGGTCTAAACCATCTTGAAATTCCATTTTCTTCACCTCCTTACAAAAAGTGTCTATGGTAAATAACTAGCAATTTGATCTTTCAGTTCTTGTGAAATAAATGTAGCACTGGAGTTGATAAAATAGTTCAGTGCAGCATTCGATACTTGATTGGCTTCAATGATATCAATAAGATAACTTTGATGATAATTGTCTTGTCCAAAGACCAAATGGTTCATTAGTTCTTGCGCATATGATTGTGTTATTATTTTATTGTTAACATAGTATTGAACTTTGTCTATCAAGCGTTCCATATCTCCGACATTTAATTGTTGTGTTCCATCCCAAATTTCAGTGTGAAATATGATGTCAATTAGTGCCATATTCATATTAAACGTTTCACTTGATATATATATGTTATCTGTGATTTGTAGTTTGTTTTGATAGTTGCTTCCTAAATCATTCATGTAAGCTCGTAGTAAATTTGATCGTAGGAGCAATTCTTTGTATTTGATGTTATTCATCATAGCCATCATTACCTTATTAGCAAAACTAATGTTATATTCGTTGCCATCTACAGATTCTTTATAAAAAGTTGTATAACGCACAAAACTTTCTTTTTGTTTTAACAATTTAGAAATGTGTTGATTGCTTAACCCTAATGTGGTTAAGGCATCCGGTTGGAATCCATCAACAGCATACGCAATAATACGATCAATATTGATATGATTTGTAATATCTTGTCTCATTTGTGTTTGATACACTTTTGGAGTATCTACAATTGGAGTAATCGATAAGGCACAACTGGTAAGTTCATTTACAGCACATCCCATCAAGTTGCCATATAGATAATAAGCTGTGATACGATCGTATATTTGTATTAATATTAACTGAAATGCTACATTATTTGTCATATTATCTTCAAAATAGGTGACATAAGAATCAAGCACGTTTTTGATGGATGCATCTGTCATATCTTCATAATCAAGAAGTATCTCGCCATTTAGAATGTCATAGAAAAAGGATATCATACTTCTATACTTTAACACGGTATCATATTCGCTTCTTACGATCGCAATGCTGGTGCTTTCTTGTTCTAATGCGATTAAAATATCATAGTATAGTAACGTACCTTGTTCTACTATGAGAGCACTTGCGAATCCTCTATGTGGATTGAGTGGATCAACGAAGGTTTTATTTGCAAGCAATGCATCTCTTGCATTGGTTCTTAATGCTGGATAAACGATATCCATAAATCTCATTTCAAATGTGAATATGTCATTTTGGATTTTAACAATTTCTTGATAGGCATGTTTTGCTTCATTACCAAGCAAACTGGATTCTACTTCAGTAAAACTTACATAATCATGAATTACTTTGTCTTTATGCTTCAATAGAGGCGCAACATTTATGACATCTAAACCATTTTGAACCATTGGTTCAACAACATAGCTGTTGTGATAGTTAATTCCGATAAGTTGTAATGGATATATCATATAAAAACTAAAAACATAAAATAAAACTACAGATAATACCGCACCTACCACTTTTTTCCATAACACCATTTTTATTTCTAAGAGTGATTTTTTTGCCTTGATTTTTATCATGCTGGCGATAGCTGCTAATATGAGAGTCATCACTAAGTAAAGAATCGTTTCTATAAACAAATATTTCACTACTTCGGTGTGTGGCAAAAGAGCAGGAATGATGTTTCCAATTGATACCACAACTTGATTAAAAATTTCCAAAGACGGGATGTACTTATGAATGGTTGTTCCAAAGTAATAAAGTACAACAATTGGAATAATAAATATTAACACTAACTTCAACATTTTCTCGAAACCTTTATGTGCTCCAAGCAATACAAAAAAGCCTAAAAATAGGGCAAATATAATATCATAATTGAATATACCTGGTAATTCCATATGTTTTCCCCTCTATGATTGTTGCTTTTTTGTTGATTAATGCAGTCTTTTATAACGATTGTCAACAATATATATATTTTAATTATATCATTGTGAATATGCTTTTTCAATGCTTATTATATATCTTTTGTGATTCCATAAAAAAACAGGCGGATTTCTCCACCTGTTAAACTATTTATGGTTGTTGTCCAAATAACAACTCATACAATTCATTTAATTCTCCACTTTCAATGTCGTCTGCTTCATTTTGTAATAATTCCGCTAGAACTTCTTGATTTTCAGGAGTTAACGATCCAAAGTTTTCAATTAATGTCACAATGTCATCTTCCGATAAGTCAGCTTCTGGATCATTTAGAACAGTCGAGATTGATTCAAGTGTTTCAATTATGTTGTTAACGGCCTCTGCTTGGTCACCGGTTGTGTCAAATAAGTCGATATTATCATTCACGGTTGTATCAAACCCTGTTAATACTGTTCCTACAATATTTGACAAATTATCGATTGCATCAGACAATGCACTATCAGTTGTTGATATTGCAATTTCAATTCTACCATTGCGAATATGAATGGAATCAGCACCAATAGGTGATCCTCCACTTCCGCCTAAATTCAACATTTGATTGAACGCATCTGCATCTAATATAAATGCATTGAGAGTACTATCAAATCCCATCACATTCATGCTTTGAATGCTTGGTCCTATCAAATCAATTAAGAACTGACTATCAGCTACTCCATACTCTCCTAGTACTTCTCCTAAATCAAATCCAATATCAAGGTTGTCTTGAATCATTAATTTAACATAATCTGTGTCATTATCTTCGACGGTAGTTAATATGCGGAATCTTGTAATAAATCCATTAATATTAACTTGAGCGATAATATTTACATTGGTTTGTGTGATTTCAAACCATAATGCATCAAGGCCAAAAGTAAATGTTTGTGTACTATTGGGTAATGTTATTGTTTGTCCAAATCCGTCAAATCCGCTTGTGGAGGAGTAGATCATTTTGTTAAAATCACTTTCCAAAAAGATGAATCTTGGGTTTCCGACTAGAGTTGAAAACAACAATCCTTGTGTTTGATTTGTAACAAAGGTTGTTTGATTAAATGGTGTTCCTAGATATGCTGGAATTTGTTTGTTTCCTTCTTCTAAACTTAATTTTTCTAGATCAATACCTAAGTTTAATGACCCAGCCCCTGGTGTTGTGCTTCCAACCAAACTCATTTCCACGTTTGTGTTTTCAATCATAACTTTTAGAAAGTCCTTCATCAAGTTAGACTCTCCAGAATCTGGTAGTAGTTGATTGATAACTTGAGGTAAGTCTTCTTGCTTAAATATCATTTTCAGATTTGCCATATCAAACTCAATTGGCAATCCTTTTTCAGCAAAATTTTGATTGATTTCATCTGCTGAAAGATTAAATGTTTGCATGATTGGTTGTAATAACATTTGTCCTATACCTGATGTTAATTTAATTTTGGCGACTCCTACAGAATCAAATCTTAACTCAATATTAGTTCCAACTGTCACTAATGAAACACTTAGATAAATACGGGATTTAAACCCCATCACTTCAACTGGCATACTGATTGATATCTTATCATCAATGATTTCAGCATAGATTCCTTTGATGTATGCTTCTTGTCCTGCTAGTTGAGGAATTTCATCACCTAGTGGTCCAATTACCATCGCATTTGCACACGCAGACGTGGCACAATTTTCTCCAGGAGCATATGCAGGATTAATGCTTTCTTTGATAATCATATATATGATTTTGTTGATTTGGTCTTCTGTCAACACAACCTGAATTTTATTTTGTGTATCTAGATTGTCAAGTGCTTCATAAAGAGATAATGTTAATTCTTCTTCTAAGTTAATGCCTTCGCCATAGAGTTCTACTGGAGTATTGTTCTTTCCATCATAAAACATAAAGGCTATGACACCCACAATTGCTACAACAAAAAATACGATCGTAAATACAAATTTAAATAAACAGCCTAATGGTCCTCTTCTTTTTCTTAATGCCATAAAGTTCACCCCTTCTTACTTATGGATTTTATAGAAATATCCTCCAACTGCTATCATAGCAGCATTGTCTGTGCAATATTTAAAACTTGGAACAGTTAATCTAACACCATGGAGTTTTCCAATCTCTTGTTCCATTCGTTGTCTTAATCCCTTGTTAGCGGCAACTCCTCCAGCGATGACAACTTGTTTGATGTTATACTCTTTGACTGCATTTAGTGTTTTTGTGACTAGCACCGTGATGATGCTTTCTTGAAAACTTGCAGCTAAATCTTCATGATTGATTTCAATATTCTTCATCTTGTATGTGTTTACCAGATTGGTAACAGCCGATTTTAACCCTGAAAAACTAAAATCATACCTATCTTTATCTAACCAAGCAATAGGTAATGAGTATGTTGGTCTCCCCTTTTTTGCTAATTCATCAATAATTGGACCTCCTGGATAACCAATACCTAATACTCTTGCTACTTTATCATATGCTTCACCAACTGCGTCATCTAGTGTTTCTCCAATGATTTCAAAATCCATATGGTTTTTCATTAACACAAGTTGAGTATGACCACCAGAAACTACCAATGCTAATAGTGGAAATGTAAAATCACTTTCAAGATAGTTTGCATATATATGACCATGAATATGATCTACCTCAATCAATTCTTTTTTATATGCGATTGCAAGCGAACTAGCAGCATTGTACCCTACTAGTAAAGATCCTACAAGTCCTGGATTGACTGTAACAGCAATTCCATCAACATCTTCCATTTGAATGTTGGATGTTTTCAAAGCTTCTTCAAAAACATAAAGGATTTTTTCAATGTGATGCCTGCTGGCGATTTCCGGAACCACTCCTCCATATTGTTTGTGTATATCGATTTGGGAAAAGACTACATTGCTTAATACTTCTTTTCCATCCTTAACGACTGCGACACTTGTTTCATCGCAACTAGTTTCCACTCCTAATATTATCATGCTTACTTTTCCTCGAATTCTTTTAATAGCACAAGTGCATCTTCGCCATTGCTATAATACTGCTTTCGTTTTGTTACGAACACAAATCCATATTGCTCATAAAATGACTGTGCTTTCGTGTTTGATTCTCTTACTTCAAGTGTTAAGTGTTGGATGTTTGACATCTCACATAGATCTAGTACAAACTCAAACAACATAGACCCAAATCCTTTTCCTTGATATTCAGGTATAATGTAGAAATTTATAATTTGCGCATTCTCAGGTGCAATCCAAACACCTATGTAACCACTTACCTGCTTTTCAATTTCTATGACAAAATAATGACTATAGGGATTTAACTTGTAATCCGAAAGAATTAAGTCTTCTCCTAGTGTATCGCCAAAAACGAGTTGTTCTTGTTTTGTAATGGTTGGGATGTCTTGCTCGTTCATTTCTCGAATTTGATACTTTAATCGTTTTTGAAACAATCCCATAATTAAACACCACTCCTAACGTAATTAGGCACAAAACTATATATGTCTTCCACTTTGTGAATCATATGAAAAGATACCAAAGCTTCATAATCAAAGCTACTATGTTCCACTTGATTCACAATAATCGCATTAGGATATTTTGAAGCAACTAGTTCTTCAATTGCTTGATTTGACATAAATGTATCTTCAAGCAATGTAGTAACAAAACGATTCTTAGATTCAATAATTTTTACAAAACTGTTTCCTCTTCGCGCATCTAACATGACTACATAAATGCCATCTTGATTCATCTTTGAAGCCGCTATCATATCTAAAGAGCCAAAGGTATATAATGGGATATTTTTAGCCCAGGCAAACGTTTTGGCAACTGTCATACCAACTCTTACTCCGGTGTATGACCCCGGTCCTTTCCCAACAATGATTTGATCAATATTGGAAATTTCAATCTTTGTATCATCTATCATTTTTTTGATTAATACATTTAATTTTTCAGAATGATCGTTATTTCCTTCTTCCAAATACTTCCACAAAATGGTTTCATCTTGTAGTAGCAAAATGTATAAAAAAGATGTAGACGAATCCATTATTAGCTTAGTCATGAATAACCTCTTCTATGATTCTTTGATAGATTGGTTGATTGCTAAATAGTTCAACCAGTCTATTTGATTCATCTATATTTTTAATTGTTATTTGAATGTGTTCTTCGGGTATGATGGATTGAATGATTTCTGCCCATTCTATGACACAAACACCACCATAATCAAAATACTCTTCTAAATCAAAATCACTGCCAACCCCATTTAACCGATATACATCCATATGGTATAGATTAAAACGACCTCGGTGTATTTTCATTATGGTAAAAGTTGGGCTGTTGATGACGTCTGTTACACTCAGTGCTTTTCCAATTCCCTTTGTAAAAGTTGTTTTTCCTGCACCCAAATCACCAGTTAGTGTAATGATTGAGTTTGGAAATAATTTTTTTCCGATCTTATATCCTAGTTCAATCATATGTTCTGATGATGTTATTATTAATTCTTTCTTCATGTTAACCACCTGTCTTTAATAAAAATAACCTCGATTGAGGTTATCTACATGACTCAACCTTGTAAAAACATATATATGTTATCACAACTTTCAACTTCATTAGCACTGATTTTGATTCAATAGGCTTGTTGCTTTGTGGTGAGCAATTATTTACTTATTTTTTTCTTTCGCTTTAACAATCCATTTTGGCAACATCATTGATAGTGGCTTGAATCCAATTTTAAATGATGGTACAGCCCATTTTATCCCTCTTGTTTTATGGATTTGTTTGTAACTAAGTCTGACTTGCTTTAATTCCTCATCGACATCGATAATTTTTAGTTTGACTTTTTGACCTATTTTTACATATTCCTCAATGTTTCTAACAAAACTATCTGAAAACTCAGATATATGAATTAGTCCATCATATCCTTCAAGTGAAACAAATGCACCATAACCTTGGATATTGGTAATTTTTCCATATACAATATCTCCGACCTTATACATTATTTCACCTCACTTATTTAAAAATATGGGAATATCAAAAAATAACCGGCAATTGCTACTACAGTTCCAGCTACTATTCCACCGAAGACTTCGATAGGCTTGTGCCCTAATAATTCTTTTAATTTCTTTTCATTTGGCATATCACTTAGGCTTAGTGCCTTTAAATCTTCTATGAGTTGGTTTAATACAAACGCATGTTTTCCTGCTTCGTATCGTACCCCTACTGCATCGTTAATAACGATTAGTGCCATCATTGCTGCTACAGCAAAAACAGGAGAACTCATTCCTACTGTTATGGCAATCGAAATCGTAACACTGATTACAAACGCGGTATGTGATGATGGCATTCCACCATTAGAAAGTATCATCCATGGTAAAAACTTCTTTTCTGCAATACCAGCTGTAATAATTTTTGTTGTTTGTGCAATTACAACAGATATTAGTCCAATCACCAAAGCATAATTCATAACTTTAGTCTCCTTGACCGTGTGCAATTCTACTTGCTGCTGCTGCCGCAATCGCTCCTACTACATCGTCTAAAAACGTATTACAACGATGTTCATCTTTACCAAGCTTATCAATCTCACCTATGATACCGGGTTTTACTTTGTCAATATATCCAAAGTTTGTTAACCCAATCGATCCATATACATTGACAATGGATAATACCAAAATTTCATCAATACCGTATAAAGGGTAATCATTCATTAACATATCTGTGAGTTCCGGACCAAAATGACCCCTTTCAGCAGCAATATCAATCTCTAACCCTGTAATAACCGCAGTTTGAACTTCTCTTTTTCCAACAACAGCCTCAACACTAGTTAGACATTCTGCCATAGTTAACTTCGGTACATACTTTTCTTGTAGCATAAACGTTAGTTCTGCAATGTCTTTTAACGTAACTCCTCTTTCGTTTAATAACTCAATGGTACGTCTTTTTAAGTCTCCCTTAATTTTTATCATAACTTAGATGTGTTCTACACCAATTACTCCTGGAATTTCTTCTAATAGTAGTGCTTCGATTCCGTCTGCTAATGTTAAATCCACAGCAGCACAACCGACACACGCTCCAATCAATCGGACATAGACAATTCCTTCCTCAAATTTTACGAATTCTACATCGCCACCATCTCGTTGGATGTATGGTCTAATTTTTTGTAATGTATTTTTTATATCTTTTTCTAATTGTTTTAATTCAAGTGCATCCATGCTAATACCTTCCTTTATAGTATGATTATACTATAAAGTTTTTGTAAAATCTTATAAAATGTTAATTTTTATATTACTATAATTTTTTTAGTTCGTATTGTGTATTGACCATCAAAACGGTCGCAAAAGCCATAATACCTTCTTCACGACCGATGAATCCTAGCTTTTCTCCCCTTGTTGCTTTCACAGAAACATTATCAATTTCTGTTTCAAGTAATTTTGAAATATGGAGTCTCATTGATTCGACGTGTGGTGCCATCATAGGTGCTTCTGCTACAATGGATATATCAATGTTATTGATAAAGTAATTTTGCTTCTTAGCTAATTTCATTACCTCTTTAACAAGAGTTGATGATGACACTCCCTTGTATGATGGATCTGTATCTGGAAAGTGTTTTCCAAGATCACCTAAGGATAATGCTCCAAGTATTGATTCGGCAACCACGTGAAGTACAACATCTGCATCACTATGCCCTAGTAAACTTTTATTATGTGGAATCTTAACCCCACCTAAGATTACTGAGTCTCCTTCTTTAAACCGATGTATGTCGAGTGAACTACCTATTCTTAATTTCATTGGTTTCTCCTGCTCATCATATTTTTAGCAATAATAAAATCGAGTGGCGTTGTTATTTTAATGTTTTCGGGATTGCTTTCAACCAAAACAATGTGGTGTTTTGAGTATTTTTGAACAATCGAAATATCATCCGTTGCAACAAATGAATTTTTCTTTGCTTTTTCATGGCAATCTAACAATAGTTCTGTCAAACCACCTTGCGGTGTGTATATCGCATAAAGATTGTCTCGATCAACACTATCAACAATCATATTGTGCTGTACAATCTTATAAGTGTCTATCGCTTTTATTCCTAGTGTTGCTACAGTATGGATTTTTATTGCATCAATCAAACGCTCTATCGCCTCATATGAAACAAAAGGTCTTGCTCCATCATGGATTAACACCCACTGCGCAGTTACCTTTTGTAGTCCTTCATATACACTTTCCTGTCTAGTTGCCCCACCCAATACGATTTCGTACTTCGTACTGTCATAGCTACTCATGATGCGACGTACTTTAGTAACATCTTTTGGATTGACGACAAGAATGATTTTTTGAATGATGCTGTTTGCCAATAAAGTATCGACCGAGTGGAGAAAGATATACTTTTTTTGAATCTTATAAAAAACTTTATTTACTCGTTTTTTAGAACGTTCTCCCTTACCGGCCATGACGATTATTGCATCAAACATCATCGTCACCCCTTATTTCTTTGTAAAAATTCGATCTTCTAGTGCTTTTAGTTCTTTTAGTAAATCTTCATTGGTTGGTTTTGGCTGAGGTTTTGGTTCAATTTTTTGTTTTACAATAACGGAATCTTTCGTCTCAACAGCTACGGGAGCAACCACTTCTTCATGTTTTTGTTCTACAACAGGTTCTGGTGCTTTTTCTTTTCTCACTTTAACCAAACGTATGAGTGATACTTGAGAGTTTTCATCATCAAGTAAAATTGAACTTTCTTCAAACACCATATATTCACTGCCAATTTTTATACGGTATGTGAACTTTGTGATGGTACGACTGTTCACTTCAGCACTTTTTTCAACAAATCGTTCGATGTCATCTGGGTGCATCATTTTTAGATACTGATCAAAATTAATCTCGGATTCGTTCATGTTTAAGACGCGTCTGATCTTTTCAGATAATAAATACTTTTTACTTGAGTGATCAAATAAGAACGCAGGTTCGTTTAGTAATGTGAATAGTGCAAATGTTTGCTGTTTAGCGGTATTAACATCTGCCATTAATTGTCCTAGAGCTGTTTGTGCCCTTACAAGCAGAGTTGACTTTTCTTTTTCACCAACCAGTACTTTACCAACATATCGATTTCCCACAAAAATTGGAATTTCAAAGAAGTGATATGTTAATAAACTTCCTTCGTTATTACGATACTGAATTTCAAATTGAATATTGTTTTTTTCTTTCTTACGATTTTTTGATTTTTCATGTAGTGCTTTGATGACAGATTCATTAAAGAGGTCTCCATCAAAGGTAACGATGTCAACTTTATCAATAATGAGCGGTAATAATTTTTTTCCTAAAACATCTTTTCGCTCTAAATTAACAATACTCAAAAACTCCAAGTTGCATTCTTTGATTTTACCGCGTTGATTAACTTCAACATATATATCTACATTTGCATTTTTTAAGTAATCAACAGAAGTTTGAGTTGTTGCGGTTACTGCTTTTTTTGTGATAATAAAATGAATGATTGTTGCAACGTTTGCCAAAAAAGCAAAAATGTATACACCATATCGTGCTTTTGTTACAAGTCCTGCTGGAACAACGATTGGAACTCTAAGAGCATAATAAAATCCAGCAATTAAGATTGCTAACACAATTTCTAATACTGGTACTTTTTTAAACGCTAGCATCCGAACAAATCCCATTAATACAATGGTAGTTGTTAAAATAATTGCGATAAATGCAGGATACTGTACGAATAAGGTTTGATACAACCCTTGTAGCATTGCAATAATTGTTTGCATTATTTCACCTTCCTAAAATAATATCTATTTGACTAGCATTTCTGCTGTCGATATGTTAGTAGCAAGAGGTATTTTGTATACATCAGCTAATCGCAACAGTGCTGATATGTCTGGTTCATGTGGTTGTGCAGTTAATGGGTCCCGAAAAAAGATAACCAAGTCAAGTTCGCCATTCGCAATCTTTGCTCCGACTTCTTGATCTCCACCTAAAGGTCCTGATCGAAAACAGTGGATCTTTAGATTGGTAGCTCCCATAATGCGGCTTCCTGTTGTTCCGGTAGCAAATAATATATGTTGTGCAAAAAAAGAAACATGCTTTTTCACAAACTCAATCATTTCATCTTTTTTCTTGTCGTGAGCGATTAGTGCTATTTTCATAAAATCACCTTTTATTTATTATATCATATATATATTTCTTTCACAAGACCAAAATATGATAGAGCGATTTGTTATTATTGAGTCAATACATATTTATTAAGTGATTCTCTTAAATCATCAAGAGAAACCCCTATATTGATGGTTCCATCAATTGTGGTAGAAACCTTACCGCGCTCTTCAGAAACAACAATAGTAAATGCATCACAAATCTCACTAATACCAATAGCAGCACGATGTCTAGAACCTAAATTTTTTGGTATATCGAACTTATCAGTAGATGGGAAATATGCCGCAGCACACATAATGCGATTTCCACGAATAATTACTGCACCATCGTGGAGTGCGGTCCCTGGGGTAAAAATAGTTGTCAATAACTCAAAACTTACTTGTGAATCTATTATTATTGCTTTATCAATATACATATTGAGTGAGTTTTCTTCCTCTATTGTGATGATGGCCCCAATGTGTCTTTTTGATAAATACTCTACTGTAGTAATTAAAGTGTTAATCAATTGTTCTTTTTCTTCTTCTGTATTGATTTTATGCTTTACTCCTTTTGTACGGACAAGAGCATCGGTTAATTGTTTGATTTCTGGTGAGTAAGTGATAACTATAACACCAATTAAAACAAAAATACCATACTTGATTACTTCTTTCATAATCGATAAATCAAGAGCAAGCGATATCACCCCAATTATGAATAGAAAGAAGAAGCTTTTAAGGACTAACCATATCTTTGCGTTTTTAAACAGAAAGTTCAATATAACAAACACAATTATTCCTAAAAACAATAAATCTATGACCAAACGAATCACACCGAAAACAGAATAATTGTTTGTATAGGATGAAAAATAGTCTCTTAAATTGTCAAATAATTCCATCTAAATCACCTTTTTTCTTTATTTATTTTATCAATTTGTTTTTGTCTTACATCATCGATGGATTGTTTGCTTAATAGATAATTAATAATTTTAACATCTTTTTCATCAATTGCATAATCAATCGGATAATTGTTTTTTTCATCAATCATCAAATAGTCTGCCCCATGGTCTATTAGTAACTTAACCAAATCTAGATTACCACTTATTACAGCTATGTGCAATGGTGTTTGTTCAAATTCTGCTCCAGCGTTCAAATCCACTTCATGTCGTAGAAGTTCTTTTGCTGCATGGTAATATTTTTTACTAATTGCAAGATGAAGTGGTGTGTAAAAGTCATCATCTGCGATATTTGGATTAACACCGCTTTTGATAAATAATTTGATCATATTTTTCTTATTCATCATGACTGCGTAATGCATTAGAGTTCTTCCGCGATACATTTTTGCATTTAGGTCAACATCCGCTTCATCTAGTTTGAGTAGTCGGTGCTTGATCGCAATCGTTGAATCTTGATTGTCTTTTAAATATCTAACAAACTCATAGAGTAATTTTTTAGACCCTTTTTTACGAATCATGTTGTACCTCACATTGGGAAATAATATGTTCTATGACTTGATCAAATCGTTCACAAACATCTTTAGAAAAAATCATATATATTTTTATTCCTTGTTCTGCCATAGTTTTAACATAGTTTTCGTAATCTTCAATCAAATCTAAGTCGAGTTTTTGTGGCTCATTATACACTATAATACCATAAACTTGATTTTTCTTCTTGAAAATGATATCAATGTTACCAAATCCTTGATAGACTTTGAACCCTTTGTTGACAAGAGATTGTGATAATGGATACTTAATAGATTCTTGGTCTTCTACTAGATTCCATTTCTTATATTTTGAAATATATTTAATCAAAGTTTCTAGTGGTTTTTTGATAATTGGTGTTTGTTCTGGGTCAATATGATGATAAATAATAAATGCTTTGTGTACACTCATCAAAGATGTCAGTGTAATCTCAAGCACAACTTCTTCAACATCGATATAATCATTGTAATAGAATATGTTGTAATCTGCAAAACTTAAATAATTAATTCTTGCATCAGAAATTCGAATTTGATTTGATAAAATATCTAACACTTGGTCTTTTTCAAAACCCGTTTCAATAAAATAATTTGCGAGTTGTTTATATACAGTAAAATTCATCAAATCGTTACCAACATAGATATTGATTTTTGCATTCGGGTCTTTGTGGTGCAGTTGCGTGATGTAATCTACGAATGGTTGTTCTTGTTCAATATAAGAAAACCCGGTTTCTTTTAATAAAAAGTCATCAATGATTCCTTTGTTGTTGTCTTTTTCTTTTTTATAATCCATAAGAATTTTATTGTTTCTATGATAGTTAAACTTTAAAGGTATTGTGTTTCCGTGTCGAATTCTAGATATTAAGTTGTTTGCAATCGAACTTTTGGCATCTTTGTCACCAATGATAATGAGTTGTTTTGCTTCTGCGACTTTCACATATTTATTGGAATTTGCAATATGTGCATCATCGACGATAACGCAATCAAAAAAGCCAATGTCAAGTCCACTTAATAAGATATCTGAATCCGCAATATAAAGATACTTACTATGTAAACTAATCTTTACCATTTCGTTATAATTATTTGGTTTGATTCGTTTCATTCTATGAGCAATTTTCTCATAATCAGCGTCTTGAGCAGATTGTAATAAGGCTTTGTTCTCTTCTAAAATCAACGTTGTTAGCTTATCGATTTCGATCAATCCTTCATTCACGGTTTGGAGAGTTAAGATTTCTGGATATGTTTGAACAAAGTCTTTGCTTAAAGAAACGAAATATTGATATAAAAATCCATGCTTAATGTTGTTTGTTAGTTCTCCATTAAAGATTCGTTTCACGATATCGTCTAGCTTATAATCTTTTAACACATTTGAGTGTTCGAGTACAACTAAATAGTCTTTCAAGGAATCTGTGTGTTTCATCAATTCATCGATGTGCTTAACATTGTCTAAGAATGTATTATCAATATAAGCTATGTTGTTTTCTTTGAAATATTTGGAGTATTCTCGGAAGGCAACCATCCATTTTTCATAAAAATAGGATACTTGTTCAAAATCAGCTTGGAATCGTACATATTGGTCTGGTCGAAACAATCCTATGACATCTTCCGGATTTGGAATCATTTTAATAAATTTTCCAAATTTTTCAAGTGCCAATCGAATGGCTGAAACTTCCGTATTTAGCCCTTTGTAATAAGAACCATACAAATAACGATATTCAAACTCGCTCTTTTCTAAAAACGATAACACATTTTGCTTTTCTTCAAGAAGTTGTTTTATGTAGTAGTAATCATTCACCTGTAAACCGTCTTTCGTGTTTTGGGATATGCTTGCAACTTGTGCTTGATTTGACTGTGCAATGGTAACTGGGTCAAATAATTGCAATACTGCTGGCTTCACAGCTGTATCATTGGATACCGCAATAAAGTCATCTACGATAATATTATTTTTTGGTTTGAGCACTAAACTCTTTATGTAATCATTGGATCGATATAGTTTCTTCAAATATAACGAGATTGAAGCTATCTCTTGCAATCTAGACTCAAAATGATAACTACGAACTTTAAACCCAAATGGTTTTAGCTCTTCGATATTTTTCTCAATTTCTTTTTGAATCAAAATCATGGTTTGTAGATCTTTTAAAGCATTCTTTTGTTCAGGTGCACTTAAACTGCTAAAATAGTTTAAATAGTTTCGTACAGGAAAAGCTTTATTCAATCGATACTTTTCTAACAAATTAATGGTATTTGAGAGTTGATCGGTTAGTCCTAATAAGCGTACTGGGAGTTCCCCAAACAATTCTTCATAACTCGATTTCTGTCTAATATATTCCTTGTCTAGTTCAATATGTTTTTTAAGTTTTTGGATTAATTTGTTCATGTTAAAGGTTGGGTCTTTCCAAATGTGAGGTTTGACGTATTTTTTAATTCGTTTTATCTCGTGTTTGGTTTGATTTCCTTTTGCTTTGCCTTTCTTATTAAACGGCTCTATAAGCTCTGAAATTGCTGTTAAATCGTTTTTTACCAAAGAATCAAGAATATATACATAAGAACTTTGATAAGAAAGGAAATAATCTTCATATTGCTTCATTTTTCGCAATAATTGTGTCTTTTCGTTAATCGCAAATCCAATCCATTTATTGTTGAATTCATTTCGTTCTAAAAAGGTGACAAGTTCAGATAGTTCTTCTAATGTTCCTAATTCTACTTTGCGTGTACTAAAGTGATTGTTTAATTGACCTTTTAATCTTGTAAAATTGTTTTTGTTGTTTTCCACACCCAAAGCAATACGAAGTAATTGCTTTTTGTATTGAAGTAGCAAATTTACAATTTCAACTTCGGTTTCTTTAAAATACTCACCAAATAAACCAGTAATCACTTCGTCCATGTTTACACTGGTGATGCGGTAATCAAACTTATCAGATAGTTCTTCGGAAACAAGATAATACTGCTTAATCTTTGTTTCTAACTCATCAATTTTTTTCAACGCTTTTTGATATGCAATCAAATCTTCATCAATCCACGATTGAGATGGTTGATGATTTTTTAATGAGTTAAAATTATAAATTAGGCGTCGAATAAGGCGGATATCATTTGTTTGTTGAATATGATAAAGATCTGTCAATTTTTTTGACATCATTTGTCCCTGTAATTGGGTTATTTTAAATTGCTTTAAGGATTCTTTAATCTTTTCTTCATCAGACGCTTTTAATGTTTCGTGAAGAGAATGACAAATGCTTTTTTCAAAAGGAACTAGTTTGATTAATGAAGCTTCGATTTGATTAAGACTTGGGATGATTTGTTCAATTTCATGTCGATGTAGGTGTATGATTTTTGGGTAACTCAAACTTGCTTTATCTAATCTGCTCAAATAAGCTATTTGATGATAAATTTCTCCATAACGATATCCACAAACCTTACTTAATAGTATTTTTTGGATATTGGTCATTCTATGCGTTAATTCGGAGAGCTTATGATAACTTTCTTTTGATACACGAATGTCAATATCTTCCTCTACTGATTCTGTTTGTTCACAAGGATGATCAAAGTCAAACATATATTTGTCAAGTTTTAGTTCAATCACTCTTTGTTTAAATGCTTTCAATTGGTAAGAATCGTTTGATATATATAAAACGCTTTGTTCTTGATGAATTTTGTTTGCGATTATATTGATTGCTGTTGTTGTTTTTCCTGTTCCAAGTTTGCCATCAATTGCGAAACTCTTCCCTTCAGAAGCCACTATAAGGGCGTCTTTTTGTTCTTTGTTCGCAGGTAAAATCATGTTTAAGTGAATGAGTGGGTAAAGATGAATTTCATTTAAATCATAATTCATAAAGGAACGTTGAGGACTAAACTTATTTCGGTCCAAATCAATGTCCATATAATCAACTCTAGCATAGGTAATAAAATTGCCAAGTTCAAAAGAAGAATTTGTTAATTTTGCTAAAAATTCTCCATAATAATCAATGTCGAAAACAGTTTCTGGCTTATCAAATCGAGGAATATCCATTCCCATTCTACGTTTGATTTCTTCACTTAGATATTTGTTGTGAATGATTTTTCCAGATCGTTTTAGATAAAATTGATTAAGTTTTCGTTCAACAACACGAATTGGTATCAATATGATTGGCGCGAATATTTCACTGTCTTTGGAGGATTTCCATTTTAGAATACCACATGTCAAAAAAATCTTTTCACTCGAATCAATCGCTTTTTTGTTCAGAAAATATCGCATTTGCAATACTTCGTCGTACTCGACATTCGCAATCTTGCTTGGACTGTCGTGTGCTATATGTGGATTGATTACATCATAAAAAGACAGCTCTTCGCCATTTATGATTCTTGTAATGAGGTTTGCATCTAAATTACCGACTTCTAAATAGTATCCTGAATCATATATATTTGATAAATGATGGTTAGAAAGTCTAAGACGATAATCTAGTTCTAATCGTTTTGCCATAGAATCACCTGTTTCATCTTACAATGTATTATACCACAAAGTAGTTAAAAAAATAAAATGAAATTATTCAACTACCTTTCGTTGTTTTTCCAAAAAATAATATTTTTATAATTGTTTGTTGCTTTTTAGAAATTTCATCTATTCGAAAAATCACAAAAAAATGAAAATATTTTCATCTTTAAATTTAAAAATTTGTATTGTATAATGAGTATAACTTTCGGTTTGGAAGAATATAGGAAGGAAGAGGGTGTAGGTAGATATGCATACTTACAAAAAGACGTTGATTGATAAACTCAATCAGGACATCAAAAATCATTTTCCCCATTTGTTTTTAGTTGATGAGAAAATGAATAAAACATTTGATGGGGTTTCTCGCTTAGTAATGTTAGATCGTTACACCCAAAAAGACATCAATCACCTAACACTAGGAATAGGGGACCTTGTGGTATGTGTTGTAAAAGATGATCCAAAATTTCCATCAAGAGGGATTGGTTACATCACAAAAATTGTAGATGAAAAAATATATATATTATTAGAAGATGAGTACGATGGGTTAGCAACAGACAAACTTCCAACAGGGGAAATTTGCCGAATGAAGAATGCGGTAGATAAGCCTATGGAAATATTTTATGAACAGATTGCACATCGCGTTGCAAACAATTTGGCAGTGGGTGAAACTCTTGATAAGGTAAATGCTTTCTATCACGAGATTTCAGAACTGAATCTTGTTCCAGCTGGACGAGTATTGTTTGGTGCAGGAAGCAATAGTGCTGTGACATATTTTAACTGTTTTGTAATGCCTTTTGTACATGATTCACGTGTTGGTATCAGTCAACATCGCCAACAAGTTATGGAAATTATGTCTCGTGGTGGTGGAGTAGGTACGAACGGATCAACACTAAGACCAAAAAACTCACTTGCCAAAGGAGTCAGTGGGAAATCAAGTGGTGCAGTTAGTTGGTTACATGACTTATCACAACTGACTCATCTTGTTGAGCAGGGTGGATCCCGCCGCGGTGCACAAATGATTATGATGGCGGATTGGCATCCAGATATTATTGAGTTCATTATCTCAAAAATGCAAAACCCAAAAATTTTACAATTTTTAATTGATCATATTCAAGATGAAGATATAGTTAGAGAAGCAAAAAATAAGTTAAAATTTATTCCACTGAAGTCAGAAGAGATGGAAATGTATGAAACCTTAAGTGAGTTTGAGGACGCAAAACCAGGAACCTTAAAACGTGGTGTTTATGACAAGGTGAAAGAATTTTTAAAGTACAAGGGTAGATATGAGGTAAATAATCCAGAATATCTAAGTGGGTCTAATATTTCAGTTGCGATTACAAAAGAATTTATGCAAGCAGTTGAAAACGATTCTTATTATGATTTGCGCTTTCCAGATATCGATAATTACTCTGCCGGAGAAAAAGCAGCTTACGATGAAAAATGGCATGAAATTGGTGATGTAAGACGTTGGCAAGAAATGGGTTATTCCGTAAGAGTCTATAAATCCATTAAAGCCAAAGAATTATGGAATTTAATCAACATTTGTGCAACTTATTCGGCTGAACCGGGCATTTTCTTCATGGACAATGCAAACGATATGACCAATGCCACTGGATACAACCAACAAGTTGTTTGTACGAACCCATGTGGAGAACAACCGCTTGCTCCATACTCTGTATGTAACTTAGCGGCAATCAATCTTGCAAACATGGTTGATTTCGATCATCAAACTGTAAATTGGACAAAGTTAGAAAAAACGATTCGTGCAAGTGTGCGTATGCAAGATAATGTCATTGATCGTACGGCATACTTCTTAGAACCCAATAAAAAACAAGCACTCGGTGAACGTCGTGTTGGGCTTGGAATTATGGGTCTACATGATTTGATGATTTACTGTAATATTCGCTATGGATCCAAACAAGGAAACAAGTTTGTCGATCAATTGTTTGAGTTTATCGCATATCATGCTTACAAAACATCGATTGATTTAGCAAAAGAAAAGGGAAGTTTCCCCTTTTTAGAACAATATGGGTCTCGTCAAAAATTTGTAGAGTCAGGTTTTATGAAAAAAATGCCAAAAGACATACGCGATGGTGTATTAAAATATGGAATTCGTAACTCTCATCTATTGACGATTGCTCCGACAGGATCAACTGGAACTATGGTTGGGGTTTCTACAGGATTAGAGCCTTACTTTGCATTTAAGTATTACCGCAGTGGTCGATTGGGTAAATTTATGGAAGTAAATGCTCCTATCGTAGAACGATTCCTACAACTATATCCGCAATATACAGAAGCTACATTACCTAATACGTTTGTTTCGGCGATGGAATTGACTGCTCATGAACATGCAGCCGTACAATGCATTATTCAACGCTGGGTCGATTCCTCAATCTCAAAAACAGTCAATGCTCCGAAAGGATATAGTGTTGAACAAGTACAAGAACTATATATGTATTTATACAAGAATGGTGCTAAGGGTGGTACTGTATACGTTGATGGAAGTCGCGATACTCAAGTTCTCACTCTTAAGAACGAAGAAATATTACCAAAACAAGTTGAGTTCACAGATTTAGGAATTCAAGTTGAAGAAGTAAAAGTTCCAAAGGAAACTGAAAGTCAGCTCCATTTGCGAAGCAAAGCAGGAAAAAACATCGGTGTTGAAATTGGTGACATTTGCCCTATTTGCCTTGAAGGTACGGTAGAAGACATTGGTGGTTGCCATACTTGTACAAACTGTAACGCACAATTAAAATGTGGACTATAACATTACAAAACTATCCTGATTGTTCAGGATAGTTTTTTTTCTATCTTTTTACTCTCGTTTATGGTACAATACAAGATGGATAAGAAAGGTGGTATACACATGCGACTAAGAGGATTACATATTTAGTTTTTTTATTTTATTTTAGAAAGGAAGAGATATCATGTTTGAAACAGCACCAAAAAAAGAACAAGCCATTTTAGTGTCTGTCAATCTCGGAGATGATTATCTTTTTAATTACCAACTTGAAGAATTAGTCAATTTATGTACTGCCTGTGAGTTAGATGTCGTTGACACACTTACACAAAACTTGCGTCACATTCACCCTGCTACATATGTAGGAAAGGGGAAATTAGATGAGATCAAAATAGCTGTTGATGCACACGAAGCAGATTTAGTTATTTTTAATGATGAACTTACACCTTCTCAAATCAAAAACATTGAGGAATTTCTTGATATTAAAGTTATCGATCGCACGATGCTCATTTTAGATATATTTGATCGGCGTGCTATAACGAAAGAAGCGACATTACAAGTTCAGTTAGCAACACTACAATATATGCTACCCCGCTTAATTGGTTCAAGAAGAGACCTATCTCGTTTAGGAGGGTCAAGTGGTGGAGATTTGCGAAGTAGAGGTGCCGGTGAAACAAAACTTGAACTTGATCGACGCCGTTTGGGTGACGACATCGTAAAATTAAAAGCAGAGTTAAAAGAAATTGTTGAAACAAGAGCAAAACAACGAGAAAAACGCCTTAAAAATGAAATTCCTGTTGTTGCTTTGGTTGGTTATACCAATTCTGGCAAATCAACAGCTCTGAACACGATTCTTGATTTTACAGAAGGAAGCGAAGACAAAAAAGTATTGGCCAAAGATATGCTTTTTGCAACACTCGAAACTTCAACTAGACAAATTAAACTCAAAAACAATCATGAGTTTTTGTTAACTGACACGGTTGGTTTTGTAAGTAAGTTACCACATCATTTGGTAGAAGCTTTCAAATCAACATTAGAAGAAATCAAAGATGCCAATTTAATTATACATATCGTGGATTCATTCAATGAAAAATTTGAAATGCAAATTAACACCACGAACCAAGTATTAACCGAGTTAGGTGTTGTTGATATCCCTACAATATATGCATTTAACAAAATTGATTTGCATAAAGAATATTTTTACATTCCAAGTGCATACGAAAAAGCCATACGAATTTCGTCGGTTACAAAAGAAGGATATTCTGAATTACTACAAATGATTGATGAAGCCCTTTTTTCTGGGTATCGCAAAGTGAAGGTATTAATCCCATATACAAAGGGAAATTTGGTTCATTACTTACAAGAAAATGCAGACATATTGACAATTGACTATCAAGATCATGGTACATTAATCGAAGTTAATCTATCCGATCATTTACAAGCAATTTACAAAGAATTTATTATCCAGTAAAAAAAGCGGTCATCGAACCGCTTTTTCCTATTCTTGATTACGAAACTCTTCTACCAAAGCCTTTAAATCATGTGATGTTTTTAATTGATTAAGGTGATGTTTAAACTGTTTTGCATTGGGGATGTTTTTTAAATACCATGCTGCATGACTTCTCATTTCAAGCATTGCATTTTTTTCTCCTCGCAACTTAATTAGCAGTTCCATGTGACGCAACATCACATCCAATTTTTCATCCTTAGTCGGTGGATTATGACGCACTCCTGTCTCTAAGTAATCAACTATGTCGCGAATCAGCCATGGGTTTCCCAAGGCACCTCTTCCTATCATAATTCCGTCAACCTTGGTATACTCTAGCATGTGGATGGCATCTTCTATTGTTGTGATATCACCATTTCCAATAACAGGAATCGAAACAGCTTCTTTCACTTCCTTGATCCAGTCTAGGTTGGCCTTCCCTCGATATAGATCACTTCTTGTGCGGCCGTGAATGGTTATCATACTTGCACCTGCGCGTTCAATGTTTTTGGCAACCAAGCTACAATTAATGCTGCTATGATCCCAACCAGCTCTGATTTTCACAGTCACTGGTTTTTTTACATGGTCCACTACACTTTTTACAATATCATATATATAATCTGGTGTTTTTAATAGACATGCTCCGCTTCCATTTTTGATTACTTTATTAACTGGACATCCCATATTAATATCAATAATATCAGCCTCACAGTTTTGATCAATTAGTACTGCAGCTTTTGTTATGGATTCCAAATCGCTTCCAAATACTTGCATTGACAAAGGTCTTTCAATTGGATTCACCTGTAACATTTTAACTGTTCTATCATTATTGTGGATCAAACCCTTATCACTAACCATTTCAGCACAAACAAGTCCCGCTTTAAACTCTTTTACAATGATCCGGAATGCTTCGTTCGTAACTCCAGCCATCGGAGCAAGTATAACGTTATTATCTAATTCAATATCTCTTATTTTTAACTTCATTTGCTTTCCTCTTTAAGAAAAGATCTCATTTTAAGTACCCTCACCCACAAGTTAAGAATTGCTTAAGGCTGCTTCCGTCAAGACCTGACCTGGTTCACACCCTAACCTTGGATGAAGGTATCTAAAATGAGATCCTACTTCATATATATTATATCATAAATTGCACTTTTTGCAAGTTATTCGATGCCTTTTAGAAATTTAGCTTCTCCATCAAGATTTACTACAAATTGAAATCCTAATGCTAAATGCATTTTAATTACTGGATCATTGTCAATTTTTGAATGAGATCCCATAAATGATAGTTTACGTTTTTTTGTCCATTTGCTTGCTATATAGACCAGTCTTGTTGCAATCCCTTTTTTATGAAGTTCTGGGATAACATATATGGTTTTTAAATAAGACATTTTTGATTTGTGCCATGATTCTCCGTTTGAAATCGTGAGTTCTAAAAAAGCAACTGCTTTTTTCCCAACATATGCTACCCAAACAGGATCACTATTAATATTATATTTACTTGTTTCTTGAAAATATGTTTTTAACTTTTCATCAAACTTTGGCTCATTCACATATTGTGTCCTTAGTGTTGTCCAATCATTGATGTTTTTCTCATTTACTTTTTTAACTGTTACCCTCATTGTTCTCACCTACTTTTTGTTTTGAGGCTCTAATCTCCTTAAAAAAAGTTTTTAATAACGTTTTTGATTCTTCTTCTAAGACATATCGTGTTAGTAATACCTGATGATTGAATGTTTTATTTTCAATCACATCAATTATACTACCACAACTGCCAAACTTTGGTTCATTAGTTGCGTATATGAGACGTTTGATTCTTGATTGCAAGATAGCACCAGCACACATCAAACATGGTTCTAGTGTTACATACATTTCACAATCATCTAATATCCACTGATTTAGTTTTTTACATGCTTTTTTTATCGCAATTAACTCGGCATGATCAAGACTGTTTTTTGTTGTGTGTCGTTGATTATAGCTTCTAGCGATAATCTTGCCGTTTTGAACAATCACACAGCCGACTGGAACTTCGAGTTGATCATATGCCTTTTTAGCAAGTTTTAAGGCTTGCTTCATAAAGAGTTGATCGTTATCCATGGATTTTTTCCTTAGGTTTGTTTGGAATCTGGTGACAATGTCTACAACGTGCTTCATAGGATTCTTTGGCACTTACTAAAATGATTGGATCGTCGTAGTTTGCTGGCTTTCCATTGATGATTCGTTGTGTTCTTGTTGCTGGATCACCACACACTTGACAAATTGCTTGTAACTTTGTGACATATTCTGCTCGTGATAGTACCAGAGGCATCGGTCCAAATGGTTCACCTCTAAAATTCATATCAAGACCAGCAACAATCACTCTTACACCATGATCGGCTAAAAATTCACAAATGCTTATGATGTTATCATCAAAAAATTGTATCTCATCAATTGCCACCGCATACGGTAACTTTTGAATATCCAAGTGGTGAAATATTTCTTTTGAACTTGATATTGGTATGGAAGGTTTACGCAAATTTGAGTGACTTACCACTTCTTCATTGCTATAGCGTGTGTCAATTTGTGGTTTGAACACTACAACTTCTTTTCTTGCATACTCAATTCGCTTGATTCTGCGAATTAGTTCTTCTGTCTTACCCGCAAACATACTGCCACAAATAACCTCTATCCAACCATCTTTTAATCTAATCTCCATAATTCCCCTCCTAGCATAGTCATATTATATATGAAAGGAATCTTTATTTCAATGAGTTTTTAGCAAGGATAAAATAAAAAAAGGCCGTGTGGCCTATTTTTTGTTTTATTTCTTTGTTGCTTTTTCTGCACGTTTATTGAACTTATCAATACGCCCTGCAGCTTGTACGAATTTTTGTTGCCCGGTATAGAATGGGTGGCAGTTTGAACATGTATCAACACGCACCTCTTTCAAAACGGATCCACTTTCAAATTCATTTCCACAAGAAACACAAATAACTTTTACCTTGTTATATGCTGGGTGAATTCCTTTTTTCATACTTAACTCTCCTTCCGCCATAGTTAACCTTAACCATAGTAAGTTTACTAAGGTATTATATCAAAAAAATTATAAATAGTCAAACAATATTTACTCCCTATGTTTTGAAAAAACCCCTCAAATGAGGGGTTTGTGGTGTGTTTGGTTTTTTATAATAAGGAGATTTAAAAACCTTGGGTATTATACCATATAAAAATATAAAAATCAAGTGGTTTTTTCAAAATATTTTAAAATCTATTTTTCAGCTATTATTGAACAATTATTTCAATATGAAAACGACTCCGGTAATGATTGTGATATAGATGATACAAATTATAGTATACTTTAGTAAGTATTTCCCATACATGTTTGGATAATCTTTTAACACAAACTTATAGGAAATTAAGCTGGCTAATGACGCAATAATGGTTCCCATCGCACCAACATTAACACCTTGTAACAAATCTTTGATGTGTATTACTGGAGTGAATGTTGAAAGCAATACAGCAGCCGGCACGTTTGAGATTACTTGACTTGTTGCTAGACCAATAAAATAGACTGACGTTCCCGAATGAAGTACCCGTTCAAAAACTTGTTTAATAGCATCAATCTGTGAAATATTTCCAGTGAAAATAAAAAACATCGAAAAGGTGAGAAGCAAGTTGTAGTCCACCCTTACAAACAACTTTTTATTAGTAAATAGGGTGATGATTGTTACAGCACCTAATACGATAAAATCGTTTAGATACCCTAAGATTGCGAGGATTGTTATTCCAAACATAATAAAGTATATATATATTTTTCGGTCATTGATGTAAGCTACATGTTTTACCGGTTCTACTTCAATCTTTGGAAATACGATTAACGTTGTAACCACAATAAGAATTAGTCCACTTAGTGTAATTGGCAACATCGCTTGCATAAATTCTAGAAATGGAATGTTAAATTTAGTGTATAGATAAATGTTTTGTGGATCTCCCATCGGAGTTAGTGCCGAACCAAGGTTTGCCGCCAAGGTTTGTAGAATGACAAGCGTAATGATCTGTTTTTCTTGTTTGATTTCCTTCATTACAAATATAGAAAAAGGAATTAGTGTTAATAAAACAGCATCGTTTGTAATAAGCATACCTAGTGTAAATGTAGTTAACACAATAATGAGAGAAATATTTCGAACCGACTTGAAATGTTTAACTAGTTTAATAGCTACTACGGTAAAGAAGTTTTCTTCATACATTCCGCCTACCGCTAGCATTAACCCAAACATACAGATTAATACTTTCACTTTAAAGTAACCGAGGTATGCTATGCTAGGTGGAATTAAAAACATCGTAAAAATCGCAGCTATTGCCGCGATAATCATAACTTTATCTTTCCAAAAATAAGTAAGTAATTTATTCATAACTACTCATTACACCTCGAATCAAATCCATATTATATTATACCTTTTTCCATTGAATAGTCAATTAAATCATATAAGAAAAGAGGAGGTGTTTGAAACACTTCCCCTTTTTGTTTTGTTATGTAATTAACTCTAGAATTAGTATCCAAGTATGCTATCTACGATGACCAATGAAACTTGAGCTCCTGATCCTTGTAATGTTGCATACGCTCCTGGAAGAGTTGCTGCACTTGTAAACATATCTGTTCTATCCCAATCTTCAAAGAATTGGTTAAATGCATTTCCTTCAAGTACGTAATCAACTGTAGTCATATCAACGCTGTCTAACATTCCATCGTCACCTGATGCATAATCTACGAATGCAGGTAAGTAAATATCAGCAAATGCAGGTCGATCTACGCCAATACCTGGTTGTAATTCTTTCATTGCATTTCCAACATCTTCATAGTTGTCTAAGTTACCACCAAACATGTTACCCAATGCTTCCCCTAATGTAATCATATTAGCAATTGCGTGAGCGTTGTCTTCTAGTAACTGTTGATCTCTCCAATCATATGGTTCTAATGTAAGTGGGTCTATAGGGTTTTTAGCTCCTAAGATGAATGCGAATTGATCCATTAAAATTGTTCCCATGATTTGAGATGCGATAACACCTTCACTTGCATTAAGTATCATATTTTCAATGTATGTTGCATTTAATGTTCTTAAATCACCACCACCATCAAAGTTATCGAAATCATCTTTAATGCTTGTGATTGCTCTAATTTCATCTACCCAATCAAGTTCTGCTAAGTCTACGCTTGTTAAGTCAAAGTATCCATCGAATCCACCGCTTGTAAATACAGAACCAATAATTTGATCCATAGCCGGGCTTAGAATAATGGAATCACCCATTGAGTTAAGCATAATTCCTAACAATTCACCACGAGTAACTTGTCTTGTTGTATTGTCAATATCTCGAATAACTGGATCTAGATTTCCATCTACCATTAAACTATCCATATCGTTCCAATCCAATACAGCCACATCACCAATAATTTGCATATCTTTAATGATGCTTACGATAATGTCGATTTCGGTAGTCCATTCTGCTTTTGTGGATGGTTTGTCGTTAAGGTTCGTTACATTATATCCTAAGTTATTCAATCCGTCTTTCATAATGTTGTTGAGTTCGTCGAGAACGAAACTATCTGTATCATTCATCGCATGTAACACATTTCCTAATGCATCTGCGTCTAGTCCTGAATCACTGATATCAAGTGAACTCATATCTCCACCAAATGCATTGTTAGCTTCTGCGATAACAGTTGCAATTTTAACAACTTCGACTGCCCAAACAGCTTCTGATTGAACTGGTTTGTTATTGCTTGATAGGTCAACACCTACTTGGTCTGTCAACCATGTAGAAATCCAATTTGTCATTCCCACGCTAGTTGCAATGTCGTTGATTAAATCTGGCAATACTTCACGTAACATGATAGATGCATTGAATGCTCCTAACACATCACTGATTGTTGATTCATCATCGAGTGCGCTGAATAAATCGAGTGGCACTCCCATACCGCCTGTTGTAATATCATTGTATTTTTCGATTGCTGTGATTAAGTCTTTGATTTCTTCATCCCAAGCAATAATTAAGTCTTCTGGAGTTCCTGCTGTAACAGTTCCTAGTTCTTTTGCTGTGTTGATTAATTTACCAGGTCCAACTAAGAATTCATCTAAAATGTTTCGAATTTCATCAACCTTGAATGATTTTGATTGATTCATAAAGTACAACATTTCAGCAAGTCCAGGTGATGTGTTGTCATATGCATTTCCTAAGATTCTTGGGTTGTTATCAACGTTACCAAGAGGCATTGTCGCTAAATCAACATTAAATCCTGAAGCAAATGCTTTGTTGTATGTTTCAATCATACCTGCGATATTAGAAATTTCAGATTGCCATGATGCATAATTTTCAACTGGTAAGTTATCACCAAATCCATCTACTCCTACTTGATTGATTAACCAAGCATCTACCCAATCAGAGATGATTTCAGCAGGCAATACGGAATAAACCATATCTGGCAATACTTCTCTTAACATAACAGACTCATTAAATCTTCCTAATAAGGTTTCAATTTCTGAACGATCGGTTAAATTATCCAAGAAGTCTCCACCAGTAAAGGTTGAATTATAACTTTCCATTACGGAGATTAGTGCATATATTTCATCATCCCAAGCGATAACGAGATCTTCTGGGGTTCCTGCTGTCACAGTTCCAAGTTCTTTGGCTGTTGAGATTAGGTTACCCGGTCCAATTAAGAATTCGCTTAATATGTTGCGAATTTCATCAACCTTGAATGATTTTGATTGATTCATAAAGTATAACATTTCAGCAAGTCCAGGTGATGTGTTGTCATACGCATTTCCTAGTAATCTTGGATTGTTATCTACATCTCCAAGAGGCATAGTAGCTAAGTCAACATTAAATCCTAACGCAAATGCTTTGTTGTATGTTTCAATCATACCAGCAATATTTGAAATTTCAGTTTGCCATGATGCATAGTTTTCAACTGGATTGTTATCACCAAGTCCGTCTACACCAACTTGATTTACCAACCATGTATCAACCCAATCAGATATAATTTCTGCTGGTAATACAGAGTAGATTAAGTCTGGTAACACTTCACGTAACATGATTGATTCATTGAATCTTCCAAGAAGTGTTTCAATTACGCTTCGATCAGTTAATTCCCCTAAGAAGTCACTTGAACCTGCAAAGGTTGAGTTATAGCTTTCCATCACAGAGATAAGTGCATATATTTCATCATCCCAAGCGATAACGAGATCCTCTGGAGTGCCTGCTGTCACAGTTCCAAGTTCTTTGGCTGTTGAGATCAGGTTACCAGGTCCAATTAAGAATTCACTTAATATGTTGCGAATTTCATCAACCTTAAATGATTTTGATTGATTCATGAAGTATAAAATTTCTGCGAGTCCTGGAGTTGTATTATCATAATCTTCACCTAAAATACGAGGATTATTGTCTACATCACCTAAGTTCATGGTTTCTAAATCGATGCTAAATCCGCTTGAGAATGATTTGTTGTATGCTTCAATCATTCCAGCAATATTTGAAATCTCTTCATCCCATATAGCAATGCTTTCTACTAGATTGTTATTTCCAAAGGCATCTTCACCTACTTGATTTACCAACCAAGTGTCTACCCAATCAGTTACAATTTCAGAAGGCATTACAGAATATAACAAGTCTGGCAATACTTCTCTTAATATAATCGAATGATTGAATCCACCAAGCAATGCTTCAATGTCAGATCGGTTCGTCAACTCTTGTAAGAAATTACTTGATCCAGCAAACAATGTATTGTATTGGTTCATTACATTAATAAGGGCTTTGATTTCTTCATCCCAAGCAAGCATCAATGCATTTGAATCTCCTGCTGTGATGGTTCCTAATTCTTTGTCTGTTTCAATGATGTTTCCTGGCCCGATTAAGAAGTCTCCGATAATATTTCTGATTTCATCAACCTTAAATGATTTTGATTGATTCATAAAATATAAGATTTCTGCTAGTCCTGGAGATGTATTATCATAATCTTCCCCTAAAATACGAGGATTATTATCTACATCACCTAAGTTCATGGTTTCTAAGTCAATGCTAAATCCGCTTGAGAAAGAAATGTTATATGCTTCAATCATTCCAGCGATCTTAGATATTTCTATATCCCAATCAAGGATACTTGCAACTGGTTTGTTGTTTCCTAAACCATCTACTCCTACTTGATCAATGAGCCAAGCATCTACCCAATCGGTTACAATTTCAGATGGCATGACTGAATATAATAAGTCTGGTAATACTTCTCTTAATATAATCGAGTGATTAAATCCGCCTAACAATGACTCAATTTCAGACCGGTCGTTTAGGTCTTGTAAGAAATCACTTGATCCAGCAAATAATGTATTATATTGATCCATTACGTTGATTAACGCTTTGATTTCATCATCCCAAGCAATAATCAAGTCTTCTGGAGTTGCTGCTGAGATGGTACCTAATTCTTTATCTGTTTCAATTATGTTTCCTGGGCCAACTAAGAAGTCGCCAATGATGTTTCGAATCTCATCTACCTTAAAGGATTTTGATTGATTCATAAAGTATAAGATTTCTGCTAGTCCTGGAGCTGTGTTGTCATAATCTTCCCCTAAGATACGAGGATTGTTGTCCACATCACCTAAATTCATGGTTTCTAGATCGATGCTAAATCCACCAGAGAATGATATGTTGTATGCCTCGATCATTCCAGCTATGTTTTCAATCTCTTCATCCCACAAAGCAATGCTTGCGACTGGATTGTTATTTCCTAATCCGTCAACGCCAACTTGGTTTACTAACCATGTATCAACCCAATCAGTCACGATTTCGGCAGGCATTACAGAATATAACAAGTCTGGTAACACTTCTCGTAATAAAATAGAGTGATTAAAGTTTCCTAATAAGTTTTGAATTGTGTTTTTATCCGTTAATTGATCTAAGTAATCTCCTTGATCCATATCCGCAAATACAGTATTGTATTGGTCTATCACGGCGATTAGTGCTTTAATTTCATCATCCCAAGCAAGCAACAAAGCCTCATCATCTGCTCCTGTTACAACCCCTAATTCTTTTGAGGAGTTGATTAATTTATCAGGTCCAACGATAAAGTCTCCTATGAGGCCTCTTATGTTAGACACATCAAAAATCTTAGAATAATTCATTAAATACAATAGTTCAGCCAAGCCAGGATTTGCATCATCATATGCATTTCCCAAAAGTACTGGGTGGTTATCCACATCACCTACATTAAGATTACTAATGTCGCTTGGTAACGCCCCACCAAATGCATTGTTAAACACTGAAATGAGCATAGCCAATACTTCAATTTCATCATCCCATATTGCGACGCTTGCAACTGGGTTATTATTTCCTAATCCGTCCACACCAACTTGGTCATCTAACCAATCAGTAAACCATCCATCAAGTTCTCCAGTTCCTGCTCCTGCAAGTAACGTGTCAATCATATCTGGAAGAATCTCTCTTAAGATGAATGAATGATTTAATGGGGTAAGTAAGTTTTTAATTTTAGATGAGTCATCAAGAAGTGCTAAGAAGTCTGGTGTTTCTTCTCCTCCAAATAACTCAGTATATTGAGACAATAAATCAATGATTGTTATGATTTCTAAATCCCAGTTTTGTGTTTTTGCTTGTAATGTGGCACCAGGTACAACACCTAATTCTTTTTCGGTAGAAACTAAGCTTCCTTCTCCAATTAAGAAGTCCCCTAATATATCACGTAAAGCATCAATGTTTAAACTTTTTACGTGATTTACTAAGAATAATATTTCTGCTAATCCCATATCGGTTGTGTCAAAATCTGGGTTGAGTCCGGTATAATCTGGTAACATAGGATGATTATCGATATCACCTAAGTTTATGTTATTGAAATCAAACCCCTCACCAAATCCACCGCCGAGTACAGAATTGATACCTGAAATTGCTTTGGCAAGAAGTGAAATTTCAATTTCCCATACTTCAATGCTTTCGGTTGGATTGTTTTCTCCAAATTCATCCACACCTACTTGGTCGGCTAACCAGTCGGTTGACCATTCTTCCATTCCAGTTGTTGATAAAAGTGTATGAATAAAGTCTGGTAACACAACTCTTAATACTTGTGAATCGTTAAATGCCAATAAGATGGTTTCAACTTTAGAAGGATCTGCTAACTGATCCATAATATCTGCATTTTCATCACTTAAAGCTGCAATCACGTCTTGTGCTTCTTCGATTACTGTCATCATCGCAACAATTTCAATGTTCCAAGCTTCGATAATGGTTTGATCTTCTAATGCAACTACGGTTCCTAATTCTTTTTCGGTTGAAATTAAACTTCCTTCACCTAATAAGAAAGTAGATAATAATGTGCGAATTCCTTCAATCTTAAATGATTGTGCATAGTTCATTAAATAGAGTAACTGTGCAAATCCTGCATTCTCGGTTGTAAAGGTTTCTGCGGTTGCTGCGTTATAGTTTTTATCCCCGATTGGTAAATTGGATAAATCACTTATATCCACCGTCATAATGTCCATTGCTATGATTAACATACGTGCTATATATATGATTTCACTATCCCATTCGGCAATCGACTCCATTGGAATTTTTTCTTGAGTGATTGGATCAATTGTAGTTTGTCTTGTTAACCATTCGCTTAAAAAGTCTTCTAAGCTAATTCCCATTTCAATCGGACTTGATTCTCCACCACCTAAAAAGTTATTGATTAGGGCTGGAATAATTTCTCTTAGAATGAGGGAGTGATTTAATTCAGTTAAAATATTCGCAAGAGCATCTGCATTTTCTGCCGATAATAAACTTAATATATCAAACTCTTCGTCAAAGCTAATATCACCAAATTGCTGAACTGCTTCAAGAATGTTCACGATTTGCAATGCTTGTTCTTTCCAATTAAGAGATGGGTCTAAATTCGGCTCAAATCCTTCAACAATTGGAGGTATCATATTGGTTAATCTAGCAACGATTGCTCCTTCATTTCCTTGAATCACAACCAAATCAAATAGATTTTCAATAATGGATCTTACTGCATCCATATCGAGTGTCATTGGATTGATAGGTTCTCCACTAAGTATACCTAGTTCTGAGATGGACACAACAATATTAAGGAGTCGTCTAAACTCATCTTGCCATTCATCTGGTTGTAAGTTACTGAAAGATAACAACCCTTGAAAATCTTCTGGTGCAAAACTGTTGTATGCAGCATCTGCTAAAGCAGGTGCTAGCTGTGTGATTACTTGTGACGTTGAGATTGCTCCTATGACATCAAGGACACCTTCAAAGAAATCTTCATCTGATAAACGATCAAGTAATTCAATTCCAAGTTCATCTGGATTTAATTCCAAATCTGTAACAGATATATATATTTCACCAATTGCGATAATTTCATTACCCCAAACGATTTCTGAAAAATCATATTCAATTTCACCAAGCATCTCTTCGACTTCTGGTAAGGATAATGCATAATTAATTGCGATTGGTAACACGATGTTAATAATTTGTGATTCTGCTATACTTCCTGTTATTCCACGAATTTTAGCTGCTTCTATGTTTAAGTAGTCTAGTTCTTGTGGATTACCTAATTTAAGAACATTACCACCAATATCTAGTACATTTTCAAACTCTTGATACCAATCGATTTCTGCTAAATCTGAAGTATCAATGTCATACTCATCAACAATTGTTTGTACTTCTTCCATTGTTAATGCATAATCAACACCAATAATAATTAACTCAGGAATTAATCTTGATTGCTTCAACTTCGTAACAACATTATTGATTTGTTCTTCGGTTAGATTAAATGGATCAATTGGTTCGCCGGTGAATACACCTGGAAACTCGGATACCACTTCTAATACAACCACTAATTCTTCTCTTAAGTAAATTTTGCGGTTGCCTTTTGTTTCAATTTTACCCAACTCATCAATGATGTAATAATCGATTTGTTTTTGTTCTGCCCCTACTTTAATTTGGCTAACAATTTGAGCGAGTGTGGATGCTTTGTATTCTTCTATAAAGGTAACAATAGCCTCAGCATCAATCCCTCCAATGTTTTCTGGTTCCTGTTCCGATAATGAGGTTTGTTCTCCTGGGTTTGCTCCTAAAAGCGTTCTGAGTGTATTCGAATCGAGAGTTGACATCACACTCATTAAACCACCAATAGGAACGATGATAATTAACGCCTCAAATAACCCTTTGACTGCACCAACAGCGGCTCCTAACAAACGGAAACGATTTGTTTTTCTTGTCTTATCTCTATCTTTATATTTTGTATCTCCTACTAATTTCTTAAAGAATAACGTCCATAAAATACGTCCAAGTAAATTAATAACGATACCACCAACAAATAATAACACAAAAAACACAATGATTCGAACCACCATGATTGCAGTTCCTTCAATGAATGCAAGTGCATCCGATCCTGGTGTTAATATGACATTAGCGCCTGGTACAAAATTTTCAAGCGCTGACATTACTAGGTTTTTAATCGATGTAATTGGTTGCCCAAACAACTCCATGTTAAAGTATTGGGCCACATAAGGTCTCACTAAATCCCCGATATTTAATTCATATACTGCGTTTACTACATATGGTAATGCAACCCACGCTGCTACATAAACCCCTATGTAAATCACCGTTGTGTAGATGGTTTTCTTCAAACCCTTCATAAAACCACCTAACACACCTGCTAAAATGGCAATTCCAATTAAGACATATAAGTATGTCATCAAATTACTTAAATCTATATTGCCTAAGTTGATTCCAGGAATTGGCATATAATCACCTCATTTATACATTAATTCTATCAAAGTCAAGAAACAATATCAATATAATTGGTTATATTTATGCATTATACCCCGTCTGTTCTTTTATTTCATCCGTTTCCTTTTCATTTTAACTTTTGTTTTTGTTCCATTTGTGATATGATATATTATAGATAATGATCGTTATAGGAGAAAATTGTCAAATGAATTTATATCAAAAATCACTGGAAGCTCACGAAAAACACAAGGGAAAACTTGCTGTAAAAAGCAAGGTTTCTGTGCGTAATAAAGAAGAATTATCGATTTATTATTCTCCTGGGGTTGCAGAACCTTGTAAAGAAATTGCAAAAGATAATAGAAACGTTTATAAGTATACCTCAAAACAAAATACAATAGCAGTTATTAGTGATGGAAGCGCTGTTCTAGGTTTAGGAAATATCGGACCACTAGCAGCAATTCCAGTAATGGAAGGAAAATCCATACTATTTAAGAATTTCGCTAATATTGATTCCATTCCAATCTGTCTAGATACTCAAGATACTGAAGAAATCATTCGTACTTGTAAATTAATTTCTCCAACTCTTGGCGGTATCAATTTAGAAGACATTAGTGCACCAAGATGCATTGAGATTGAACGAAGATTGATTGAAGAACTTGATATTCCGGTTATGCATGATGATCAACACGGAACAGCAATCGTAGTAACTGCAGCTTTGATCAATGCATGTAAATTAGCAAACAAAAATATCATAGATTTAAACATTGCGATGAGTGGAACTGGTGCTGCCGGTAGTGCAATTGCCACATCGTTAAAAAAGCTTGGTGTAAAACATATATATGCATTTAACATTAAAGGTGCTTTAAGTTATCAGAAATACGATAACTATGACTCATTAGAAAAAGAATTATTAGATAAAGGGATTATATCATCCTATGAATCTATCGATCAAGATTCATTAGAAGGAGTAATGACGAACGCTGATGTTTTTATAGGTGTAAGTGTAGCTAATATTGTCACATCGACCATGATTCAAAAAATGAATGCAAACCCAATTGTTTTTGCGCTAGCAAATCCAACCCCAGAGATAATGCCAGAACTTGCCAAGGATGCTGGAGCCTTTATTGTAGGAACTGGTAGAAGTGATTATCCAAACCAGATTAATAATCTGCTTGCATTCCCAGGTATTTTTAGAGGTGCTCTCGATGCAAAAGCAACAAAGATAACTCCAGAAATGAAGCTAGCAGCAAGCTATGCCATCGCATCCCTTGTAACAGATTTAGAGTTATCAACAGATTATATTATTCCATCGCCATTTGACAAACGAGTTGTTAAGGCTGTAAGTAAAGCAGTAAAACAGACTGCTATTAAACAAGGTGTTATTAGAAAGTAGGAGATTTACGTGAGATATCGGATTGAAAAAGACGATTTAGGGGAAAGACAAGTCCCCGCAGAAGCGTATTATGGTATTCAAACCTTAAGAGCGAAAGAAAATTTTTCCATCACAAAAAGAGGATTAAATCGACAAATGATAAAGGCACTAGCTGTTGTAAAAAAAGCTGCTGCGAAGGCCAATGCAGATGCAGATTTACTTAGTCCTGAACTAGCAAAAAAAATCATGCTAGCTTGTGATGAAATATTAAATGGTAGACTACATGGGCAGTTTATTACTGACCTAATTCAAGGTGGAGCAGGAACAAGTATGAACATGAATGCCAATGAGGTGATTGCAAATCGAGCAAACGAAATGTTTGGCGGTGAACGCGGTGTTTATAACTTTGTCCACCCACTACATCACGTTAATTTGTGTCAATCCACAAACGATGTCGTCCCAACCGCAGGAAAACTAGCTACAATTCGATTGACAAAAAAATTACTAGTGGAGTTAAAAAAATTACAAAATGCTTTCTATGATAAAGCCGTCTTGTTTGAAGATGTCTATAAAATGGCAAGAACCCATCTTCAAGATACTGCACCAATTAAATTTGGATCTATCTTTTCTTCTTACGAAGATGTCATCAAACGTGACATTAAGCGAATTGAACAAGCAATGGATGGGTTGTATGAAGTTAACCTTGGTGGTACAGTTGTTGGTACAAGTTTGAATGCCCACCCTATATACTTTAAAAAGGTGGTAAGCCACTTGGCTAAGTATAGTGGAGAAGACGTCTATCAATCGAAAAATTTGATTGATAATTCACGACATTTGGATTGTTTTTCGTTCTTAAGCTCTGCTTTAAAAACATTAGCAATTGATTTATCCAAAATAGCTCATGACATTCGTTTGATGGCAAGTGGTCCAGAAACTGGATTAAAGGAGATTAATCTTCCTGCTGTTCAACCGGGTTCTTCCTTCCACCCAGGAAAGGTAACGCCAGTTATCCCTGAACTTGTCAACCAAATTTCGTATTATGTAATTGGATTAGATGTAACCATATCAATGGCACTAGAATCAGGAACCTTAGAGTTAAACTCTTCGATTCCGATTATATTAGCTAGTATGTTTGAGGCAATTGATTATCTTAGACGATCAGCACGCACCTTAAGAGAAAAAAGTCTGGAAGGTTTAACAGTAAATTTAGATTATTGTTACCAATCAGTTGCAAATAGTAGTATTCTTGCGGTTGCGTTGGTACCATACCTTGGTCAAGCATCCGTGGCTCAGCTCATTCAAGAGTCACTACAATCCAAAAGATCGGTAAAAGAATTGGTAAAAGAAAAGAATTTATTACCAGATAAAGACTTAGATTCCATATTGAGTTTGGAATCAATGACAAATATTCAAGCGAAAATCGTTGAAACATCAAAAACAAAAAAGGGAAAAAAATAGGAGGTTTGTATGAAAGTATACATTAGTGCAGATATCGAAGGAATTACTGGAATAAGTCACTGGAATGAAACAACATTGAACAATTCAGAATATAGAGCATATAAAGATCAAATGACGAAGGAAGTGAAAGCTGCAGTTGAAGCGTTACACAATGCTGGGGTTGATGAAATTTACGTAAGAGATGCCCATGATTCAGCACGAAACTTAACCTTATCGGAACTACCAAATTATGTGAAAATCATTAAAGGTTGGTCGGGTGCGCCAAATGATATGATGGCTTTGCTTGATGAATCTTTTGATGCATGTATGTTCATTGGATACCATAGTCCATCAAGATCGGGTGGAAACCCATTGTCGCACACCCTATCAACCGATTTGCACCACATTCGTATCAATGGTAAAATTGCAAGTGAGTTTTTGTTAAATGCTTATTATGCTCAAATTCATAAGGTGCCTGTGATTTTTGTTAGTGGCGATGAGTTATTAACCAAATCAATCGAAGAAGAAAATGCCGAAATCGAAACGTATGCCTCTTTTTCTGGATTAGGTGGAGCAGTCGTATCGAACCATCCAGATAAATCATTAACCGAAATTAACAGACAAGTGACATTAGCTATTCAAAAACTAAAAAAAGATAAACACCAATTTTTTATCAATATGCCAAGATATTTTGAAGTTGAGGTTTGTTACCGCAATCATAAGAAGGCATATTCAAGCTCGTTTTATCCAAATGCATCCTTATTCTCTTTTGATAAAGTCTTATTTAAGACAGATAAATTCTATGAGGTTGCACGCTTTTTACATTTCGCGATTTAAAAACATATATATAAATCAAAAGGATGATGGTTGACATCATCCTTTTTTCATTGATTAATATAATTGGAACTTTGATGTTAATTCCATAACTTCTTTTCTGACTTCATCTAATACTTCTACATTTTTCGCATTGGTCAACGCTTTATCAATTAGATTTGCTACTACAATCAAATCTTGTTCTTTAAATCCTCTTGTTGTAACTGCAGGAGTACCTAGTCGAATTCCGCTTGCTAACATTGGTTTTTCAGTATCAAACGGAATTGTATTTTTGTTGCATGTAATGTGTACGCTATCTAATATGTTTTCTGCTTTTTTACCTGTTATTCCTAGTTTAGATTTGACATCTACTAACATGAGGTGATTATCTGTACCATTTGATACAACATGATATCCTAGTTCCATCAATCGGTTTGCTAAAGCTTTTGCGTTTTTCAACACTTGTTCTTGGTAATGGACAAACTCTTCACTATCCGCTTCTAGGAATGCAACTGCTTTTGCAGCAATGATATGCATGAGTGGTCCTCCTTGAATCCCAGGAAACACAATACGGTCTAGTTTTTTTGCAATCTCTTCATTGTTTGTTAAGATTAATCCACCACGTGGACCACGAAGTGTTTTGTGCGTTGTGGATGTTACAATATCAGCATAATCAACCGGATTTTGGTGCAACTTCGCTGCTACAATTCCAGCGATATGAGCCATATCTATCATTAAGTATGCCCCAACCTTATCCGCTATCTCTCTCATTCGTTTGAAATCAATCGCTCTTGGGTAAGCTGATGCTCCACCGACGATTAACTTTGGTTTTATGTTTAATGCAACTTGTTCTAGTGCATCATAATCAATTGCTTCTGTATCTTTGGATACATAATATGGATGAAACTCGTAATCTACACCAGAGAAACTTAAAGGATGCCCGTGTGTTAAGTGCCCACCATGATCAAGTGCCAAACCTAATACAACGTCTTTATGGTTCAGTAGTGTTCGATATGCCCCCATGTTTGCTTGGGAACCCGAATGAGGTTGAACATTCGCAAACTTTGCATTGAATAATTTTTTTGCTCTTTCAATTGCCAAAGATTCAATTTCATCTACATACTCGCACCCACCATAATAGCGTTTTGCTGGATAACCCTCTGCATACTTGTTGGTAAGAATCGATCCTTGTGCCTTCAAAACTTCGAGGCTAACAAAATTTTCACTTGCGATTAACTCGATGTTGTGAGTTTGTCTCTTTTTTTCTTTCTCAATAATGTCAAAAATTGCATGATCTGTGATACCACGTAACATAAATAATCTCCTATTTCCTTTACTTTATTTCTGGGTATTTGATTGCGTTTTTTTTTAGTTTTTCTTTAATAATCTCTTTGATATCAAATCCATAGATATCACATAATGTGATGGTATAGATTAAAATGTCAGCTAACTCTTCCTTTACGTTTGTTAAATCTTTTGCCTCATCACTCCATTGATAATTTTCCAGTAGTTCACTTGCTTCTATGATAATGGATTTTGCCATATTTGCGGGACGATCATATAGATCCCATTTCCGTTTTGTTCTAAATTCTTGAATGATTCGTCGAATGTCTTCCATATTTACTCCAATATATTCGAGGTGATATAATCGACTCCCCAATCCATCATCATTAGAGCATCTACAGGATTGTCAATGGTCCAAGTAGCGACCTTTATGTTTAGACTGTGAAATAAATCTATCATATCTTTTGAAACGTTGCGATAATACATGCTAACATCGGTGTGAAACTTTTGACAGTGAAACAACACACTGTCTTGATATTTTTCCACTAAATACTGAACTTCAATGTGTAAATTGAGATCTCGGATCAGTTTTAAATGAATCGGATGAAATGTAATTAGTTTCACCATATGCATCATTTCTTTTTTTTCAATCAATTTAAGTATTTTTGTTATATCTCGAATCAAAAATCGGTCCTTGAGTTCGATGATTGCTACCTTATGATATCTTTTGCATATATCTAAATAATCTTCAAACAAACAGATACGGCTATAGGAATCTCCTGATGAAAATCGAGATTTTAGTGGTACGTTCAATAATTCAGCAAACGTCATTTCCCTTACCTTCTTTTCAATCCCACCTAATCTTTTTAGATCAGCATCATGAAAGGTAACAAATTTCTTGTCCTTTGTTTTTCGAACATCGCACTCAATTCCATAAAAACTACGATTTGCTGCTGCAAGAAATGCAGGATACGTGTTTTCCACTTCAAGACCAGATAAACCTCGGTGTGCAATCATTTGTACATGTTTGTGACCAGCTTTAATTGATTCCATACAATCACTCTTTCTTAGTTTCCAACATTAATTCTTCGGTTTGCTTGATTTGTTACAATATCTAATATGCCAATGACACGAGACAAATCTTCGTTTTCATAACTGAAGTCGCCACTTTCCATATATACCTTCACCATATCAGCATAAAGGTTAGCAAAGCGGACAATCCCTCTTGTGAGAGTTACGTCTATAGACGGTGTTTCTACCTCAACAACAGACACATCAGCTTGGTTTGTTGTGACATTTACTGATTGCTGAATCGTCGCATCACGCATACCTATAGCACCAGAGTGTGTTTCTACATGTAAATCCATCATACTCGATTCAATGATACTTACAAAGTACTCTGTCCCAACGATGGATACGGTTGTCACAATCGTGACACTTTCGATATCCATAGAACCTTTTTCGGCAGCAATGTCAATGGATTCATAGACTCCTTTATATATATCAAGTTGAGTTGTTGCTTTTAAATCCGCTTCAAGAACATCAACTGTCGATTCTTGTAACAGTAGTGTTCCGTTTCGAGATTGATAAACTACTTTATTAATATTACTTTCTAAAATCGTGGATTTTCCACCACCATTGTCAAACTCTAATCGTGTCCCTTTCATATCTTTGATGTCAATTTTTCCAAATTGATTGGTTATCACAGCCGTTGAAAATGACAAGGAATCCACTATCGTCGAAGCGGAATCTGTTGAAATCAGTAGTGATTCAATATTCATATCTTTTAATGTAATTCCACCACTTCGGATCGTAGAGGTAACACTCTCACTACCAAATGATTCTAGCCCAAGGACACCGCGGTTTGCTTGATAATCAATGGATAATATGTCCACTGACGAAATGTTTAATGCACTTTGTTTGGATATCAGCTCTAACTCATTTACTTGAACTTGATTTGGTACATATATTGTCACCACATGAATGGGTTCTTTTAACAAATCAAACGGATCATACTGCTTTATTGGATTAAGGGAAATGATTAGTTTATCTTGATCAAACCGATAGGTAAAGTTACGATTAAACTCATACTTATATTCAATTTGAAGTGAGTTTGATGGGCTTGGTTTTACAATCCATTTAATTTCATCAATGTTTGCTTCAATTGAAAAACTGGTTCTATCTTCGATATCGACAATGAATTCAACTGTATTTCGGGGTTGATCCATCAGTACTCGGTACATATACCCCTTGGTGAAGAAACTTGTGATTGAAACCACAACAAACAAAAAGATTAGTATAACAATCATTTTTGAAACAAATTTCTCTATTGTTGGAAACAAACCACTAATGTGTTTCAAGATGGAACATTTGTTTAAAAAAAGAAATCTCGACTTATCTACATTTGGATATGCGATTAGTAATCGTTCAATAATCTCTATTGTTAGATAAAGCACCAACTCATAGACAAATACGAGTACAACGAGAGAAATGAGTAAGAATATTGTAAAATTAATGCTTGATATCATAGCATCAAGAACATCAAATCCTAATACTTCTTTATAAAGTGTGAAGAAGTTTAATAATAGTTCAATCAAATATATATATAAAAATATTGCTGTGCTTACTAGCATAATAAAAACGATCGATGCAATAATCGATGTAATTATGGCATAGGTGCTAAAGGACTGTTTCTTTTTTTGTTCGAGGTCAATCCCATAATCTTTATATATGCTTTGTGCAACTAAGTTTGGTGATGGCATCTTTTCAATGATTTTTGATTCTTCTATCCCGAAATCTAGTTCAACATTTATTTTATCCATATATCGATTTATTATCGATTTTCTAGCCTTGGGTTTCAGATATTTTAATTCATTCTCTAATGCATCTAAATATTCTATTTTTGTTTTCATAATAAACCTCTCTCCTATTTTATCAAAATAGTGTGTAATATTCAATGATTAGTTGTACCAACCTTTGATCGCTTTTTTATATATTTTATATAAGTATAATTAAAAAAAGCACCTTTTGGGTGCTTTATTATGGCAGGGCTAGGTGGATTCGAACCACCGGGTGATGGAGTCAAAGTCCATTGCCTTACCGCTTGGCTATAGCCCTATTTATGAAAATGGTGGAGGGAGACGGATTCGAACCATCGAACTCTGAGAGAGCGGATTTACAGTCCGCCGCGTTTAGCCACTTCGCTATCCCTCCAACTATATTTTGAACGACTTGACTCTCGCCAAATCGCCACTATATTTTACTATAAACACCTTTCTTTGTCAACCTTTATTGCAATTAAAATTTAGGGTAAGAAAGGTGTTTATTTCTTGTTTGTTGGAGTGAATTATTTGCTTTTTAATTCCGATGCGGGAATACGTTCAAAGATAATCATTAAATTATCCTTTGTTTCTATCACATTCACTGATTTGATTAGCATTCCAAGTACGGTTAATTCATCTTTCGATCCTGCTTCGCCCATAAGTTCCCATCCATACATTTCTACTTCTGGGTCGGCTTGTGCTCCTACTTTTGTGATCATTTCGCTCATTTCTTGTTGTTTAACATTCGGAAGATTTAACGTAATCTCAGATTTGTGTTCTCCTCTATTAACGGACACAGAGAAGTGCATATATCCGCGGCGCATAAGGTAATTGGCTAGTTCACTTAATATTTTAGATATTTTTCTAGTTTCTTGTAGTGACATGGTCTTCCTCCCCTTTCAATTGGAAAATTTCAAAGATTGGTACAAGTACAGCAGCAACAAACCCTGCTGCGAAACCATTATTATATAAATCGAATCCACCTTGGAAATTCATAGCCATAGGTAGTACAATCATATGTAAAAATCCTGCTAAGAGTCCTGCAACAATTCCATATTGACCTGCAACTGGTGCTAGGGCTGTTACAAAATAAAACCCAAGTCCTACTCCAACACTGGTCTTGATGTCAAGTTTAAATACCCAGGCAGCAACCAATGTTCCCACCATAACAGGCAGCACATTTTTGATGTGTTTTCCAAATGCTCCAAAACCCATCACGGTCATGATTCCACCGAAGATTGGTCCATTAATTGGAATCTGAAGTATAACCGAGAATAACAAACAAAGAATTCCAAGTAACCCAATGTTAAGCATTACTTCTGGTTGTGAAGTTTCACGCACGAAGTCCGTTACTAACCGACCAGTTGATTTTAGTAATCTTGGATATTTTTTGAGTACATTGATGTCGTTTGCAAATGCAAACACAATACAGTAAATTGAAATCACTAACGCAAATAGAAATAAATGGTTATGATAGTTGTTGTTTATCATTGTTTGTGTGTTGAGTGGAATGGATAACCTGCTAAATAGCCCTGTAAATAACATTGCGAGCAACCCTAGTGTGAACCCTATGTTATATAAGTTATATCCTTTGTGAAACTTCATTGCGTTTGTCGCAACAATTTGTAAGATAAATCCAACAGCAAGTCCTGTAACGATTGCGAGTGGAATGGAATAATAATATTCTAATCCCATTCCAAACATGATAAAGCTTACAATCGGTCCAATACCTGTTGAAAGTAGTGCAACAATAATGTAGTTTTTAAATTCCACTTTGCTATAGAGTGAATACAAATAAATTCCAGCATAGATTGGTAGTGTATTCAGTAACGTCTTACCAAAAAATGCAAATCCTGCGATTGTAAATATTCCAGCAAATACTGGTCCCGTGTATTTAATGTTTAATACATGAATGAGTCCAAAATTAAATGCCAAAATAATAGCAACATTTAGAATGGTCGCTCCAATGCCACCAACTGCTAAAAAGTCAGTAACTAGGAGTCCTGGTGATGTATATATATTGATCAAACCATTCCCTATATTAGAAGGGGTGTCTATCACAAACGCCAATCCCACCATAATCAGTATGGATAATATAATTAAGTACCTTGATTCGAAATTTCTATACCATGCTTTCATTGTCTCTCCTGTTTGTCCTCATAGATTTTTATGCACAAAGTATACCAAAAAAGTTATCATTTATCAATTACTCTTGTAAACTGAGAAACGTTTTCAAGAATAATTCGTTTTTCTTATCACATAAAACTTTGTTTATGATATACTACATATATATAAATGGGGTTAATTTGAACCTATTATTTTGCTGGACTTTTTCCATTTTTATGATATAATAACCTAAGTTAAAAGGAGTGAACTCATAAATGAATGATGAACTAAAACTAACAGAACAAGAACAAGTTAGACGTAAAAAGATGCAAGATTTGATCGACAAAGGTGTTGATCCTTTTGGAAAGAGATTCAAACGGACGTCAAACTCCAAAGAAATCAAAGAATTATATGCAGATAAAACAAAAGAAGAGCTAGATGAAATCAACAAAGAAGTTATTATTGCTGGTCGAATCATGACAAAACGAATCAAAGGAAAAGCAGGATTTATGCATATTCTAGATAAGTTTGGTCAAATTCAAGTATATTGCAGACAAGATCATTTAACAGAAGCGGAATATGACTTATTCGACAATGCTGATTTAGGCGACATTGTCGGTGTTAAGGGACAAGTATTTCGTACGAATATGGGTGAGTTAAGCGTTAAGGCTGATGCTTATTACCATTTAACCAAATCTTTACGCCCGTTGCCAGAAAAATACCATGGCTTACAAGACAAAGAAGAAGCAAGACGCCGTCGATATGTTGACTTGATTGTAAACGAAGAGTCTAGAAGAACTGCTTTTATGCGTCCACGTATTATTCGTGCCATTCAAAACTATTTTGACAACCTTGGGTTTGTTGAAGTAGAAACACCGGTCTTAAGCCCAATCTTAGGTGGCGCTTCTGCTCGACCATTTATCACACATCACAATGCCTTAGATATGGATTTCTATTTGAGAATTGCAACTGAACTTCCATTAAAACGTTTAATTGTTGGTGGTATGGAAGCGGTATATGAAATAGGAAGACTCTTCCGTAACGAAGGCATGGATGCAACCCACAATCCTGAATTTACAACAATTGAAGCATACTTAGCATATTCTGATATGGAAGGTATGATGGAACTCATTGAAAACTTTTTTGAAACAGTAGCAATGAATACCATAGGTAAAACAGAAGTAGAGTATCAAGGTAATCTTTTAGAATTAAAAGCACCATTTAAACGTCTTCATATGGTTGATGCCATCAAAGAACAAACAAATATTAACTTTTTTGAAATAACCGATGTCGATGTAGCGTTGGCTTTGGCGAAGGAACACCACATTGATGTGCCTAATCACCAAAAGTCAATTGGTCACATTGTTAATTTATTCTTTGAAAAATACGCTGAAGAACATTTGATTCAACCAACATTTGTTTATGGGCATCCATTAGAAATTAGTCCTTTAGCAAAAAAGAATGAGAAAGACCCTCGTTTTACTGATCGTTTTGAACTCTTTATTAACCGTAAAGAATACGCAAATGCATTTAGCGAGCTAAATGATCCAATTGATCAACGTGAACGCTTCTTAGCTCAAGTAAAAGAAAAAGAACTTGGAAATCAAGAAGCCAATGAAATGGATATTGATTTTGTGGAAGCTTTGGAATACGGTATGCCTCCAACAGGTGGACTTGGAATTGGGATTGATCGTCTTGTAATGTTACTAACACAAAATGATTCAATTCGTGATATCTTACTATTCCCTCACATGAAACATAGATAATATCAAAAAATCTCCTATATCAATAGGAGATTTTTTAAATGATTGTGAACTTCTAGAATTGATTGATGTAGTACTCCATATAGATATCCGTATTTTTTTCTTGAAATGATGATGGTGTTAGCCACATGTTCTAGAAAATCAATCACAATATCAATGTAGTTAATTTTTTCTGATTGGGTTGTTAATGATTCTATGATATCTAACTCATACTCACATTTCGAGTTTGTTTTAACATCTGTTTCAAATAGTAACAATTCTTCTTCAAATATATCTAGTTCTTTTTGTTGTTGAAACAATGATTCAAAATCATACGCACTTTTAGGTCCAAATATTTGATACAGCATATACTTTAGGAATGGCTGAAAGATTAGTTCATTGTGTGGCAAGGTGTCAGCATATAGTTTATACACCCCAGCAAGCAGTATTTTTTGTTGGATAGTTTGGCTGATATGATCTGCAATATTACAAGCTTTTATCCACTCTTTTAATCTGATGTTTGCTGTATTAAATGGCAATTCATATATATATTTCTCATACTTTGTAGATGGTGATTCTTTATCGTTTTTATTATTAACCTTCTCCAAGCGAAGCAAAACGTTCATCTTTCCATCCTTTTCTAACTGGTAAATAGTAGCTTTCAATTCTGGATTATGAAGAAGATAGTAGTTAACATCTAGATTGCGTTTCGAGGAAACATATCCAATTCCTTTTTGATTGTGCATGACTAATATGGCATATCGGTCGTATATGTTTGTTTTGTCTAATAAGAGCTCAACGTTATCACCAATATTAGTATGGAGTGCAATATATGCTCTTGCTTCATCAAAAAAATTTTGCCCAACCACTTCAATGATTTCATCTTCATTGCTTAAATTGGATGCTAAACGATTGGATGATTTTTCTATCAACATGTTTTTGATTAATGATGTTGAAGATTTTCCTCTTATATAGTCTATAGAATAACAAAACTCGACTGGTGCACCATATTGCATCTGTTCTTCTTTTGTTAAATAGTTTGTTTTTACATACTCAATCGTTGTACCTTTTACATTCGTTTGATCAACGTAGATGATTTCTTTGGATTCTGGTATAAAATAAATTTGGCATGTCAGTGATTCCATTAGTGTTTTATCTAAGTTATCTGTTCTTTGATGAGGAAAGATTAAAACTCCATATTTTGCTTTTCCATTGATTTTTAAAGGAACAATCTCCTCACTTAATAAGCTCACCTCATTGGCTGAAAAGGATAGTAAGTTATGGTCAATCGTTTGGTTATTGATGAGTAGGTGCTTCTTAACGATTCCTGCTTTTATAAATACTTGGACGGATAATTCATTGATTGTGATTCCTTCTAGCTGTGCTTTAAGAATTGGATGAGATTGCTTTAGCATTTCTTCAAATACTTGAAAGACCATGTGTTTTGTTGATGTTGTTTGGGTTGCATTAATGAAAACTACGTTTGCATATTCGATATCCTCACTTTGAATTGTTTTATGTTGCGTTCTTTCATACCATTCTTGAAAGTAACTTCGAAAATGGGTGTTTGGATTGTGATAAAGAATTTGTTCAATTTCAAACAAACTCCACTTATGATTGGGGTATTTATCCTCTAAACATTGTTGTAACAATTTGCTTGCTTGATAGTTTGAAGATCGCATCGTTAATTGTTCCTGATTGATATAGTTGTGGACTGAAAGAAATAGAGTTGAACTTTCTAAATCAAGCTTTGGATTTTGTAATTTATATCTTGAAATTTCAACAACATCATATATATGCACCATGCAGTTCAACCACCTTTCTTTGGTTATATCATATCAAAAAAGTCCGCACAAATAAAGTGTGGACTTATCTTTTTTAGAGTTGTAATTCTTCTGCGACGGATGCAAATATTTCTGATACTGTTAAATAATGTTTTGGATTCGAAAAAACACTGTTCACGATTATATCAAACTCATCAAATAATTCGGATGAAATAGGTAACTTTCGTTTTAATATTTCATCTATCTTATCTTGAACTTCGCCAAACCCTGTTTGGATTTCTTCTGTCATTTCTTCTTTGTCTAATATTGTTTCATAAAAATCATCTAAATATAAAGAATAATTGATTACGGATGCATATTCATTCATTTGTTTCATATCCATATCAAAGTACTCTTCTAATAAAATTTTGATTTGATTCACTTGATCAAATAAGTACCCAAATCCAACTTCAAATATATCTAATAATTCTTCATCAAGTTTGCTTTTTAATGTATGTTCTTCATCAATATAGTGTACGACTTTAAACACATCGTGTAATCGCGTTAAAAGAAGTGGTCCATCATGAAAAATTGTTTCAATCAAACCATGATTATCTTTGTACCATTCATTGTAATCTTCAAATATTGTCATTTTTTATTCCTCTACCTACTTAAATTTTTTGGCTGCTTCGACAGCGGTTTGATATTTTTTATACAATTCTTGTCGGCTTGTTTCTTTCATATTTGGTTCAAAGACTCGGTCTACTTGTGTGTGTTCTAAAATGTCCTCTAATCCCGTCCAAACATTTGCTTTCAATCCTGCAAGTAATGCAACACCCAAAGCTGTTGTTTCAAAGTTTTTTGGTCGAATCACTGGTAAGTTTAATAAGTCGCTTTGAAATTGCATTAAGAAGTTGTTTTGACTTGCTCCACCATCAACTTTCATTTTGACAATTGGAATTTTACTCTCTTGTACCATAACATCCATTACTTCTTTGGTTTGATAAGCAATTGATTCTAAAGCAGCTCGCACAAGATGTTTGTAATTAGTTCCCCTTGTAAGTCCAAAAAATGCTCCCCTAACCTCAGAATCCCAATGAGGTGTACCAAGTCCAACAAATGCCGGCACAAAATAGACTCCTTCATTTGATTTAATAGAGGTAGCTAATCCTTCGCTTTCTTTTGATTGTTTGAAAAAATGAATTTCATCTCGTAACCACTGAATCGCACTGCCAGCAACAAACACACTTCCTTCAAGAGCGTAACATACTTTACCATCTAATCCCCATGCGATGGTTGTTAGTAGACCAGCTGTGCTTTGAACAATTTTTTCACCAGTATTTAATAACATGAAACATCCTGTTCCATACGTATTTTTAACCTCACCAGGAGTATAGCAGTTTTGTCCAAACAACGCTGCTTGTTGGTCGCCAGCAACTCCACCAATCATAACATTACAATCAAGTGCGGTTGCATACCCATATTCATAGCTTGATGGATAAACGGTAGGCAACATTGATTTTGGAACCTCTAAAATATTACATAATTCATCATCAAAGGTCAAATCATATATATTAAATAGCAGTGTTCTACTAGCATTGGAGTAGTCGGTTGCGTGAACTTTTCCTTCCGTTAACTTCCAAATTAACCATGTATCAATGGTTCCACAAAGTAAAGTTCCTTCACTTGCCATCTTTCTTGCATTTGGAACGTGATCTAAAATCCATTTGATTTTTGTTCCTGAAAAATATGGATCAAGTAACAAACCTGTTTTCTTTCGGAAGATTGGCTCATAATGCTTATTTTTTAACTCTCGACAAATGTCTTCTGTTTGTCTTGATTGCCATACAATCGCATTGTAGATAGGTCTCCCTGTTTTTTTGTTCCAAACAACAACGGTTTCTCGTTGATTGGTTATTCCAATCCCACTAATATCATCAAAACTTAGATTTGATTGGTTGATCACACTATTAACCACTTCTAAAACTGTGTGATAAATTTCCAACGCGTCGTGTTCAACCCAACCTGGTTTGGGATATATTTGTGTAAATTCTTTTTGACTTGACGCGATAATATCGGTTTCTTGATCAAATATAATCGCACGCGAACTAGTGGTTCCTTGGTCAATCGATAGGATATACTCACTCATATTTAATCTCTCCTTGCTTTCAGTAAAAAGTTGTATTGAAAAATCTTTGCATCCTTGCAAAGTTAGATTGTATTATAGCCAAAAATTTGAGGGTGCCAAAACGATGAGCGCAGCGGTGTTCTGGGAGCGAGTGTATCCTTATAACCAAAAATTTGAGGGTGCCAAAACATAGTACCTACACTATCATCATTCGAGATGGTATCCTTATAGCCAAAAATTTGAGGGTGCCAAAACTAATTCATCGAATGATATTAATGAAGTCCAGTATCCTTATAGCCAAAAATTTGAGGGTGCCAAAACCCAAGAGAGTAGAATATGTTCAATAATTTTGTATCCTTATAGCCAAAAATTTGAGGGTGCCAAAACCTTCTGATCCACATAACTTACTCCATTAGAGTATCCTTATAGCCAAAAATTTGAGGGTGCCAAAACTGCCAAAGTGCGTGGGCGTATCTCGGCTTTGTATCCTTATAGCCAAAAATTTGAGGGTGCCAAAACCTAATAGTTCAAGTAACTTAAACCAAAAAGGTATCCTTATAGCCAAAAATTTGAGGGTGCCAAAACTGTCGTTAAGATATTTGACAACAGCTGGATGTATCCTTATAGCCAAAAATTTGAGGGTGCCAAAACGGAACAAGCTCAAGATGTTGCAACTGTAATGTATCCTTATAGCCAAAAATTTGAGGGTGCCAAAACAACAACTTAAGCATATCGAATGGTTGGGTTGTATCCTTATAGCCAAAAATTTGAGGGTGCCAAAACTTGTTCCAATAAATATCAAATTCTAAGTTAGTATCCTTATAGCCAAAAATTTGAGGGTGCCAAAACTTGTTCCAATAAATATCAAATTCTAAGTTAGTATCCTTATAGCCAAAAATTTGAGGGTGCCAAAACCGTTTTGGTTGATGCGTTCTACGTATTTGTGTATCCTTATAGTCAAAAATTTGAGGGTGCCAAAACTCGGTATCATAGAGGAGTACCTAAGAATAGGTATCCTTATAGCCAAAAATTTGAGGGTGCCAAAACAAATCTTGAAAAAGAAAATGTTGATTTAGAGTATCCTTATAGCCAAAAATTTGAGGGTGCCAAAACACGCTGGCGTCATTAACTTTCTTGACGGGTGTATCCTTATAGCCAAAAATTTGAGGGTGCCAAAACCCACTCAACACTTCCCGCAAGCATAGCATTGTATCCTTATAGCCAAAAATTTGAGGGTGCCAAAACACTGCGTGGCTTCTAACTCCCGCTTCGCGAGTATCCTTATAGCCAAAAATTTGAGGGTGCCAAAACGGAGAGTTTGAAAACGTATTATTAACCGAAGTATCCTTATAGCCAAAAATTTGAGGGTGCCAAAACTGGTGATGGTGAACATAATGGTCAAGAGATGTATCCTTATAGCCAAAAATTTGAGGGTGCCAAAACGTATAAATCAAAGCATAAAACATATTTCATGTATCCTTATAGCCAAAAATTTGAGGGTGCCAAAACATGATTCGAACAGCAATATGCCTCGCAAAAGTATCCTTATAGCCAAAAATTTGAGGGTGCCAAAACACTTTCAACCAAAGATAAATACAATAGGAAGTATCCTTATAGCCAAAAATTTGAGGGTGCCAAAACAATGTTCGCAAGAGTGACCTTCTCATCCTTGTATCCTTATAGCCAAAAATTTGAGGGTGCCAAAACCCTTGATAACTCCAAATTCTTTGAGAGACAGTATCCTTATAGCCAAAAATTTGAGGGTGCCAAAACTTCAGCAATCTTTACTATCTGGTAACCATCGTATCCTTATAGCCAAAAATTTGAGGGTGCCAAAACAACTTCGCTACTTGTGCGATGAGTGATTCTGTATCCTTATAGCCAAAAATTTGAGGGTGCCAAAACTGGGTACAAGATTAACACACACACACAAGGGTATCCTTATAGCCAAAAATTTGAGGGTGCCAAAACTTGATCAGTCCATACTATTACACCATCTGTGTATCCTTATAGCCAAAAATTTGAGGGTGCCAAAACATTCACAACTTCAGGAAATTGAAGATCATGGTATCCTTATAGCCAAAAATTTGAGGGTGCCAAAACTGTGTCCACAACTTGTCCGTAGGACTCAGAGTATCCTTATAGCCAAAAATTTGAGGGTGCCAAAACTGGCTTTGCAACATTAGTACTAGATTGATCGTATCCTTATAGCCAAAAATTTGAGGGTGCCAAAACGGTGAGTTCAACAATGTCCTACTAACCGATGTATCCTTATAGCCAAAAATTTGAGGGTGCCAAAACAAACAAGCTTCGATGAAGTTGTTGATATTAGTATCCTTATAGCCAAAAATTTGAGGGTGCCAAAACCAGCAGAGCAAGCAGGAACGCTTTATACTAGTATCCTTATAGCCAAAAATTTGAGGGTGCCAAAACTCTCTGGTCGACAGGAATTGTAACACGTTTGTATCCTTATAGCCAAAAATTTGAGGGTGCCAAAACTAAACTCATTTACGCCGAGAGAGTAAAATAGTATCCTTATAGCCAAAAATTTGAGGGTGCCAAAACTTGTCGCTGATAAGGTCTTTTAACACGTCAGTATCCTTATAGCCAAAAATTTGAGGGTGCCAAAACAAGCATTGGAGAAGTCATTAGATGAAACGTGTATCCTTATAGCCAAAAATTTGAGGGTGCCAAAACTCATATTATTTATTTCTCCATTCTAATTTAGTATCCTTATAGCCAAAAATTTGAGGGTGCCAAAACTGAGTTGAATATGCGTAAAGGACACTACAAGTATCCTTATAGCCAAAAATTTGAGGGTGCCAAAACGTTGAGTAGCGTTTCGTTCCGTCTTTGTCAGTATCCTTATAGCCAAAAATTTGAGGGTGCCAAAACCTCAAATTCATTATATCATGAATTTGTGACTCAATCAATTATTTATCGGAGAGTTTTAAGTTGATCAGTAAATTTGCTATGACTACCTGTAATTATTTCCACTAGCTTGTCATTAATTTCATTAACTTCATAATGGCTATTCATTTCCATAATTATTTTGTTATATATATCATCTTCATTGGCAAAATCTACGATGATATCTTTTGTTATTAGTAAGTAATCACTGATTTCAATAGGTGTATGGAAGTAGTTGGTGTTAATTAATATGTATAAATTTTTGCAATTAATTTGTTTAATGTGCCTAATCATGACTGTATCAAGGTATGGTGCTTCTAGTAATATAAGAGTTATTTTATCTGAGTTTCCTTGGGCAATTTTGTGTATTATAGATAATTGAAGACATATGATTTCCTGAAATGATAGATCGTATTGATTTGACTCTAGTCCTTCCTTCAGTAATCCACTATTCAACAATTTTATAATATTCTTACTGTTAAGCTCTAAATTTCTAGAAACAACTTCTATACCATCTAGTTCAATTTTCTCCATGTTGTTAATTTCACTATTCAAGACATTTAGCATACCATTTATAGTTACCAAATTTTCATCAAATTCGATATTCTTTAAAATTGTTTCATAAAACTTCAATGTGATGGATTTACTACCTAATTTAAGATCAGTTGTTACATCAAAGTCTCCATTCACATCAAACATCATCCATTGCCTCACATCAACATATTTATCGTTGAATTTTAAGTCTACCTTATTATTCATCTCTTGTCCATATTCAGATAATGTTGACTTGTTAATGTATTGTCTTATTGCTTGGTACAACTCATATTTTTTTAGATAATTGTTCCCAAATAGAATTTTCATTTGATCAATAGATATATCGGTTCTACTTGTTTTTTTGGATATTATTATCTTGTTAATATTATTACCTCCTTTATAATAAAATAAATGGATTTATTGTTAATATAGATTCTTGGTTACTTTTCCCTCCTATGATGATATTTATGTTTGAGTATTGCTTTTCTGTAAACATCATGATTCTAATTTGTCCTTCTTGAGGAACGTTCTTTTTAATCATTGTAATGTGTTTTTCTGCTGCGTCTCTATTATTACATATCTTTGAATAAACACTGAATTGTAACATCATGTAGCCATTTTTAATCAGGACTTTCCGAAAGTGATTATATACTCTAACATCTTTTTTTGTAATCATAGGTAAATCAAAAAACAGTATTACTCTCATAAAACTATACATCATAGATTCTAATATCTGGAATATGAATATCGCTATTCCCGTTTGTCTCTATGTATCTTATTATCTGATCGATAAACATATTAATCACATTTAATAATGTTTGCTTTTGTCCATTATACATAATTTTCTTGCTTGAAATCTTTATGATATTCAATCTATGCTCTTTCTTAAATGATTGTTCATTAAGCAAATTATTATAAACAAAATCATCAATAATCGGTCTGAATGGTTCTATAATGTCATCACTCAAGTTGTGAAAATTTGATGCTCCTTTATGAAACAATCCAATACAAGTATTTAATCCCTTCGATATTGCTGATTTAGTTATCTGTGATCTCAATATGCTGTAACCATAATTTAAGCCTGCGTTAATTACATCGTCTTCAAACCTTATAAATTGGCTGCCAAATAATTCTCTAAAATACATTTTTGCTGCCAGACCTTCTCTATTAGTTGTATCTCCTAACTCCACTTCGTTATTAAAGGTTGTCAGTTTTTCAATCACAGATTCTTCTTTCTTGTTCTTCTTTAGAACCTTAATTTGATTGTTTATTTTACCCCTTACTATTACTTGTTGTAGCTTGTTTTTTATGTTGTTCGACCAGCCTATTTGGTCAAACAAAACATAATCACTTCGATAATTCCCATTAATTGGTACTAACTCAGCTATTGGTAGATGATCAATACCACAAGTTATTAGGCATATGTTATACTCCATACATTTATTTAGCAAGTTTACTGATACGACGGTTTTTGTATTATCGAGTATTATAGTATGAATATCTTGCAATGGGATAATAATATCTTCTATACCTTTATTTATTTTTATGTTATCAAGATATAGATTTAGATACTCAGACTCCTCGATATATACGATTCTCCAACTCATAAAAAAGAAAAAAGACTCTTGCGAGTCTTGATTCCGGGATAAACCCTTGTTTTGACAGGTCCTCAAACCTTTGGCTATAAGGTGCTTTTGGCTAAGCACACCTAAATTATACCATATTTAAATTCAATTGCAAGACCTCTTTATCAACTTTTATTAATTTTCCGGTTGGAGATACATGAAACTTTTCTATTATTAACGTTTTTTTACCAATGGTAATCATAATTTGTTTGCCTGGTACTGAGTTATGGGAAATGAATTTGCACTCAATCTTGTTAGTCTTATCGTTATTTGTTCCTATAAACCGCATGATTTCTCCTTCACCAGCAATGGTCGAGATTCTAACAAACTCATTTCTATGTAAACTAAACAAATACTCATAATCATTGCTTATTCCTTTTGATTCTCTTAGATCACTATACTTCTCTTTCTCTATGTAATACCCTTCTTTGCTTTGTCTTATCATCGCATATCTAACTGTCACAAACTTATACATTTGGTATTTTTCAGAATAATAGAAATCTGTTCGATAAGGACTCAGTTGCAATAACACTACCTTCTTATCAGTAACTCTATAGTTTTTAGATATATCAATGTGCACATTCAGCTCGTCTTCTAAGTATTTTAAAGATCTAATTAATGGACCATCGCCTTTTTTTGAGTACTTTCGAATATCACCATGTTCATTCTTATATGCTAAAAATGGGTTTCTTTCATTAGGGTAAGACTCTACAATGGTTTTAAGCAAGCTGTACGTTTGTGGGTCATTTTTATATACTAGTAATTTTTGTTCTGCTCCGTTTGCTTCTTTGATTTTATTCGCTACAACTTCACCTACCTTTTCATCATAGATGTCATTATATTTTTTAACAACATAATGTTTCTCATTAATAAGTCGTGTACTATATATTGTTTCATCTGAAACTTTTCTGTTAGGCTTTTTATCTACTTTGTAGGAAAATTTAATATCTTGAAATTCTTGTAGATTATTTAAATGCTTTACATATCTTATGAAATCAGAATTTATAGCACTCTCGCTACTTTTCGATACAATTTCTCCAGTTTTTTGGTCTATGACTTCATCTTTACTTAATTGTAGTAGCTCACTGAAAAAGTTTTGACTTTTGATTCCAGCTATGATTAAAGCGTCAATTGCATGATGTTTGAACTCTGTACGGTCTTTCTCTATTCCTGCTTTCTTTCGAAACAAATCAGTTATGGATCCTCTAACTGAGAATACCTTGATAGGTTGTTTCGTATTTTTATAATGATTTTGAATTGTATTCATAATTGATCTGTTTGCATATCTAGTATCTACTAAATTACGATTAATAAAACCTAATCTAGCTTCAAATTTGTATAAATCTTCTTCATATAAAAGATTATTTTTCTTCTTATATGTAATCAGTTTTCTAGTATATAAACTCAATACATATGATTTAAACATCTCATAATTAAATCCATATGCTTTCCCTGATTTAAAGTACATGAATGGTGATGTTTGACCTTTCATCTGATTAGCCCTATTTTCACATAATACCTTGTTATTTAAAGAATCATCAAGAGAGATACTAAATGGTAATATGTGATCAACTTCACAGTATGTTGAATCATTGATGAGAAGATTCAGATCAATGGGATTACCCGAATAGATACATCTTCCATCTTGTGAAACATATAGTTGTAGTTTTTGCTTTATATATGGTGTAAGTTGTCTACCTTTCGCGTCGACCTTTGAAAACGAGTCTTCTATTATCTTATTATTAATTTCTCTAGCTTTTTGTCTTTTTACCTCGTTTTGTCTAACTTCAGCAGAATTTTTTTCTCTAGCAGATTCAATAATGATACTATCAATTGATGTACCATAATCATCTGACAATTCATTTAATACTTTAATTGCTTCACGATGTGCTCTTTTGGCGATTGGACTAAGTATTTCTTCCTCATTAAATGTTATTTTAAGTCCGGTTTTATACTTTTCGAGTGGGTTGTTTTTCTTTTGATTTGTTATGATTTGCATTTGATTCAAGTTTGTTTGTAACAATTCCTTATTTAGTTCTCTAAGTGCTTTAAAAGAAAAAGCATGATATTTAGTAAATCCACTTAAGTTTGCAATAATATCAATTTCATCATTACTCGCATTAGTCAAGATATGTTTGAGTGCAGTTTTTCTTTCATCGATTCCCTTTTTCTTGGTTAATGTTTCTGCAATTTCATCAAGCAATGTGGGCTGATCAAAGTTTAGCTTTTTTATGTCTTCTTTAATCTGTTGAAAAACTGGATTATCCTTCCCAAGTGCTAGTCTTAACTTATTATAGCCTTTGAACTCTGTGAATAACGCATTACCACTTTTATCAATTCGAAATCCCGTTATTACAGCTATATTACATTCTAAGTATTTTGCTAATTCGTTTAGTGTAAATTTTCCTTTTTCTAACATGTACTTATTTACTAGGTTTATCTTATCATCTGTCGTAAGTTGATTACTTCCATCCCATTTAATATTATTCATGTCGTTGAACAAATTATAAAGTTCTGCTGAAGATGATGTCGCAGGAGCTCTTAGTTGTTCAGGATATAGAGAACATTTTCCTCTCATTTTCTCAATCAAGTCAACTTCAACCAAATTATTGGTTTCATCATAATAAAATCTACCATACTGGGTTGGTGATTTTTTACTTCCAGGGCCTTCGTAATATTGTCTACGACGTTGAATGATTTCTATAATTTTGTTAGAGTCTTCCTCTGTTAAATCTTGGTTTTTTAAAATGGCTTTAGCTTCTTTTACATATTGATCGGTTTTAAAAATATTTTCGTTTCCACGAATAAATCCTTTGGTTCTAAAACGCTCTAGTTGGATTTCACATATATGTTTATTCGTTGCGATACTTAACTGCTGATTAACTATTTCATTCGATAATGCATCTTTATTAGTTTCATCTTCTTCAACTGTTTCAAATGATGTACCTCTATGCTTTGTTATGTGTAAAATCGAAGTAGCTAACTCTGAATTACTTAGTTTTGAAACCAAACCTCTACATCTTAGCTCATAAGGATTTGCTTCAAACACAAAGTTTTCACCAATGATACCTAGATTTTTAAGTAAGTCTCTCATGTCTGATAATCTCTGTTTTTGTCTTCTTTTTAGTCGTCTTACACCACGTCTTGTTCTACGTTTTAGATTCTCGTCGTTTGCACCTTCCGGAAAAAGCCTAACACCTGATGCAACTACTTGCATAGTTTCTTTATTGATGACCCCCCAGCCAACTGAAGTTATCCCAATATCTAATCCAATTATTAAGTTTCTTTGCATAAAAATCCTCCATTTTTAGACTAATTACATTATACCAACCATTTTCTACTAATACAATACGAAATTTTTACACTATATATATTTTCGGTATATAATAGTTTTTGCTTTAATTTTTTGTACTTTTATGGTAAAATATATATGTAGATTTGAAAGGATGATAGTATATATGAAAGATTATTTGGTAAAAGCTTTGGCTTTTAACGATTCTATAAGGATATATTGTGTAAGTACAAAACATGCAATCAATGAAGTTTCAACAAGGTTCCAATATTACCCAAGTGCTTTAGCTTCAATAGGTCGATTAATGACGGTTGGGGTTATGATGGGGTCAATGTTAAAAGGAGAACAAACCGTTACAATCAAATTGTTTGGCAATGGCCCAATTGGTCATATGATTGTAGATGCAGATGCATTTGGTCATGTAAGAGGATATTCGGAAAATCCTCATGTTCATTATGAGTATAACGAGGGAAATAAACTTAACGTAAGAGCTACCGTTGGAACAGATGGTTTTATCCATGTCATTAAAGACTTAAAAATGAAAGAACCGTTTATTGGGTCAGTTCCTATTACAAGTGGAGAAATCGCTGAAGACTTTGCCTATTACTTTTCATTATCCGAACAGACACCTTCTGCTGTAAGTTTAGGCGTACTGGTTGATACTGATAATCTTGCGATTCACGCTGGGGGATTTATCATTCAAGCAATGCCAAACGCTGATATTGAAATCATTGAAAAGTTAGAAGAAATACTAAAGACGATACCTAGTATTTCATCAATGCTTTCGTCTGGTAAAACTCCTGAAGAAATCATTGATATTATCACAGAGTCAAATTATATGATTCTTGAAACAATGGATGTATCATTTAAATGCAATTGTTCTAGGGAAAAGTTTGAAAAAGGACTTATTTCCCTTGGAGAACAAGAAATCATGGATATGATTGAGGAAGACGGAAAAGCAGATACTGTTTGTCACTTTTGTGGAAATAAGTATCACTTTAGTAAAGATGATTTGGAACATATCTTAGCAGAAATATCAAATAAAGATCAAACGAAAGAATGTTGTTAGAGGTGTATGATGATTGATAAGAATTATGTATTGGATTTTGCAAAACGAGTATTAGCGATTCCTAGTCCTAGTGGGTTTACACACAATGTAATTCATATGATTGAAGAAGAATGTGTGAAACTAGGTTTACCCTATGAAAAAACCAAAAAAGGTAACCTAATAATCAATTATGAAGGAACATCAAACTACAGACTTGGACTAAGTGCTCATGTTGATACGTTAGGTGCTGTTGTTAGATCGGTTAAAGCAGATGGGTCTTTGGCGTTTGAAGTTGTTGGTGGACCGCTGTTAAATACTTATGATGGAGAATACTGTACCATTCACACTCGCAACAATAAGGTGTATACTGGAACATTTTTATCAACTTCTCCTTCTGTTCATGTGTATGAGGATGCGAAAAGCAAAGAAAGAACTCCAAAAAATATGGAAATTAGACTGGATGAAGTTGTAAAATCAAAAGCAGATACCTTAGCTTTGGGAATTGCGAATGGTGATTTTATTAGTGTAGAACCAAAAGTAGTAATCACAGATACTGGTTTTATTAAATCAAGATTCCTAGATGATAAAATAAGTGTAGCAATTTTGTTTGGACTCATTAAATACTTAAAAGATAATAAAATCAAACCAAAATATCATTTAACCTTTATTATCTCAACTTATGAGGAAGTCGGTCATGGTGCTAGCCATGTTCCAACACTTGATGAAATGATCGCTGTTGATATGGGTTGCATTGGTCAAGATTTATCTTGTACCGAATATGATGTTTCCATATGTGCAAAAGATTCAAGTGGACCATACAATTATGAAATTGTATCTAAATTAATAGAAAAAGCGAAATCTAGCAATATCAATTACGCAGTTGATATCTATCCATTTTATGGAAGTGATGTAAGTGCTGCTTTACGAGCAGGACATGATTTTAAAGGTGGTTTAATCGGCCCTGGTGTCCATGCTTCTCATGGTATGGAACGCACTCACTATAAGGCGGTAGAAGCCACTATCAAACTACTAATCGAATATATTAAGTAATTAAAAAATCCTCTATTGAGGATTTTTTTCATATTGTTTAAGTATTTTGTATAATTGACAGACAGGCAACCCCATTACATTGTAATAATCACCAGTAATGCTTTTAATATATCTCGAAGCAAGTCCTTGTATTGCATATGCTCCTGCTTTATCATATACTTCTTCGTTTTCGACAAAATGTATGATTTCATCTGTTGTCATTTTTGAAAACTCTACTTCAGTTTTCGCATAAAAGGAAGTGGTTTTTTCTTTACTGATAATAAAAACACCTGTTAATACCGAATGCTTTCTACCTTGGAGTTGCTCAATCATAGCAACAGCTTCTATCTTACTCTTTGGTTTTCCCAAAATAACGGAATCCAAAAGTACAACGGTATCAACTCCTATTACAACTGCATCACTCTCTTCTTCAAATACACATAGTGCTTTCTCTTTTGCGATTTGTATGATTGCATCTTCAATTTCTAAAGACGTGTCAATGATTTCCGGTAAGTCGGTTTTGCAGTGTCTTACTGTATGTTTTATTTTTGCTGTTGTAAGAATTTCTGTTCTTCTTGGAGATTTGGATGCTAGTACTACTCTCATATTCAATACCTCAAACTATGATTCTATTATACAAAAATATATATATGAAATCAATAAATAATACGAAATTGTGGTTGAAGTCATGCTGTTATCGTGTTATAATCGAATCTTGAGGTGACTATAATGAAATGTATTAATTGTGGTATGGAAATACCAAACAACTTAACGTTCTGCCGTTTTTGTGGAACAGAAACTCCTATTGCTCAATCCTTATCAAAACCCGTAATAAAACGTTCTGAAATCACAACTCTTCTTTTTTTAATACCAATCGTTTTATCCATTGTTCAACTGCTACTTTCTATATTAGGAATCAGCCCATTCTCCATTGTTGATATTATTGTAAGATTTTTGTCAACATTTGTAATGATAGCTCTGTGGATTTCATTGTTTATGGAGTACCGTTTATTTTCGTATCACGGAGTACGCATAGTATTTATTTTAGTTGGTGCAATCTTAGCCATCATTAATCAGATAACCAACACAATTTATATGTATAATTTAGTCAACCATGGGCCGGGTTACTACACGATGACACAATTCACAACGTATTCATTGCTTTTTCAAGCATATAGCATCCTAAGCTATATCGTTATTATGGTGCCATTAACAATGATTAATTTTATAAAACCGCGAATGAAATCCATTTCTGTATTATGGATCTTCTATGTACTCATTCCAATCGCATACATTCCTGCTACAGTCATCGGTACGTTATTACGTATTGATATAGAGGCAATCATTGCATATAATCAAGTGATGAATTGGTTGTCAATTATACCAATCCTTGTTCTTGCAATCGTCGGAGTCATTCGTTTCGTAGAACAAAAGCAAATAAATAACTAACAGAAAAAGCACATTGGATGTAGTTCCAATGTGCCTTTTTTTATTCTTCGTCTTTCATTTTTTTAATTTGGTTCTTTTTTTCTTCTCTAACTTTGGTCATGTTACCCCAAACTTTTAGTTTTAGATAACCAATAGCAACCAAACCAACTCCAATTAACACCCATCCATACCAAGGCATAACGATTTCCTCCTTTATTTAATTCCTGATTTTTTAATAAATACTTTTAACGATAAGATTGAAATGAGAACTGAGTATATAGATCCAATTAGTAAATACAGATAAAAGTTTAGATTACTTGCATGTGTACTGTTAAGTGCTAAATTAAGCATACCTTTGATCGCCCAGAAATTTGGTAAAATCCCTAGAATATATTGTTTTGCATCAGCAAGTGCAGGAATGATAGCCAAAAGTGGGGTCATAACGATTAATCCTCCACCTTTAACAAAGGCAAATCCCTCAACTTTGTTTTTCGCAAATGCTCCAAAAATCAATGCAATGGTTGGTACTAATAAACTATTTACAAGTGCAAAGAGCAAAATTTGAAAATAGGATAAATTATCAAATAGAGACACTGGTCCTGCTCCAAGATTAACAACATATTGGTTGCTCGCTAAAAGCTTTGTTCCACCTACAATGATTAGATTACTAATGATAGAAAATACATATGTGTAAATGATTTTAAATGTTGCATATCCTTCAACAGTGATTGGCGTAACCGCAATGCTCAGTATTGTTTTTTCGTCTTTGTTTTCAAGCAATGAAAACCCAAGCATAGCACCCATTACATACCCTCCAATTGCCAAAGACATTACAAATCCTATCAGTAAGGTATAAATTGCTCCTGTTGTTTCCATCCCTGATGTCGTCTTTTGGACAATTTGTGGAAGCACATATCCAATGATAAATAACATCATAAATGGATAAATCATCATAAACCGGTTCATTGGGTCTTTTATGATTGTTTTTAATTCATATTGCAATAGTTTTAGATATTTTTTCATACTTATCCCTCGATTGCATATTCTTTAAATTTTTTATATATAATAAATCGATAGAGTATCCCTGTTATACTCACTAGATAAACAATTGCTATCATAATTACCCATATATCTACTGTTCCAACCGTGCTATTCAATAGCATTTGCCCTGCATGAGATGGTGATACTAGCATTATATTGCTATATGTTTCGGGAATGACTTTGATTCCAATTAACAAAGAAGGAATTAATGCAACCAAAGCAAACAATGCATAGTTGACAATCATCGCTCCAAAATCTTTACTATATAATGTTATCGCAAATCCAATAGCAGTATGGCTTACAACAATGATAATAATATATATGAATAAGAGTACAATTTGAATCGTAACTTGATGGAATAGTATTGCACTCAAGGTTACAACCGTTGCCGATATGAGACCTAGTATTAATGCTGCTACTGCTTTGGCTATGATAATGTCCATAATGTTAACTGGTGCAACAAGTAACGTTTTGATAGTACCTTCTTGTTTTTCAAGATAGAAACTTGAAGCATGTAATATAATACTCATCATTGCTGCATCCATAAATATAAGTAGTGGAACCAGTTCTTTTGCTGTTGTCGCATCTGATAGTGCAATGATGATTACCCATATGAAACTGACAGCAATACCAATCACTAAAATTTTATATTTATACAGCCGTACTAGTTCTCCTTTAATCAAATTAAGCAAATTATTCATAGTGATCTTCTCCGGTTACTTTAATAAAGATATCTTCTAGTGTGGTTTCTCCGCTATGGATTGTTTCAATATTGTTTTGCTTAATAAGTTCCAAAAACTCACCATTATGCCCTAAACCATTTAATTCAAAGACTTTTTCATGGAGTGTATGATCGTTGTTATATTCTACTTTTACTTCTTTTTTACCGTATTTAATCTTTAGTTCTCTTGGAGTTGACTTTTCACCAATCTTTCCATTTGTCATGAAAATCACCTCATCACAAAGTTGTTCGACGTCTGCCATCAAATGTGTGGTAATAAACACCGTTCCACCCTGTTTTTTGTAATCTAGAATCAAGTCTTTCATTACTTTTGCATTTCTCGGGTCTAACCCATTAGTAGGTTCATCTAAAAACAACATTTTTGGATTGTTTAAGAGTGCCCTTACAAAGTTCAGTCTAACCTTCATTCCTTTTGAGAACTGTCCAACTTCTTGATCTTTTACATCATATAGATTAACTTTTTTTAATAAATCTAAGTAGTCAATCTTATTTTGGTATAAACTTGAAAAGTATTTTAAGTTTTCAAGAGCAGTTAACTTGTTAAAGTGAACTGGCATTTCAAATCCGACACCGATTTCTTCATAAAACGATTTCGAATATGATTTTAAATCGCTTCCACGGTATAATATTTCACCTTGATAATCTGTCAGTAGTTTTATCAGTATTTTTTGTGTTGTTGACTTTCCCGCTCCACTTGGACCAAGAAGTCCGATAATTTTACCTTCTTCAACATCGAATGAGATTGATTTAATCACATCCTCTTTTGCTTGTGGATAACGAAACATTAAATTTTTAATTTCAAATATTTTTGCCATTTTATTTCTCCATTCCTTTGATTACTGTTTTTAAGTATTTCATTGCTAATTCTTTAATTTGATTCATGTCATCTAAGGACATTCCTGGTTTAATCAATCCATTTTGTATTCCTGCTAGGGCAAACTGTATGAATTGTAGGACTTCTTCTTTGGTATATTCTTCCTTAAATCTTGACATATCGATTTCATTGAAAAATTGATTCACACTAAACTTCATTAAGTGTTCCATTTCGTTTGACATTAAAGTTCTAAGTTCCGCCGGTGGGTTTGTGACTGCCTCTAGCAATATTTTAGAGTCTAAGGGTCGCTTATTGAAGTATTCCATTTTCCATACTGTGATTGCTAACATTTTTTCAAATACATCTATGGTATCTTGTTGCTTGTTCTCATCTAACTCCGTTAACAGATGATTCATTTTATCTTTATACACCGAGAAAAACAATTCAGCTTTTGTTTTAAAATACGAAAAAATACTTCCCTTTGATACCCCTGATAGTTCAGCTATACGATTTGTTGATGCGAGTTCATATCCTTTTTGTCCAAATTCAATCGTAGCAGCATCAAGTATTTTTCGGATTGTTCTGTCTTTTTTGATCATAAAACCCCTCACTTCTAGTTAAATGACCACCTGGTCACTTTTTATTGTATTCTTATGTTTTGCTCTTGTCAACACTTTTTCAACGAAAATTTAAAAAAGGATACCCGTGGTATCCTTTACTGTTTCGTAGATTCACTTATCAGTTCATACATTTCTGCTGCATCTGACTTTTTTGTTGAATCTATAATATTTGTAACTTTAATCGTAACAACTTTTTTCCCAAATGTTACTTCAATCGTGTCGCCTACTGCGATTTCTTTTGATGCCTTTGCGATCTTCCCATTGACTAAGATGCGTTCTGCATCACTTACTTCTTTGGCGATTGTGCGACGTTTGATTAATCTTGAAACTTTAAGATACTTATCTAGTCTCATACTCTATCTAGTCTTCTTTGTCTTTTTCAATTGGTTCTGTCGGAGTAGATTCTTGATTTGCTTCTAGTTCCGCTTGTTTTGCTTTTTTTCGCTCATACCAAGCAAGTTGATTTGTCGCAACAAGTTCATCGATATCTTCTTTTGTCAATGTTTCGATTTCAAGTAGATATTTCGCGATAAGATCCAATAACGCTTTGTTATCCTTGATGGTTTTCGAACCAGTTTCATAACATTCATTGATGATTTCTCTAACTTCTCTATCAATTTCTAGAGCAACTTGATCTGAGAAGTTTTTATCTGTCATATAATCACGTCCTAAGAATACGGATGTAGATTGTCTTTCATATTGAATTGGACCAAGTTTACTCATTCCATATTCTGTTACCATTGCTCTTGCAATTAAAGTTGCTTTTTGGAAATCGTTATGTGCCCCCGTAGTCATTTCATCAAATACAAGTTCTTCTGCAATACGACCTGCAAGTAATCCTGTAATTTGAGCAAGCAAACTGCGTTTTGTTTCTAAGAATGTTTCATCTTTAGGTGTCATTAAGTTATACCCACCAGCCGTACCACGAGGTACGATTGTTACTTTTTGAACAATTGCTGCGTGTTCTAATTTAATCCCAATGACAGCATGCCCTGCTTCGTGGTAAGCAACAACCTTGCGTTCATGCTCGTTGTATTTTTTACTTTTTTTGGCAGGTCCCATAATAACACGATCAATAGCTTCATCTAAATCGTAAATTTTGATTTCTTTCCGATTTTCTCTGGCTGCTAAGAGCGCTGCTTCGTTTAATAAATTTGCAAGGTCAGCCCCAGTAAACCCTGGTGTACGTCTTGCAATGTCTTCTAATTTAATTTTTGGTGATAATTTTTTGTTTCTTGCATGAACTGCTAAAATTTCAGTTCTTGCTTGAACATCTGGATTGCTTATTGTGATCTGTCTATCAAATCGACCCGGTCTTAACAAAGCAGGATCTAAAACATCTGGGCGATTGGTTGCTGCCATAATAATAATACCAGAATTTTCACTAAATCCATCCATCTCCACTAGCAATTGGTTTAATGTTTGTTCACGTTCATCATGACCTCCACCTAAACCAGTTCCTCTTTGACGTCCAACGGCGTCGATTTCATCGATAAAGATGATGCAAGGTGCGGTTTGTTTTGCTACCTTGAACATATCTCTTACACGACTCGCACCAACACCAACAAACATTTCTACGAAGTCAGATCCAGATATAGAGTAAAACGGAACATTAGCCTCACCAGCAACAGCTCGTGCTAATAATGTTTTACCAGTACCAGGAGAACCAACTAATAAAATACCTTTTGGAATTTTTGCTCCCATCGCAAAATATTTTTGTGGATTCTTTAAAAAGTCGATAACTTCAACTAATTCTTCTTTTTCTTCTTTTACACCTGCTACATCGTTAAATGTAACACCAGACTTTCTAGCAAGTCTTGCTCTTGTTTTACCAAAATCAAATGCTTTGTTATTGCTGTTCGCATTATTGCGAAACACAATAAACACAATAAACACTAACATGATAATGGTTCCAACCGTCATTAGAATGAATGTCCAATTGAATGTCACATTTTCAACAAATACTAATTTAACATTCGGACTTGTTAGTGCTACCGTTGTAACATCTTGAACCAAATCATCATTTAGAATTAATTCGTATTTGTCTCCATTGACAAAAACACCATACACATTATTTAGTTTTTGATTTCCATCTCCACCCATCGGTTTGATGTAAATTTCTTTGATATTGTTTTGGCTAATTTCAGTTATAAACTGATCGCTTGTTAATACAATCGGTTTCGACTTATCACCAAACACATATATGAAGATACCAATTACGATTAATGCAATAAATGCAGTTAATAGTATATCTCCACCTTTGATTCCCTTTTTTTGGGGTTGTTGTACTTGTGCCATGTTTTCACCTCTACTATTGTTTTATTTGTAAACACTCTCTTTGAGTATTCCGATATATGGTAAATTTCGATATAATTCGTTGTAATCCAAACCAAATCCTACCACAAATTTTTTTGGTATGTTATAACCGATGTACTTTGGAACAACGGTGTTTATCTTTCTACCTTCTGGTTTATCAATTAAGGTAACCACTTCGATCGATTTTGCCCCTCTTTTTTGCAAGATTTCTTTTACCTCATGTAAAGTTAAGCCGGTATCGATAATATCGTCAACAATGATGACATCTCTTCCTGTAATATCTTCTGATAAATCCTTTAAAATATGCACTTTTCCTGTTGTTTGCGTACCCGCATAGCTGGAAACGTCCATGAAATCAATTTGCATATATGTAGTGATATGCTTGATTAGTTCCGACATAAAGGGTACACACCCTTTAAGTAACCCAACCAAAATAGGAACTTTTCCTACATAGTCACTAGATATGATAGCTCCTAATTCTTGGCATTTGTTCACAATTTGTTCATGAGTAATAAATATTTCTTCAATGTCTGGATGTTTGATCATGTTCAATCTCCTTTACTATTATTTGATACTTTGTATTGCTCATATTTTTTAGTGTTTCACTTGTTTTAACGCCTATGATTGCTAAAATGTTTTGATCTAAATTCGATATAACCAGTAGATTTTCACGAACAAGTTTGGGAATCTTTAGGTCAATAAACAAGTCACTTAATTTTTTTTCTCCTGCTTTTAATTTGATTCTGTCTCCTGGTTTTCGATTTCTTATAACAACCGGTAACATTTCAATATTATAACACAGATTTTCTTGAATTTCATTAGTTTCGTGCTTTTTTTCAACAACTTGAACCAAATATCGGTTTTGTACTTCGTATGTACCTGGGCTATCTATTTTTATCCAAACTGGTTCGCTATGTTGTTTTCCAAACAAAAAGCTTATTTTATCATACTCTTTTGCCATTGTTAACTCATCAAATACATAGTTCACAATATTTGCTTTTGCGGATTGGATTTGTTTGATCATCTCATCTACGGTTGATAATGACAGCGCTTCTTGTTTCAGTAATTCGAAAATAATCTCTCTTTGGACAAACTCAGATTCTCTTAAAAATTGACCTTTATCAAATGTGAGTTTTCCCGGTAAAACTGTAACATGTTGATGAATATAATCATCTACCTTGCCTTCGATAATCCTAGCTGCCTCGAATATAGTTTGACTAAAGTATGCAAATTTATCATCTACATTCTCGTCTTCATAATACAAAAACGGTAGTATGTTTTGTCGAATTCGATTGCGTTTATATAAATCTTGAAAATTCGTTTCGTCTTCGAAATATCTAAGTTTCTTTTCTTTAGCATACTGTAATATTTGCTTTTTATTGATTGTAAGCATTGGTCTTAATACTTGTAATCCGCGGAATTCACTTACTAATTTCATTCCTGCATAACCAACAAAGTTAGAACCTCGTATAATCCTCATCATAATGGTCTCGATATTATCGTCAGCGTGATGTGCTAGAATAATTTTATTAATGTCTTCTTTTAATGCAACTTCATAAAAAAATTGGTATCGTTTGTCTCTAGCTTCTGCTTGAAAGTTTTGATTCGATTCAAACTCAAGTCGTTTGGTATATATTTTAAGGTTTTGTTTTTCACTGTAATCAATAATAAACTCTTCTTCAACATCAGAGATCTTACGTTTTTGGTGATTCACGTGGGCCACAATGATTTTTAGTTTTAATTCTGATTGAAGTTTATATAATACATCAAGTAAAACCATAGAGTCTACACCAGTTGATACACACACTAAAACTTTTTCATCATAGATCCATTTTTCACTTTTTAATTTTGCTATTAATCTTTCCATAAAACCCACCAAATCATATATATATTATATACCAAGTTGTTACTTTCTTCAATGTTTTTATTTTCAATAAATGACAATAAGACCCTACCTTCGTAAAGTCTTATTCAGTCACTATTCCTTCTATTATTTTACTAAGTTCATCTATGCACCAATTTAGATCAAGACCGCTTAAATTATACGATGTTTCTAAGTAAACCTTGTACACACCACCATTGTATTTAAAGAAAGCGCTGATCTGTGATTTGTCGTCTGTCCCGCTGGCATTTTTCACGAAGTATCTTACATGTATGTTTTCAATTGTAACAAAATATTCGCCATCTTTGTCAACAATTCCAATGTCATTAAATACAGTTGGTACTCCACCATCATCAAAATATTTATTGTCGATGGATTCATCAATTTTTCTATCAAATTGTGATGCTATAACGAGTCGCTCTTCAACAAATTCAAGTGGATTGGTTTTTGAATTCATTCTGCTATGAATGGACATGATATAACCATTGTGCGTGAATTTTTTATCCTTCGTTGAAAAAGATTCAACAATCGCATAATACTTTTGTTGTGAGTAATCTAATATATAATTGGTTTGTTCAAGATAGTCTGATTCTAGAAAGTGATTTGGAATATATGATGGGAAACCAACCAAATAGTCTGTCTTTTTATCTAAAAACATTCTATCTTGCAATTGTTCCTCGGTGCTGAATTCTTCGAATGCTGAAGTCGGTACTTCTTGAACAAACAATCCAATAATCCATATTGTTATAATTGCAATTGCCGACATTGATCCTAGAATGATAAGCATTGACTTAACGAAATTTTTTGCCATGGAGTACCTCCTTTTAAGGATATTATAGTCTAACTTGTTGTGTTTGACAAGAGTTTTATCGGTTATGCCCTGTGAAAAAAGCATCCATTGGATGCTTTTTTATAGTTATCCTATTGAACCTTCCATCTCTAACTTGATCAATTGATTTAGTTCAACTGCATATTCCATAGGTAGTTCTTTCGCAAACGGTTCAATAAATCCCATTACAATCATTTCCATTGCTTGTTCTTCGGTGAGACCTCTACTCATGAGATAAAACATTTGCTCATCACTCACTTTGGATACGGTAGCTTCATGTTCAATGCGTGATTGATTGTTTTCTACAATGTTTGTTGGAATTGTGTCACTAAACGATTCCCCATCTAAAATAATTGTGTCACATTCAATGCGAGAGACTGCGTTAATTGCATCTTTTGCGTGTCTTACCAGACCACGGTAGTTCACTTTTCCACCACCTCTTGAAATCGACTTCGAGATAATTTGGCTTGTGGTGTTTGGTGCTAGATGAATCATCTTAGCCCCTGTATCTTGTACTTGATTTGCACCAGCAAAGGCAATCGAAATGGTGGTTCCTTTTGCATATGGTCCTCTTAAGATACAAGCAGGGTATTTCATGTTAATTCCTGATCCTAAATTTCCGTCAATCCATTCCATATGTCCATGTTCTTCAACCATGGCACGTTTTGTTACGAGATTAATAATGTTATCTGACCAATTTTGAATGGTAGTATATCGACAGTATCCACCTTTTTTCACAAAGATTTCAACAACAGCTGCGTGTAACGAGTCTTTTGAATATCGTGGGGCTGTACATCCTTCTACATAATTCAAACTTGCGCCTTCATCAACGATAATCAGTGTTCGTTCAAACTGACCCATTTGTTCTGAGTTAATTCTAAAATAAGATTGTAGTGGTTTTGACACTTTGACTCCTTTTGGAACATAGATAAATGATCCACCACTCCATACTGCACTGTTGAGTCCAGCAAATTTGTTATCTGCGTAAGGTACTACCTTTCCAAAATACTCTTTAAATAGCTCTGGATGTTCTCTTAGTGCAGTATCTGTGTCGCAAAACACAACACCTAAATCATCCAATTCTTTTAAGGTTGAATGATAGACTGCTTCGGATTCAAACTGTGTTGTTACACCAGCTAAATAAAGTTGTTCAGCCTCAGGAATACCCAACTTATCAAAGGTATCTTTGATTTCTGGTGGCACTTCATCCCAAGAAGTTTCTACTTTCGCACTTGACTTGATGTAATATGTATATTCATCAAACGTAATGCTTGATAAATCTGGACCCCATGTAGGCATTTTTGTTTTTTCGAAATATTTATAAGCTTTCACTCGGAATTCTTCCATCCAAAGTGGTTCGTTTTTATATCGAGAGATTTGTCTTACGACATCCTCATTAACTCCCTTACCAGTGTCTACGACACGTTTTGCGTCGGTTGAAAAACCATATTTATAATCACCGACTATTTTATCTATTCTTTGTTTTTCATCCATTATTTTCACCTTCTTCTTTGCTTAATATAGCACCCATTGCACGCCATGCGAGTGTTGCACATTTTAAACGTGCAGGAAATTTAGAAACTCCCTCATATACAATCGCTTCTTCTAAACAATCTGCATCGGATATTGATTCTCCTTTGATCATTTGATAATATGTCTCGATGATATGATTTGCTTCTTTGACTGTTTTATGTTTTAGTGTTTCACTCATAACCGATGCGGATGAACAACATATAGAACATCCGGTTCCTTCATGATGAATATCTGTCACAATGCCTTGATCAATTCTGGCTTGAATGGTTATGTCATCCCCACAAGATACATTGGTTAAATGTAATGTTTGATATCTTGTATCACTGACTAACCCTTTGTTTCTTGGATTCTTATAGTGTTCCATTATAATTTGACGATACAAATTATCCAAATTCGACATGAGTTACTCCTTAAAACTGACGAAAGAAATCTCTCGTTTTTATTGTAGTTTGTATAAAACGATCCACGTCTTCTAACGTATTATATATATAAAAACTTGCTCTAAGTGTTCCTACACAGTTTAACCATTTGCTTACAAGTTGAGCACAATGGTGTCCTGCTCTTAATGCAATGTGTGATTCATCGTAAATACTAACCGCATCATGTGGATGGACTCCATCAATGTTAAACGCAATAACACCAGAATCTGTGGTTGGGTTGTATACGGTAACGCCATCAATTTCTAACAACTCTTCAATTGCTTTTTTTGCTAATGTATTTGCATGGTAATGAATAAATTCATATCCAACTTTATTTAGGTACTCGATTGATGCTTGAAATCCAATTGCTTCGGCTATCGGAGGTGTTCCTCCTTCAAACCGGTACGGAGCATCTTTGTAAATAACATCATACATGTTAACATGATCATTCATATCTCCACCAAAATCGAGTGGTTCCATATCTTTTAATATCTTGTATTTCCCGTATAAAATTCCAAGTCCGGTTGGTCCTAACATCTTATGTGCGGAAAACGCGAGGAAATCGCAATTTAAGGCCTGTACGTCTATTTTAAGATGAGGTGCCGCTTGTGCTGCATCTACTACAGTAATGATATTATGTTCTTTCGCAAATGAGATAATTTCTTGGATTGGTGTAATATATCCTAACACATTTGATACATAAGTTAATGCAATCACTTTTGTTTTATTTGTTGTGACTTTTTTTACATTTTCTAATGTGATTCTACCTTCTAATGTTAGAGGTACATAAACTAACTTTGCTTTTTTAAGCTTTGCAACATTCATCCAAGGAAGCAAAGAACTGTGATGTTCTAGTTCACTTGTGATGATTTCATCGCCTTCTTGGATATAAGATAGACCAAAACTATGTGCTACTAAATTTAGAGCACTTGTTGTTCCTTTGGTAAATACAATCTCGTTACTGTTTGCATTGATAAACGATGCAACCATTTCTCGTGATTTTTCATATTCTTCAGTGGCTTTATAGGATAAATCATACACACCACGGTGAATATTAACACCATATTCGTTATAATACTCATTCATTTTAGTTAGCATTTGTATTGGTTTTAGTGTTGTTGCACAACTATCTAAATAAACCAAATCCGAGTGGTTGGTTAATACACCAAAATCTCGTTTATATGCATTCACGATAAGCACTTCCTTTTTAACTTAGTCTTTGGTCAATGAGTTCAATCAGCGTTTCTTGAAAATGTTTGTCAGTTACTTGATCAATTAAAGGACGAATAAATCCATTTATAATCATTTTTTGTGCTTCTTCTTTGCGTAACCCTCGACTCATTAAATAAAACAAATCATCTTCACTGACAGAGCCAATGCTCGCACCATGTCCAGCGATAACGTCAAATTCATCGATATAAAGATATGGTCTTGCGATTACTTTTGCATCTTTGCTTAAGTTTAGACCTCTTGTTTTTTGATATGAGTCTGTTTTGCTATTGCCTTTTTCAATCGTAGAAATTCCAGTATAGAAAATTTTTGATTGATCTTTCGCAATCCCGTAATTGTTCATTACGGCAGTTGTGTGTTTTGCTTTGTGAATGAAGTGAATCGTTACCTCTAAGTCTGATGTTCCATTCCCAATCGCAACCGAATTTGCATTCGCATGACAACCTGTTTCAAGAAAATAAATGTTGCTCGTTACATTTGCTTTTTGCTTACTTAACTCGATAATATTTGAGTTAATGACTGCGTCTTTCATCAAATAGATGTCAACCACTGCTGTGTTGTTTGGTGTTTCATTGAGTGTGTAAAATTTGATGTTTGCATTTTCCATCCCAATGATAATTGTTTTCACATTGTCAAGCTCTTTAGAAATCGTCTCGTAAATAGAAACTTCTGTATTTGCATATATATAATATACACGGAATGGTTCAGTTCTAGTAAACTTCACAACTTCGTTTTTCGCAAACTCATAACCAATATAGTCGGTTTCATCCGAAACTATGTTTTGTTGTTTTAAGAATGTCCATTGTTTGGTTTGAAGTGCATCCATATTAGTGTTGTCCTTTAACCGCACAAGTTCCCAAAGCAACTCGTCTTAATTCTGCTTGATCTTCGGAATCTTCAATGCCTAGTTCTTCTTTAATCCAATCATATCCCGCAGTGTCAACTTTTTTGATTAGTTCTTTGTCTCCTGTTTTTACAATACGTCCATCTAGCATAATGTGAACAACATCTGCATCTACATAATCAAGCAAGCGTTCGTAATGGGTAATCACCAATGCTCCAAATTGTTCGTTTTTCATTTTATTAACATTTTCTCCGACAATTCGAAGTGCATCGATATCTAATCCTGAGTCAATTTCATCTAAAATCGCAAATTTCGGTTTTAGCATTTTCATTTGGAGAATTTCATTTCGTTTCTTTTCTCCACCAGAAAATCCTTCATTGACATAACGATGCGGTAAATCTCCACCCATTTTTAAGTCTTTTACTGCTTTATCGTATTCTTTGATAAACTTAAATAATGGAATTGTTTGGTTTTCTTCTAGTCTTGATTGCATTGCCGTTTTAATAAAATCAGAATTGGTCACACCACTGATTTCAGATGGATATTGCATCGCCAAAAATAGACCTTTACGACTGCGTTCATCAACACTCATCGCTAACACATCTTCCCCGTCTAATGTGACGGTTCCACTCGTAACTTCATACCGATAATGACCCATAACGCTAGCTGCTAGGGTTGATTTTCCAGTCCCGTTTGGTCCCATGATAATATGCATTTCATTGGTATTCATTTCAAGGTTGACACCTTTTAATATTTCTTTTCCTTCTACACTTACATGTAAATCTTTGATTACTAATTTTGATCCCATAATCTACTCTCCTTTGTCTATTTGTGGTTTCTTTTTGACTGCTAAGTATATTGCATATCCAATAATGGATACCCCAACCGACGCAATCGTTATACCAATGTATACAATTGGATTGGTCGTTGTTGGCTTACCGTTTGGATAGAGTAATGCATCGTCTCTAAAATTTTCGCCATGGAACACAAAGCCATCATCATTTAATTTTGTGTCGTATGTGAACTTTAATGTGTTTGATTTATATATATGTTTGTTGGTTGTTACAAACACGGCTTCTAAATTTGGATCTGCTTCAACAAGAGCTATTCCTTCTTCCAAACTTAAACCATATAAACCTGTTGCCAAAGCATCTGCAATCGCTGAACTTGGTGATAGTATCGTTACGGACACCAAATCACTTTCAAATGGATATCCTGTTTTTGCATTTAGTAAGTGATGATATCGATTTCCTTCATCATCAATGATAAAACGCTCATAGGTACCACTTGTTACAACGCTTTGGTTTTGGACGCGCATTCCTCCAATACGATTATACCAAAGAATGCTAAATGGGTCGCGTATTTCGACCGGGAAATTTGCATTATTGATTAAATCCTTGCCATAAGTATGAATATTCCCACCTAAACTAAGGATTACACTTTGATATCCTTCTTCAACAAAGAACGAAATCACCTTGTCTGCAGCATATCCTTTGGCAATCCCACCTAAATCTAGTTTCATACCAGGGGTTGGTAAATATACCGTTTTTGCAATTTTATCAATTTGTATTTTTGTATAGTCAACAAGCGACAAAGCCTGATTAATTGCTTCTGAACTAGGAGCATCACAATAATTATCACCGGGTTCTAGCATAAAACCATCGCATATGTTTGATCGCATTGAAATATCCCATAGTGAGGTCAGTGGGCCAATCGTAGGATCAAATAATCCATTAGTGAGCTCAGCCATTTCAATTGATAGTTCAATGAGCTCGATAAAATCATCATTTACAACGACTGCTTCAATGCCAGATAATCGATTAACCTTCATTAACAAGGATTCTTCTATCTCATTTGATTCCATGATTGGTGTTTGACTAATCGAAAAGTTTGCTTCAATCGTAAGAAGAATGTCTTTTACAACATCCAAGTCTTGCAGCGCTTTAAGTCTGTTTGCTTCTGATTTTTGATACTGCAATCTCACTACATGAGAAGGTGTATTCAAATAGCCAAGATAATCACTTTTTGAAATCCATTCATACGTTGTTGTGCTAGCTTGTGTTTGTGTTGTTAAAAAAGCAACAAACAAAATAATTATAATGATTGTAAGTAGTTTTTTCATAAATCCATCCCTTTTTTTCACTCGTTAATTATTATAACAATTATTTACATTTTTTGCACGTGATATAATAATAGATTAACGAAAAAAAGTAGCAGGTTGCCCTGCTACTTTGATTGATCATTTTATAGTGAATAATCCATTGAAGCATAACGTTTGTACATTTGATATCTACGTTTTGCTTCTTGTTTGTTCATTTCAAGCAATGCTTCAGCTTCATCTGGATTTGTTGAGAACAATTGAGAGTAACGAGTTTCACTTAATAAGTAATCTCTGTATTTATCCCAGTTAGGTTCTTTCATATCAAGTTGAAGTGGGTTTTTACCTTCTGCAGCAAGTCTTGGATCATGTCTTAATAATGGCCAGTATCCGCATTCAACAGCAAGTTTAGCTTGTGTTTGGCTTGCACCCATACCATCAGATAATCCATGAGCGATACATGGTGAATAAGCGATAATCACGCTTGGACCAGGATACGCTTCTGCTTCCTTCATTGCTTTTAACATTTGTGCTTGGCTTGCACCATGTGATACATATGCAACATATACATGTCCATAGCTCATCGCAACTGCTGCTAAATCCTTTTTCTTTCCAGATTTTCCAGCTGCTGTAAATTTAGCGATGGATCCTGTTGGACTTGATTTTGATGATTGTCCACCAGTGTTTGAATAAACTTCTGTATCTAGTACTAAAATGTTAATGTCTTCGTTGTTCGCAATAACGTGGTCTAATCCACCGTAACCGATGTCATATGCCCATCCGTCTCCACCAACAATCCATTGTGATTTCTTAACAATATTATCTTTTAATTCTAAGATGCGGTCAGCAAAATCACATTTACATGCTTCTAGAATAGGAACTAGTTCATCGCGAATTTCTTTTGTGATTACACTTGAATTTCTATTTTCTAACCATTTTTTAAACAATCCTTGGATTTGTGGAGTTCCTTTACCTTCTTCAAGAGCGTGTTCGAACAATGAAGCTAGTTGATCACGTAATGCATCAGTTGCTATCTTCATACCAAATCCAAACTCAGCGTTGTCTTCAAACAATGAGTTAGCCCATGCAGGACCTTGTCCTAGAGCGTTTGTTGTATATGGAGTTGCCGGATATGACCCACCATAGATTGATGAACATCCGGTCGCATTTGCGATTACCATGTTATCTCCATAAAGTTGAGTGATTAATTTAATGTATTGTGTTTCTCCGCAACCAGCACATGCTCCAGAGTATTCAAACAATGGTTGTGCAAATTGGCTGTTTTTCGGATTTGCAAACTTATCAATTAATTTATCTTTGTATGATACACGTTCGATATGGTATTTGTTTACAACATCTTGTTTTGCATCAAACATATCTTGAATTGGAACCATGCGTAACGCTTTACCATTTCGGTTTCCTGGACATTGTGTCACACACACTTCGCATCCAGTACAGTCATAAGTAGAAATTTGGATTGAGTAAGCTAATCCTTCTAATCCTTTTCCATTTGCTTTTAACGTAACTGTTTCAGCAGGAGCTCCAGCTAATTCTTCTTGCGTTGCTAAGAATGGTCTAATAACTGCATGTGGACACACGAATGCACATTGGTTACATTGGATACAGTTATCTGCAATCCATTCTGGAACAAAGTTTGCAATGGCGCGTTTTTCATAAGCTGAAGTACCTGGAACCATTGTTCCATCTTCATAACCTGCAAAGTCAGAAACTTTCAGATTATATCCATCAATTGCATTGATTCTATCAGCAATTTTTGTAACAAATTCTGGTCTTCCTTCGTCTACTTTTTTTGTTTCATCTGTTAGGTTTGCCCATGATGGATCTACCTTAACTTCATATAATCCTTCTGCACCAACATCAATTGCTTTATGATTCAATGCAACAATTTCTTCACCTTTACGAGAATATGTTTTTGTTGCATATTTCTTCATTAATTCTTGTGCTTTTGCATAAGGCATAATTTTTTCGTTCAATTTAAAGAATGCAGATTGTAGAATCGTATTTGTTCTATTTCCTAACCCGATTTCACGAGCTAAGTTAACGGCATCAATCATGAATAATTTTGCTTGTTTTTGAGCCAATATTTTCTTAACTGAGTTCGGCATATATGCTAACAATTCTGCTTCTGATAATACGGTATTGATTAAGAATGTTCCACCTTGTTTTAAGTTGGAAAGCATATCGTATTTTACTAAATAACTATCAGATGAACAGCTAACGAAGTCAGCATGACTTACTAAGTAAGGAGCAGTGATTGGATCTTTTCCAAAACGTAAATGAGATCTTGTAACCCCACCAGATTTTTTTGAGTCATATGCAAAGTATGCTTGACCATATAGATCTGTGTTTTCTCCAATAATTTTGATTGTATCTTTGTTCGCTCCAACTGTACCATCACTACCTAATCCGTAGAAAATAAGTTCTGATACATCATCATTTAATACAGCGATTTCTTTTTCAAGTGGCAAGGAAAGATTTGTAACATCATCAACAATACCAATTGTGAAACTATCATGTCCGTAAGATTCTAAGTGTTTGAAAGCTGCTACAATTTGTCCTGGAGTAGTATCTTTGCTTGATAAACCATATCTACCACCAATGATGAATGGTGCATTTGGTTTTCCATAGAATTCTGTATAGAATGCAGATTTAACATCAACATATAGTGGTTCTCCAATGGAACCTTGTTCTTTTGTACGATCCAATACTGCAATACGTTTTACTGATTTTGGCATAGCAGCAAATAAATGTTTCGCTGAGAAAGGACGATATAGATGAACAGTTAACACACCTGTTTTTTTACCTTTGGCATTTAAATGTGCAGAAACGTCTTTTGCTGTTTCATTAACTGACCCCATTGCAACAATAACATCTGTTGCTTCTGGATGTCCATTGTAAACAAATGGTGCATAATGTCTTCCTGTAACCTTAGAAATTTCAGCCATATAGTTTTCAACAACAGCTGGAACTTCATTGTAGAATTTATTTTGTGCTTCTCTTGTTTGGAAATAAACATCATCATTTTGAGCAGATCCTCTAGTAACAGGATGTTCAAAGCTCATCGCACGTTGTCTAAATTCTTTTACTGCTTGTTTGTCTAATAGATTGTCTAACACTTTGTAGTCCATCATTTCAACTTTTTGAATTTCATGTGATGTTCTAAATCCATCAAAGAAATGCAAGAATGGTACACGTGTTTTGATTGCAGATAAATGAGCTACCGCTGTTAAATCCATAACTTCTTGTACGCTTGATGTTGCCATCATAGCAAAACCGGTTTGACGAACAGCCATAACGTCTTGGTGATCACCGAAAATACTTAACGCTTGCACCGCAATACTACGTGCAGATACGTGAATAACAGCTGGTAATAATTCACCTGCCATTTTATACATATTCGGAACTTTAAGTAAAAGTCCTTGACTTGCTGTGTAAGTAGTTGTTAGAGCCCCTGTTTGTAAAGACCCATGAACCGTCGCAGCAGCACCAGCTTCTGATTGCATTTCAACAATCTTTACCGGCATACCAAATAGGTTCTTTTTTCCTTTTGCAGCCCATGCTTCTGTGTATTCTGCCATAGGAGAAGAAGGCGTGATTGGATAAATCCCTGCAACTTCTGTAAAGGCATACGCAACGTGAGCAGCTGCTTCATTTCCATCCATCGATTGGAAAACTTTTTTAGACATTTTTTTTCCTCCTATTTTTTTATTAAAAATAATATCTCTTGAAGTCTATACTATTATAACATAACATTTGTTGTAAGACAAGATTTAAAAGGTCAAAAATCCTTCTCTTGTAACGCTTTCATCTAATTTGAATTTTTTCTATAATTTTACATCAGTTTATGGTAAAATATACTCGGTGATTTTATGAATGTTTTATTAGTGGGTATTAACTCAAAATACATCCACCCTGCGGCATCGATTATCTCGCTTTCCAAAAATTTAAGATATCCAAATCATATAATAGAATTTACAATCAAAGATACTATCGAACATATGATAGATGGGATTTTATCATATCAATTTGATCTACTTGGAATCAGCACATATATATGGAATGTAGCAATCATTGAAGAGTTGCTTAAACTCGTAAGGCCAAAACTTCAATCTCATCAAAAAATTGTGTTAGGTGGACCTGAGGTTAGTTACGATCAAATCCATTTTATAAATGCGTTTCAAGTAGATTATGTTATTTCTGGAGAGGCTGAAGAAAGTATCAATGAACTTTGTGATTATCTTACTCAAAAGAAAGCAATCCATGAAGTTTCAAATTTAACTTATCAGCATAATCAAACTATCATTTCAAACCCTATAAGACTGCCTGATCTAAAACGAATTAAGTTTGGCCATGATTTGGTTACAGATTTGAATAGACGAATAGTATATTTTGAATCAAGCAGAGGTTGCCCTTTTCGCTGTAGTTATTGTCTTGCCTCTTTGGAATCAAAAGTTAGGCATTTTGATATTGAATATGTGAAACTAGAATTAAAAAAACTATTTGATAAACAAGTTCCAATTATAAAATTCCTGGATCGTACATTCAATGCAAATCCAAAATACATGCTTGAGTTACTGGATTTCATCGATCTGTATAATTCTAACAATACGATACTACAGTTTGAAATAGTTGCAGACTTACTTGATGCATCAATAATAAGACGTATTTCTCAGATGAATTCCAAAGTCTTACGTTTTGAAATAGGGATCCAATCAACAAATGATACAACTACAAAGTCAGTAAAAAGAAAACAAAACTTTAATCGTCTACGTGATAATATATACAGATTACAACAGACGAACAAAGTCGATCTACATCTCGATTTGATTGCGGGTCTTCCGTATGAAGATTATTCATCTTTTAAGCAAACGTTTAATGATACACTTCATTTAAAGCCGCTTGAACTTCAACTTGGATTTTTAAAGATGTTACGTGGAACACCTATACGTAAACAAAGCGAAAAGTACCAATATCGCTATCAACAAAAGGCACCCTATGAAATCATTGATAATCAGTTTATATCCGAACAAGAACTATCTGATATTCATTTGGTTGAAGAATGTATCGAAAAATATTACAACTCTGGTTTTTTCACAAGAACGATTGATTATGTATTTAACAGCATAATTTTAAGTAACAACTACTTTGATTTCTTTTTGGATTTTGGATTATTCTTGAAAAATCAATCTTTTTTATTTTCACGATATCAGCTAGATGAACTATTTTACTTTGCATCGAAATATATATATGATCAATATCCAAAACATTATGAAATGGTTTTATTCTTACTAAAACAAGACTACTTATTACATTTCAGATTAAGACCAAAAATTTGGTGGAAACATCGATTGCCAAAACAAATAAAAAATCACATAATTGAAACCTATTACGCATCTATGCCTAGCAATCTAATTTCAAAAGATGATTTGTATCGTTATGGACATTTTGAGTTGTTTGAGGAATCATGTTTTGTTGTTTTGTATCATCCATCCAAATTTTTACATTTTATGTTTCCAATCCATAAACAAACCCAAGGAGGTAATCTATGAGTTATGATTACTATGAAAATCCATTAATCACAAGATATAGTAGTGGTCCGATGAAGGAAATCTTTTCTGAAAGAGAAAAGGTTCGTACTATGCGTTTTGTTTGGATCGCTTTAGCAAAAGCAGAACAAGCGATAGGACTTGACATCTCAAAAGATCAGGTTCATGATTTAGAAACCCATTTAGACAATATTGACTTAGTAGAAATTGAACAGATTGAAAAGCAAACAAAACACGATGTTATGGCCAATGTACTGGCATATGGAAATCATGCAAAGTTGGCAAAACCAATCATTCATTTAGGAGCAACTTCGTGTGATATTACCGATAATGCAGATCTTTTAATTTATCAAAGAGCACTACTTATTTTAAAATCTCGAGTTGTTACTCTTATGAAACAACTTGCTAAATTTGCTGATGAGTATAAGGAACTTCCTACACTTGGTTATACACATTTTCAAGCTGCACAATTAACTACTGTTGGAAAGCGGGCAACTTTGTGGCTTCACGATGTATATAAAGACTTCAAGTATATAGAGGCTCTATTATCAAATATAAAACTTAAAGGGTTAAAAGGTGCAACCGGAACACAAGCAAGTTATTTGCATCTTTGTAACAACGATTCTACGAAAGTCGTTCAACTCGAACAAGAATTTGCAAATTTTTTAGGTGGATTATCTATTGAGCCAATTGCTTCACAAACATACTCAAGAAAATTTGATTATGAAATTCTTAGTGTACTTTCTCAAATTGCACAAAGTGCATCCAAATTTAGCAATGACTTAAGACTTTTACAACATCTTAAAGAAGTTGAAGAACCATTTGAACAAAATCAAATTGGTTCATCCGCAATGCCATACAAGCGAAACCCTATGAAGTCTGAACGCATCACTTCACTTTCTCGATATGTACTAAGTTTACCTATCAATGCATCAATCACCTCGTCTACCCAATGGTTTGAGCGAACGTTAGACGATTCCGCGAATCGTAGGATTGTGTTACCTTCTGCGTTCATAGCAGTTGATGCCATTTTAAACATATATATAAATGTGACAAAATCACTTGTTGTTTATCCAAAGGTAATTGAAAAACACATTGAAGAAGAATTACCATTTATGATGAGTGAAAATATATTAATGGAATCGGTAAAGCTTGGGAAAGATCGTCAAGAAATGCATGAGAAATTAAAAGTGATTTCGATGGATGTATCAAAAAATATCAAATTAATGGGTAAAGATAACGACTTGATTAATCGTTTGAAGCAAGATTCTGATTTTAGTTTCTTGTCTGATTATCTAGATCAAGCATCCAATGCTTCAAATTATATTGGTTTAGCATCCCATCAAGTTTCAGATTTTTTAAAGAACTATATATATCCAGTATTAGAACAAAATAAAACATTAGAAGAAATTACTTCTAGTGTAGACAAGTAAAGGAGTAAATGATGAGTGTAAAAATAGTTGTTGGCGCTCAATGGGGCGATGAAGGTAAAGGGAAAATTGTTGATTATTTGGCAAAGGAATCCGATATCTTAGTGAGATTTCAAGGTGGAGACAATGCAGGTCACACTGTTTTAAATGAACATGGAGTATTTAAACTACATTTAGTTCCTTGTGGTATCTTTTATCCAAACGTTACTTGTATCGCGGGTACAGGAATGGTAATTAACCCAATTGAATTAATCAAAGAAATGAAAGAAATTGAAGAAAAAAATGTTTCCACAAACAATCTTAAGATTTCTTCAAGAGCGATTATCCTTATGCCATATCATGTTGATTTAGATGCATTAAAAGAACGTGGTTCTGACATCATCGGAACAACAAAGAGAGGGATTGGTCCTGCATATGCCGACCGTGCCGAACGCACCGCATTACGCTTTGAAGATTTGAAGGATTTACCTTATTGTAAATATCGAATTGAGAAAGTATTACCATTAATCAATGCAAAGCTTGAGTTTTTGGGTGGAACTCCTTATTCTGTTAACCAGATTTATGATTTGTGCGTTGAGTGGAGTAGGTTGCTATCTGATCGCATCATTGATCAAGTATATTACTTAAACCAAGCAATCAAAGAGAACAAGAATATTTTATTTGAAGGACAACTCGGTGTCATGAAAGACTTAGATCTTGGAATTTACCCTTACGTAACTTCTTCTAATCCAGTAGCGAGCTATGCTCCTGTTAGCGCTGGAATACCATTTCAAAAAATCAATGAAGTCATCGGAGTGTTTAAGGCATTTTCTTCGGCAGTTGGCGCTGGGCCATTCCCTACCGAGATGGATGAAATTGCATCAAACAGTTTTCGAGGAACTGGTGAATTTATTGATGATGAATTTGGAGCAAGAACGGGTCGTGCAAGACGTATTGGTTGGTTAGATCTTCCAATACTACAATATGGAACTCTTATTAATGGTTACACAAGCTTAGCTATGTGTAAACTAGATAAGTTAGATACGCTAGATGAAATCAAGATTTGTGTCGGTTATGAACAAAATGGAAGTCCAATATCTTATATGCCAAATACAAAGGAGATGGAACTCATTACTCCAAAATACATCACACTAAAAGGATGGAAGCAAAAAACAACACACATACGTAAAATGGACGATTTACCAAAAGAAGCAAAAACTTACATAAAAACCATTGAAGAATACGTTGGTGTTCCAATTCAATATGTTGGAGTTGGTCCAAGTAGAGAACAACTAGCCATTTAATCATATATATTTTTTGTTTGTATAAAACTTAGTATTTGTGAGTAACACCCAAATTCTAAGTTTTTTTGTTTGGTCTTGTGGCTGTACACTTGAAAAAAACAATTTATTTTAGTCGTCCTTTGTGGTATAATATATCTTGTTAGTAAGAGGTGAATTTTGTGAAGGGTATATTTATCACATTTGAAGGAAATGAGGGTTCAGGTAAAACAACTGTTATCCAGGCAATCAAAGAAATGCTCGTTTCATCTGGAGTTTCAGTGACTTTAACAAGAGAACCTGGAGGAAGCAAAATCGCAGAACAGATTAGAAACATCATATTGGATAAAAATAATGTAGAGATGGATGCAAAAACAGAAGCATTGTTATTAGCAGCTGCAAGAAAACAACATCTTGTTGAAGTTGTGCTCCCTGCCTTAAAACAAAATCACATTGTCCTTTGTGATCGATATGTTGACTCTTCCTTGGCATATCAAGGTTATGCCCGCGGAATCGGTATCGAAGAAGTATATGAAATGAATTTATTTGCAACAGATCATTTGTTGCCAAACTTAACGATATATATTGATATTACACCTGAACTTGGTTTAAACCGAATTGCAAGTAACAACCGTAATGTCAACCGATTGGATCTTGAAAATCTTAAGTTCCATCAATTGGTTCACGAGGGTTATGCTATTATTCAAAACATGTTTCCTAACCGAATTGTACGTGTCGATGGAAACCAATCAAAAGAAAAAGTAATTGAGGATTCGAAACAAATCGTAATGACATTCTTAAATAGAAAGTAGGTTCGTTTATGACTTTTGATGAATTAAAGATCAAACAAAAAGAAGTCATCAAAATGTTAGAAAATAGTTTCAAAAAAAATCGTTTGGTCCATGCTTATTTGTTTTGCGGGGACAAAGGAATTGGGAAACTATTAACTGGGTTTTATTTTGCTGCTATGGTGTTATGCCAAAGTCAAAAAAAACCTTGTTTGGAATGTAGCACATGTAAACGTGTTATTAACCGCAGTCACATGAATGTATACTTTGTTGAGCCAGAGGGTGAGACAATTAAGAAAGATCAAATTGAAGACTTACAACATGAGTTTTCGATGACATCCCTTGAAGAAGGAGCTAGAATTTATATCATCAACCATGCAGATAAAATGACTGCATCAGCAGCTAACACATTACTTAAATTTTTAGAAGAGCCGATCATCGAAAGTTATGCAATCTTGATCACTGAAAACGTAAATAATGTTCTCGATACCATTAAATCAAGATCACAAATTATAAATTTCAAAAAAGTGTCTCGAATCGACACCGCACAAGCATTACAACGGCGAGGATTGAGTATCGAAAACTCGTTTGTGTTTGCGACATTAACGAGTAGCGTTGAAGAGGCGTTGGAATATGCAGCAACAACAAAATATCAAGAACTTGTTCGATTTGTTCGCGAGATGAATGTAGCGTGCATCAACAAGCGCCGTGCAAAATTTGTTTTCTTCAATGAAAGAGGAAAATTCTTAATTGATGAAAGGGATAGAACAATCCATAAAGTCTTTCTAGATTTATTGATTGTTTATGCACAAGATATGATTAGTTATTCAGAACAACATCTAGATGCGATTAGTTTTAAAACTAGTATTCTTGATTTAAACAAGCAAAACTTACCATCACCAGAACGATTAGCAAAAGAATTAGATATCTACATCGAAGCAAAAGAACGTCTTGAGTACAATGTAAATATCGATTTGTTTTATGCGAAACTGTTCCTAGATTTAGACGAGGAGTGAAAAAGTGAAAAAAATAAAAACAGTAGGAATCCAATTTAAAAATATTGGTAAAGTATATAATTTTGACCCAACAGATATCTATTTACATTTAGGAGATAGTGTTGTTGTAGAAACCATACGTGGTGTCGAACTGGGAAAAGTCGTAGAGAAAGTCAAAGAGATTGATACAAACCAATTAGAACACGAATTAAAGTCAGTGATTCGAAAGGCAACAGAACACGATTTATCGATGTTCGATGAAAACAAAATATTAGCAAAACAAAGCATCCAAAAATTCAAAGAGTTAGTCAAAAATAGAAACCTTCCGATGAAAGCTTTGGAGTGTGAATATACACTTGATCGTCAAAAAGTTTTGTTTTACTATAGCGCAGATGAGCGAGTAGATTTTCGTGACTTATTAAAAGACCTATCTTCCGAATTCAAAGTTCGTATCGAACTACGTCAAGTTGGACCAAGAGAAGGTGCAAGATTCATTGGTGGAATTGGGTGTTGTGGTAGATCTCTTTGTTGTAAAGAACATATGAGGGATTTTGATTTAGTAACCATGAAAATGGCAAAAGACCAGGGTATGAATCTAAATGCAAACAAAGTTGCTGGTCAATGTGGAAAGTTAATGTGTTGCATCAGCTACGAAGACCCCATTTATCAAGAAATCAAAGCAAGGCTTCCAGAACTTGATGATATTGTGAAAACACCAACCTGTGATGGATGCAAAGTTGTTGGTATTGATATTATGAAAGAACTCGTCAAAATTGATGATGGAAAAAATGGTGTCACAGTTTGGGCAGCAAAAGATGTCACAAAGATTGTTGCATCTCATAAATCAAGTTCCGATGATATTGACCCAGAGTTCAAAGAGTTAGAAGGTTAATCCAATGAAAAATGAAGTAATCAATGACTTACTTGGTTACGATGGTTTAAAAATCATACAGGTTCCAGATGCATTTAACTTTAGTTTGGACTCAACTTTACTTGCACATTTTGTAAGCATTTCAAAAAAAACAAAACAAATTATCGATTTGGGTTGTGGGAATGCCCCAATTCCGTTGTTTTTAACACTAAGAACAACCTCTCCAATCATTGGAGTAGAAATTCAATCAGAGATTGCTGATTTAGCAACTCGAAGTGTTGCTTTAAATCATCTCGAACATCAAATTAAAATAATCAATCAGGACTTAAAACATATATATAAACAAGTAGGTGCAAACCGTTTTGATTGTGTTACATGCAATCCACCATTCTTTCCATACAAAGAATCAAGCAATACTAACAAAAACGAACAATTAACGATTGCACGTCACGAAGTCAAAGCTACACTGGATGATTTTGTCAATGAAGCAAAAAAGTTGCTAGTGGATGGTGGAACCTTAGCGATGGTGCACCGAGCAGATCGCCTTGCTGATTGCATTGAAGTGTTTCGAAAACACCACATCGAGCCGAAACGACTCCGGTTTGTTTACCCCAAAAAAACTAGTAGCGAAGCACTATCAATTTTAATAGAAGGAAAATTGAACGCAAACAATGGAGGACTCAAAGTGTTGAAGCCCCTCTATGTTTTTGGAAAAGAAGACACCTATACCAAGGAAATCTTAAAAATATTTAATTTTCCTAAACCATAATTAAAAAAATTATGATATAATGATATTAGCGAGGAGGAATGCTTATGTTTTTATCATTACTTAATAAAGAGGAAAAACATTACTTTGTTGATTTTATCGTCAAGATTGTTTCGTTTGATGGAGAAATGAGCGAATTAGAAACGCAAATCGTCAACCGAATGAAAGGTGAAATGGGACCAGAACTTGATAGTTACAAAGTCTCTACACTTTCACTTGAAGAATTAACAAGTTATTTTTCAACAAAACCAAAAGTTACAAGAAATATTGTCTTTATGAACATTCTAGCCGCCTCACTAGTAGATGAATGGTACAGTGCAGAAGAACATTTTTTAATTGAAAGCATCCAATTGAAATTAAACATTAGTGACAAGAAACGTTTAGATTTTTTTAAAGTAGTATACGCAGAACGCGATTTGCGCGAGCGAGCGAAACGCATCATTACCGAATAATGATTCGACAAAAATCATATCAAACTGAAAACGGTACATTATATCTTGTTGCTACCCCAATTGGAAATTTAGAAGATATGACATTCCGTGCAGTAAGAATATTATCAGAAGTAGATTATATATATGCTGAAGATACAAGAGTGACTAAGAAACTACTTAGTCACTTTAATATTAACACTGCACTAAGAAGTTATCATATGTTTAATGAAAATGAAAAGATCTCTGAAATTATTGGTCTGTTGAAAGAAGGAAAACAATTAGCCTTAGTAACTGATGCTGGATTACCAGGAATTAGTGACCCTGGTTACTTAATTGCGAAAGATGCAATCCATGAACATCTTACTGTCATTGTCATTCCGGGAGCATCCGCAGCTACTACTGCACTTCTAACCTCAGGACTGGTAATTGAACCATACCTCTTTTATGGTTTTTTACATTCTAAACAAAGCAAACGAAGAAGCGAGCTAGAACAACTGAAAAACAACAAAGAAACCATTGTACTATACGAGTCAATTCATCGATTAAAAGATACATTTTCTGATATGTTAGACATTCTTGGTGATCGCAGTGTTGCATTAGCACGAGAACTAACCAAAAAACACGAAGAAATTATCCGTGGTACCATTTCGCAAATCATACCGATACTCGAAGAATTAAAAGGTGAGTTTGTAATCGTAGTATCTGGATCAACGATAACAGAAGAAGATTTAGCGTTTAATGAACTGTCTTTCGAAGATCTTGTTAAACATTTTCAATCCTTAGGATTAAAGGAGATGGATATGATGAAGAAGATTGCTTCGATAAAAGGTGTTTCAAAAAGCGAAATTTACAAAGAATATATATATAAATTCAAAAAAAAGGATTCCAACTAAGAATCCTTTTTTTGTTTTATGAGCCTTTTACAACCAAATTAATGTCATACTCTTTTGTAAAAGATTCTCTTGTAACGACTAACGTTAAAGCTACAACTTGATCGGTTGATGGTTTGTTATTTACATATAGTAGTGTAGTGTCTGGGTGCCAATTTTTAACATAACCATTATCCGCTAGTACCCAAGATACCTCTGCTCCTTCAAGTAGCTCAATTGCACGATATTCAAATGCAATCATATCCAAAAATTCAAACCAACGATTGGTATTCCTCATAATTTCTGGACAGTTTTTCCCATATGATGAGAAGTAATTATGTTGTCTTACATTTTCAAATGTTAAATTATAACGATACATTAATTGAGCAACTAATTTTGCATTGTTTCTTAGTGATGCTTCGTAATTTCCGTCTCCATTAATTGCCATTTCAATACCAATACCGTTTGAATTTCCACCACCAGCGGTAGATCCATCTCCGGCATGCCATGCACGGCGATTATCCGGAATGTTTTGGTATACAAATTTATCATCAACTGTATAATGCCATGAGGCAGTTGCATCTGATCCAAATCCATTCATACTTCGATTAACTTGCAAGTTTGAATGAACAAGTGCTCCAGTACCATTGTTGCGATTTCCTGTTTCATGAATCACAATCCACAAAATATTATCAGGGTTTGGCATTTGATATCCGGGATAAAACAAACTATCTAGGGTTGATTGTGGAACTTCTCGCATAAGTCCTGGAGTTAGATTAGAATAATATGGGGCAGAAGGATCTAGTAATGCTTGTCTTACTTCGATTCCTGCTCCGTCAAATAAATTATATACGGTTTGAATTTCTGATTGTAGGTTACGATTAATCCATTCATCAAGCAACTGCTCTTCAGTCAAGTTTGTATTACCAGCTTGTAATAAATTGTAGTTGATGGATAACGTTTGGAAATTAACACGAATATTAATCGATATATGGACCGTTCTAGAGTTAATTGGTTGGATTAATAGTCTATTTTTTTCAATCACTCCAACATCGTTTGAAAACCACTCAATGACACCTTTGTGTTGTGGATGAGTCGTTGGAAGTTCTGTCACACTCGATTGTGTTGCATTGGTAATAAACTCTAGTGCCCAATCACCTATTGCTTGAACTTTTTCTTGGTCCGTTGGGCCAATGACAAAGACTTGTTGTTCAAAACTTCTTGTTTCATTGCGAATCGTAATCAAAACCGTCAATGTAACGTTTGTATCAAATTCAGCTTTGGTGTATTTTCCGTCGTTTGCTAACACTTCTGGATGTGAAGATATATATGTAACACTTGATGGATAATTTGGATAACTATAGTAAAGTCTATAATCACGATTGGTTGAAGTTCTTAAGTTATATCTTAAGTACTCTTCAGCCACTGTAAACAAATATTCTTTGTCTGCTAAGATTTTAACGATAAAGTTTTGTGAACGAACCTCTGATCCTATTGTAACAACAGCTGTTAGTGTAACATTTTGATCTGTTTCAGCAATCACTAACACTTCACCAAGATCTGTGATTCTTCTTGTGTTTGAAGATACCCATGCGATGGTTGCATTCATATCGTCAATACTATTTGGCAAATCAATCGTTCCAGTCTCTTCTACTGTTTGTGGAATGACTGATGTTAATTGATTAAATATATATATAAATTGTGCATTTGTATCAATAACTTCTACTTCTTCAATCGAAATAGTAACCGTGTGAGTTAACACTTTTGTGTTTGTTCCGATGCGAATTGTTGCGGTTAATGTAATTGATCCATCAAATCCGGGAGCAGCAAGCACTGTTCCGTTTGGCAACAAAACTGTTTCATCACTAGAACTCCATTCAATTGTAACTTGATGCTGTCCAATCGTGATTGATTCTGGTAGTGTGATAGCATCCGTTGATTCGATGGATCCTGGTAATAACGGTGTAATCGTATCTATTATTGGAGTAAAATCAAATGTTGTTGGTTCTTCTTCTGTTGGAACGCATCCCACAAGAAAAACACTGATCAAAAGTAATATAACTAGTTGTTTTATAATTTGTTTCATATCTAGCACCTCGAGCACTAAAATCATACCATATTTGACTCAAAAAGTCAAAACAAGACAAGCATTCCTTTACTTGTCTTGTTTGTATAAGATATTCCATAAGTATAAACCATTTGGTTGTGCAACAAAAGGGGCGTAGACCCTGTTTTTTTCGTCTAGAATCGATTTTACATCACTTGGTGATAAATTACCTCGTCCTACTTCTAAAAGCGTTCCAACGATAATTCTGACCATATGGTGTAAAAACCCATTTCCCTTAATGGAAAAGATGATTTGGTCTTCTTTTTCAATCAAGTCAAAAGAATCGATTTTCCTTGTGGTGGATTCTTTGTCGCTGGCTTTTGAAAATGTTCGAAAATCATGCTCTCCAACAAAATAATGCATTGCTTGTTTGATCTTGGTTACATCAACTTCATAATCGATGAATAAAACATACCGTTGGGAAAAAACATCTGCATTCTGTTTGGAAATAATATACCGATACTCCTTTTGAACAACATCATAGCGAGCATGAAAGTCTGAACTCACCTCTAATATCTCGATAACTCTAATATCTGGTGGAAGTTGCTTATTTATAATACTGGCTAGTCGGTTTGTTGGAATGATTGTATCAGAGTCGTAGTGAAATACTTGATGTTTTGCATGAACAAACGCATCTGTTCTACTAGCTGCTACAATCTTGATGTCGGTTTGATATATATGTTTCAAACTATCTTCAACTACTTTTTGTATGGTAATGACATTTGGTTGAATTTGAAACCCGTGATAACTAGATCCATCGTATTCCATTACAACACAATATCTCATGATACCGCTCTCAAGACACTCAAAGTAATCACAGATGCTAACACAATACCTAAGCTTAAATAATCTGATACCTTCATTTTCATTTCATTTAATTTGGTTCGTTTTTCACCAGGGATATAGCCACGAGCTTCCATTGCATCCGATAAATCTTCTGCTCGTTTAAACGATATGATAAACATTGGGATTAGTAACGATACAATTTGAACAACTTTGTCTTTGAGTTTTCCTTCTCTAAAATCAACTCCACGTGATGCTTGAGCCTTTAAAATTTTGTATGCCTCATTAAGTAATGTTGGTATAAAACGAAGGGCAATCGCAATCATCATCGCTAAAATGCTTGTTTTAATGCCAATCTTTTCAAATGGACTAAGAACCGCCTCTAATCCGTTGTTTAAATCGGTTGGTTTTGTTGTGAGTGTTAAGAGTGAGGAAATTAAAATCAAGATAAATATCCGAACCACAACAAACGCAGCAACACTCAATCCTTTTTCATAAATTTGAAGTTGATATGTCCATACCGGATCCACATTTAGATCATAGATTTGATAAAACAAAAAGGATAGGATAATGAACAAAAAGATAAGTCCTTTTTTAGGTAGATATGGGTATAAAATGATAAAACTTAATAACATAATACCCAGAATCGTTAAATTGTAAATGTTGACATTCATTACCTGATCAACAACTAAGTCTCCTTGTTTGTTAAACAAAATTTGGAACACAAAGGTAAACACCAATAATAGCATAATTTGTTTTAGACTTTTCAAAAATCGCTTGAATGGGACCTTTGAGGTTGCAATTACAATCAAACAAAGTGCAATTACAATTCCTAATACTAAGAAATCTTGTATTAAGAAAATACCAGTCATCATTAAGAAAATGATGATGATTTTTACTCTAGGGTCAAGCGAATGTATCCAACTGTTTCCGTGATAATACTGACCTAATACAATCTTGTTATTCATGTGTTTCACCTACGCTTGCTAAGACGTCAACGAACTCTTTTGCTGATAGCGGAATATATGGTAATTTAAATCCATATTTTTTCGATAACGAGATTGCAATCTGACTAATTTCCGGCAAATCAAGATTGTATTGTTTTAAAAACTCTATTTGTTGAAATAGTTCATTTTTATTGCCATCAAAAACGATTTTTCCTTTGGATAACACGATGGTACGTTTGACATACTTACTAACAACATTCATGTCATGCGTTACTATAATGATTGATATTTGGTGTTTGGCTTGAATGTCTAGCAAAAGTTGCATTAATTCTTTCTTCCCTTTTGGATCTAGCCCAACCGTTGGTTCATCTAGAATCAAAACATTTGGCATACTTGCTAGCACTCCAGCAATCGCAACACGTCGCATTTGGCCACCGCTTAATGTAAATGGGCTACGTCCTAACAATTCTTCTAATATTCCGATGCTTTTGCTTGCTTCAATTGCTTTTTCTTTTGCTTCTTCAACCGTAGCACCAAAATTTTTTGGTCCGAACATTATGTCTTTTAACACGGTTTCTTCAAACAATTGGTATTCCGGAAATTGAAATACAATTCCTACATTTTTTCGTATTTCTTTTAGCCCTTGTGTTAATTTGCTGTTTACTTTCGTACCAAATACAACGACATCTCCTGATAGCGGTGTAATAAGGGCATTCATATGTTGAATAAGCGTTGACTTTCCTGATCCTGTGTGTCCTAGAATTGCAATAAATTCGTTGTTGCCGTCAATCGATAGGTTGATGTCATCCAGCGTTAATTTAAACTGTTTGCTTTTTGGATCATCGTAGGAGTAGGTTACTCTTTGAAAGTTAATTCCCATAAGGCTTCCTCCCACTTATTTTTATTCTTGATTCTACTGTCTGAATGAATGACTTCCATTAACTTCATACTTTCTAGGATGTCTAGTTGGCTGTCAATCAATACACTTTTTTGGCTGAACACTTCTTGTGGTGTTCCGTCAGCAACAATGTTTCCCTTGTTTAACACTACAACTCGATCGGAAAATTTTGCCTCTTCTAAATTGTGTGTAATCATAATAATCGTCTTATTTAGTTTTTCTTTCAGTTCATAGATAACCTGATTTACTTCTTTTGTTCCTTTGGGATCTAACATAGAGGTAGATTCATCAAAAATAATGATGTCTGGGTTAATCGCAAGAACCCCAGCAATCGCAACTCTTTGTTTTTCGCCACCACTCAAACTTTCTGGGTCTTTGTCTAAAAAGGATTCCATCGAAACTAGTGCTGCATACTCTTCAATCCGCTTAATCATATCCGTTCTTGGAATTTGTCTGTTTTCTAACCCAAATGCGATATCGTCTCGTACAGTGACTCCAACAAATTGATTGTCTGGGTTTTGAAAGACAATTCCTATTTTCTTCCGAATTTGATCAACCGTTGTTTCATCGAGTACTTGCCCATCAATTACAATACTACCCTTTTTGGCTTTGATTAATCCAATTAAAAGTTTCGCTAACGTGCTTTTCCCACTACCATTGTGACCAAGAATCGTTACAAATTGACCTTTTTCTATGGTTAAATTAAAATCTTCAATAACTGGATGATTCGATGTGTAACTAAAATAGATATGTTTCATTTCAATCATGCTCATGTTATTCACCTGCTTCGATTGTAATTCTTAGTTTATGTGGTGCACAAATGATTTGATTGTTAAAAAACACATAACTATTAATGTTAATGCTTGATCTCATACAAATTTTGTTTGGGCAATTTGCATGAATAACTGATATTTTCCCATTCTTAATGGAAACAAGATTGAAACTTGCATTCGGGTCATGAAGCTCATCTTCCGCGTGAGTGTGATCACTGTCTAAATCAAAATCAATCAGTTCTTCAAAATAGTACTCATAGCGATTGTTTCCAAGTGAAACCACTTCAACCAAAAAAACCACATTTAAATCATGTGTGAATTTTTGCTTATAAATTTGTACTTCACTTGTTCCTGATGATGTTTGTTGTACTTGATAAAATGTTACATATGGTTCTTTTCCTTCAAATTGAAGATAACGGATAGCTCCATAACTCCCCATAATTATCATAATGATACCTACAACAATCAATCCAATAATTTTTGTCTTCATAAAATACTCCTGTAATGTATGAAATTATTCTACCACCTTTTGTTGATATTTGCAACCAAATCTAATTGTAGAATGTCGTGTCATATATATATTCATCATAAAAAGGCTGTAGAAAAATCTACAGCCTTTTGAAGAAAAAGCTTAAACGCCTTACTCTACGAATTCGATAATTGCAACAGGAGCTCCATCCCCTCGTCTTTGTCCTAATTTTAGAACTCTGGTGTATCCACCATTGCGGTCTTTGAATCTCGGTGCAATGTCAGAGAATAATTTTTGAAGCGCAAATTCATTTGTTTCTGTTTGCGTTCTTTCAAAACGAATTGTTTGAGCAGCTTGGCGACGTGCATGTAAATCTCCACGTTTTCCTAATGTCACCATTTTGTCAGCCAAACGTTTCAATTCTTTCGCTTTTGCTTCGGTTGTTTCAATTCTTTCGTTGATAATTAAATCTGTTACTAAATCACGTAACAATGCTTTTCTTTGTGCACTTGTACGACCTAGTTTACGATAACCTAATGCCATCTAGTAATCCTCCCTTCGAATAAAATTATTCGCTTTTTTTCGAAGTACTTGTTTTTTTACTTTTCGTTTTAGCAACTTCAAGTGGTTGTACTTCTTCGATATCTTCATCTAAATCAATTTGATTTTCTACTTGATCATCTTCATCATCATAATCTTCATCATCCGAATCAATGAGTTGAGATTGACTATCATAAGTGCGCTTTAAATCTAAGTTGTGTTCGCGAAGTTTTAGTACAACTTCTTTTAAGGATTTGCGACCTAAGTTACGAATTCTCATCATATCTTCTTCTGTCTTTTGTGTTAACTCACCAACGGTGTTGATGCCTGCACGTTTCAAACAGTTGTATGAACGTACTGATAAATCAAGATCTTCAATTTTCATGTCAAATTTCTTATTAGTTTTCTTTTCTTCGCGAGTTTGCATGTATTCGCGGTTTCTGATTGCTTCATTTTGATCTGCAATTACATTCAAGTGATCAATCATAAACTTAGAAGCTAAGCTCATTGCATCAAGTGGTTCAAATCCGCCATTGGTCCAAATCTCAATGATTAATTTATCATAGTCAACATTGTCACCAACACGTGTTTTTTCCACATCATAACGACATCTCGTAATTGGGGTATAAATCGAATCGATTGCCAAACGGCCAATCACATTTTGTCCATCTTTGTTTTTACAAAAAACTTTATTATCTTCTGCGCTTACGTATCCAACACCTCTACGAGCAAATAGTTCCATTTTCATTTTAGAACCTTTTGCAAGAGTTGCGATAACTTGATCAGGATTTACAATTTTGATATCAGGATCGCAAGAAATATCCGCTGCTGTTACAACACGAACACCATCTTGATCTTGTGGTCCTGTTACCACAATTTCCATTCTTCTTAATTCATTTGATTCTGAAAAAATTCCTTCTGAGGTTTTTTCTTCATCAATTTTAAGAATGATATTTTTAATGTTTAATATAATTTCTGTTACGTCTTCAACTACACCATTGATTGATGTGAATTCGTGTTCTACTCCTTCGATGGAAATAGCAACAACAGCTGCTCCCGGTAATGATGATAACAGAATACGGCGTAAGGAATTTCCTATTGTTAATCCAAACCCACGTTCTAAAGGCATAATGTTAAATCTACCATAAGTACTTCCATTTTCCTCAATAATTACATTGGGTTTCGTGAATTCTATTTTTCTCATTCGTTTGCCTCCTTAAATTTTTTTAAATCAAAAAAATGTCGATTATCCACGAGGTCTTTTTGGTGGACGGCAACCGTTATGAGGAACTGGGGTTACATCTTTGATTGATGTAATTTCTAATCCCGCAACTTGTAATGATCTAATTGCTGCTTCGCGTCCTGGTCCAGGGCCTTTAACTGATACTTCTACTTTTTGCATACCATTTTCCACTGCAACTTTTGCGCATGCTTCTGATGCCATTTGTGCAGCAAACGGAGTTGATTTTTTGCTTCCCTTGAATCCTACTGCTCCAGCTGAGCTCCAAGCAATTGCATTTCCAGCAACGTCAGTAATTGTGATTACTGTGTTATTAAATGTTGAATGGATATGAGCTGCACCGACCGGTATATTCTTTCTTACTTTACGTTTACGTACTTTACGAGCCATTTAGTCTACCTCCTTCAACTATTTCTTCTTATTCGCCATAGTTCTTTTCGGTCCTTTACGAGTGCGTGAATTATTTTTTGTATTTTGTCCACGAACAGGTAAACCTTTACGATGACGCATTCCACGATAGCATCCGATTTCCATTAATCTCTTAATGTTAAGCGATACTTCACGTCTTAAATCACCTTCAACTTTGTATTTGGCAACTTCTTGTCTAATTGCTGTTAGTTCAGCTTCAGTTAAATCTTTTACGCGTTTTGATTCATCAACACCACAAGCTTTTAAAATTTCGCTTGATACGTGTCTTCCAATTCCAAAAATATATGTTAACGATACTACTACTCGTTTATCACGAGGAATATCTACACCAGATATACGTGCCATTTGTTAGCCTCCTTCTATCCTTGTCTTTGTTTATGTTTAGGGTAAGCTTTACAGATTACCATAACTTTTCCATTACGTTTGATTACTTTGCATTTATCACAAATTGGTTTTACCGATGGTCTAACCTTCATTATTTGTAAGCCTCCTTTAAATATGCATTGTTATTAATTATTTATGACGGTATGTAATACGGCCACGTGTTAAATCGTATGGTGATAATTCGATAGTTACTCTATCACCTGGTAAGATGCGTATAAAGTTCATACGGATTTTACCAGAAACGTGTGCCAAAATTTGATGCCCGTTTTCCAGTTTCACTTTAAAAACTGCATTAGGTAGTGCATCTGTAACTATACCTTCGACTTCAAAAACATCATCTTTAGACATCAAACTCGCCTCCTTCGCAAATTGTTAGTATTTCATATCCTGTATCTGTAATCACAATCGTATGCTCATAGTGTGCACTTAAGCTTCGATCTTTTGTAACTACAGTCCAATTGTCTTTTAAAACTACTACATCTTTTTTTCCAATATTGACCATAGGTTCTATCGCAAGGGTCATCCCCTTTTTTAGAATTGGTCCAGTTCCTGCTTCGCCAAAATTAGGGATGGCAGGATCTTCATGAAGTTTGGTTCCGATACCGTGACCGGTAAAGGATTCTACAACAGAATATCCAAACTGCTTCACATAATGTTCTATTGCGTGAGAAATATCGGATAAGCGATTATTTGGTTTAGCAAATTTGATTCCTTCATAGAAGGATTGTTTTGTGATTTCAACTAATCTCTTAGCATCTTCACTCACTGAGCCCACCAGATATGTTTTTGCACTATCGCCATGATATCCTTTGTAAATTGCTCCGATATCGATAGCAATGATATCACCATCTTTTAAAATTGTTTTTTCACTAGGAATCCCGTGAATCACAACTTCATTGATTGACGCACAGATAGAAGCAGGAAAACCACCGTAACCCTTAAATGACGGAATTGCGCCGTGTGACCGAATCACACGCTCAACTTCTTCATCAATTTGTGCAGTAGATACACCCGGTTTCATCATTTTTGATGCAGCGAGGTGTGCCAATGCTACGATTTTTCCGGCTTCTTTCATCAAAGCGATTTCTCTTTCACTTTTTAAAGTAATCATGTTATTCACCTAAGAATTCCATAATCTGTTGAAAGATATCTTTTGGATCGCCTTGACCGTCAAATGTCTTTACCAATCCTTGAGCTAGATAATGTTCTAAAATCGGTTTTGTTTGTGAGTTATACACTTTCAATCGATGTCTAACCGTTTCTTCTAAATCATCTTTGCGTTGTTGTAGTGATCCACCACATATATCGCATTCCCCTGCAACTTTCGGTGCCATGGTTTCGATATGATACAGTTTCCCACAATTTTTACACATTCTACGCCCAACGATTCGACGAACAATAATGTCAACCGGAACATCGATATTAATTACCGCATCTAGTTTCCAATCATGCTCATCTAATATGCTTTGAAACGCATCGACTTGAGAAAGATTGCGTGGATATCCATCTAGCAGAAATCCTCTTTTACAATCTCTCTCAGAGAGTCTTGCTTTTACAATTGTATTGGTTGCTGAATCAGGAACCAAATCACCTCTATCAATAAAGACTTTGGCAACATCTCCTAATTCTGTATTTGCGGCGATGACCTTGCGGAACATTTCACCGGTAGAAATATGGGGGATCTTATAATGTGATTTGATGTATTCAGCCTGCGTTCCCTTCCCTGCTCCAGGAGCACCGATTATCAACAGCCTCATAGATCTCATACTCATTAATCAATAAATCCTTTATATTCTTTTTCTTTTACTGTATTTCCAATTTGTTTTGCGGTTTCCAAAGCTACCCCAACAACGATTAGAATTGATGTCCCACCAATTTGCACTGATTGTGGCATACTTGGGAAAATCAATGTAATAACCATCGGAATAGAAGCAATGATTGTTAAATAAGTTGCTCCTAATAATGTAACTTTGAATAGTACTCTAGAAACAAAGGAAGCTGTTTCTTCACCAGGTCTTACCCCAGGAATATAAGCGTTTTGTTTTTGTAAATTCTCACTAATCTTTTGTGGGTTAATTTGCAAGAAGGAATAGAAGAATGAGAAAATAAAGATTAATACAACATATAACATAAATCCGAAAATTTCTTCATAGTTGAAAATTAAATTAAGAATGTTTGTTAATCCACTTGCTTCAGGAAGTAATGATATTACTGTCATTGGTAAACTCATAAGAGTTGCAGCAAAAATAACTGGAATAACCGATGCTGAATTTAATTTAATTGGAATATTTGATTCGTTTTTACCACGGAATGTTGCAGCTCCAGGACGATTTGCATATTGAATTGGAATTTTTCTTTGTGCACCTTCCATCCAAACAACACCAACAATAACAAGCACAAACATCAAGATGGCTGTGATGAATATCATAATGTCGCTGAATTTAACAGCATCCGCTAAGATATATGTTTTTAATAAATCACTAAACATTGCTGGAATACCAGCTAAGATCCCGGCAACGATCATCATAGATGCTCCGTTTCCGATCCCTTTCATTGTAATTTGGTCAGATAACCAAAGAATAAATGCAGTACCTGCAGTTAGGATGATTGCTAAATACACGTATGTAAATGCATTCGCATCATATCCTGCGATGAAAATATTATCATAATATCTCACTGAGAATCCAATCGTTAGTGCAAGTGCTTGGATAAATGCCAAAGCAAGTGCAACATAACGAGTTAGTTGATTCAGTTTTTGTTTTCCTGATTCGCCTTCTTCAGACCATTCTTTTAAGATTGGAACAATATCCATTTGTAATAATTGGATAACGATAGACGCTGTAATGTATGGGCTAATCCCTAAAGCAACAATCGAGAATTGAGCAAGAGCTCCTCCAGAAAATGCATTTAAGAACCCAAACATATTATCGGGAATAAACGTTAAGTCACGGTTGATAAAAGGTAATTGAATGAATACCCCTAATCGCCATATTGCTAGAGCAATAATTGTAATGGCGACCATTTTCCATAACTTAGTATTTTTGAAAATACTCATATTAAATCACCTCGGTTTTTCCACCAGCAGCAACAATTGCTTGTTCTGCAGTTTTAGAGAATTTGTGGGCTTTCACAGTCAAAGCTTTTGTTAATTCCCCATTACCTAAAATTTTCACTCCATCATACTCTTTTTTTACTAATCCTTGTTGTTTCAATAATTCTACCGTAACAACAGTTTTTGCTTCAAACACGTCTAAATCTGCGATGTTAACAACAGCAAATTCTTTGCGATTTACGTTTGTAAATCCGCGTTTAGGAAGGCGTTTGAATAATGGTGTTTGTCCACCTTCAAAGTTTGGACGAACTCCACCACCAGTACGAGCGTTTTGTCCTTTGCTTCCGCGAGTAGAGGTTTTCCCCATACCACTTCCGGGACCGCGCCCAACACGTTTCTTATAGTGCGTTGCACCTTCAATTGGTCTTACTTCATGTAATTTCATCTGTGCACCTCCGATTATTCTTTTACACTTACTAAGTGTGCGACAGTTTTGATCATTCCACGAATGGAATCATTATCAACTTTGGTAACAGTTTGATGTATTTTTGATAACCCTAATGCTTTTAAAGTATCTTTTTGATTTTTCAATGTTCCGATAGGACTTTTCACTAATGTAACTTCGATATGTTTCGCTTTTGCCATGATTTCTATCCTAAAATTTCCTCTGTTGTTTTGTTTCTGATTTCAGCAACATCTGCAACAGTTCTTAATTGTTTGATGCCTTCAAGCGTAGCTCTAACGATATTAAGTTGTGTATTTGATCCTAACGATTTTGAAACGATGTCTTGGATACCTGCAAGTTCGACAACGGCACGTACTGCTCCTCCTGCGATTACTCCAGTACCTGGAGCTGCTGGTTTTAAGAACACTTTACCTGCACCATAAACACCTGTTACCTCATGTGGAATAGTTGCATTAACCATTGGAACTTTCATTAAATTTTTCTTTGCATCTTCAACTGCTTTTTTAATAGCTTCTGGAACTTCTTGTGCTTTTCCAGTACCTAATCCAACTGTACCGTTTTTGTCTCCAACAACAACTACAGCTGCAAATCTAAAACGTCTACCACCCTTAACTACCTTTGTAACGCGGTTAATTGTGACGACTCTTTCTTCATATGTTTTATCTTCAACTGGTTTTCTTTCTTGACGCATTAACTCATACCTCCTTAATTAGAAATTTAGTCCTGCTTCGCGAGCAGCATCAGCCAATGCTTTTACTCTACCATGGTATAAATATCCACCACGGTCGAATACAACATCTTTAATTTCTTTTGCTAAGGCACGTTCGGCAACCAGTTTACCTACCGCTTTAGCCGCTTCTGTGTTAGAAACGCCTTTGAAATTAATGTCTTTGTCTAATGTAGACGCAGCGACTAAAGTTACTCCGCGTACATCATCAATGATTTGAGCATATATATTCATGTTAGCGCGGTAAACACATAAACGAGGTCTTTCAGTTGTTCCTTTTAATGTCTTACGAATGCGCATATGACGAATTTTGCGTGTTTCATTTTTTGATTTTTTTGTAATCATCGATAGTCACTCCTTTCTACTTAGCTTTCTTTCCTTCTTTACGACGAATAACTTCACCTTTGTATTTGATTCCTTTTCCTAAGTAAGGTTCAGGTTTTCTAATACCGCGAATTTCAGCCGCAAATTGACCAACTAGTTGTTTATCCATACCTGTAATTTTAATTTCAGTTTGAGTTGGAACTTCAACAGTTAATCCTGAAGGAATTTCTTTTTCTACTAAGTGTGAATATCCAGCATTTACCACTAAAACGTTTGATCCTTTTAATGATGCACGGTATCCAACACCGTTGATTTCTAATCTTTTTTCAAAGCCTTCTGTTACTCCATGTACCATGTTGTTAATCAACGCACGAGTGGTACCATGAAGTGAACGATGTGCTTTGCCATCGCTTGGACGTGTTACGTGTAACACATGCCCTTGTAATTCTACTTTGATGTCTTCGTTAAATGTATATGTTAATTGACCTTTTGGTCCTTTTACAGTAATCGTAGAATTGTTTAATGTAATTTGAACTTTCTCACTAATGGTAATTGGTTTATTTCCTATTCTTGACATTCTAATACCCCCATTACCAAACGTACGCTAACACTTCGCCACCAACTTGTTTTTGGCGTGCTTCTTTGTCAGTCATAATTCCGTTTGATGTTGATATAATTGCAACTCCTAAACCATTTAACACTTTTGGAAGTTCATCTGTTTTCGCATATACTCGTAACCCTGGTTTAGAAATACGTTTCAAACCTTTGATTACTCTTTCTTTGGTACTTGTGTATTTAAGTGATACTTTTAATACACCTTGTACTTTTGATTCAATTAATACAAAATCACTGATATATCCTTCATTTTTCAATACAGATAAAATCTCTGCTTTCATTTTAGAAGCTGGGATTTCTACTGTAGCATGTTTCATTTGATTCGCATTACGAATTCTTGTTAATAAATCAGCAATTGGATCAGTCATAACCATGAGACTACCTCCTTCTATCCGAACTACCAGCTAGCCTTGGTAACGCCTGGGATTTGACCTTTGTATGCTAATTCTCTAAAGCAAATACGGCAGATTTTAAATTTCTTTAAAACTGAATGTGGTCTTCCACAGCGTTCGCAGCGGGTATATTCTCTAACTTTAAATTTTTGTTCACGTTTGTTTCTAACTTTTAATGATGTTTTAGCCATAATTTCTTGCCTCCTCGATTACTTTCTAAACGGCATCCCTAATTGGGCAAGTAACTCGCGACCTTCTTCATCAGTTCTAGCAGTCGTTACTATTACAATATCCATACCGCGAACTTTGAGAACCTTATCGTAGTTAATTTCAGGGAAAATGAGTTGTTCTTTGATCCCGATCGTGTAGTTACCACGACCATCAAAGGAATTCGCACTTACCCCTCTAAAGTCTCTTACGCGAGGCAATGCAACTGAAACTAATTTATCATAGAATTCATACATTCTTTCTCCACGCAACGTGACTTTAGCACCAATTGGCATATCTTCACGAAGTTTAAATGCAGCGATTGATTTTCTTGCACGAGTAACAAGTGGTTTTTGACCTGTTAATTGTTTTAGTTCATCAACTGCTGAGTCAAGGGCTTTTGAATTGTGGATGGCATCCCCAACACCCATGTTTACAACTATCTTTTCAATTTTCGGAGCTTGCATCACAGATTTGTATCCAAACTTTTCAACTAGTTTTCCAACTACTACTTCTTTGTATTGTGTTAACACACGATTCATCAGTTAGCCTCCTCCTTACTTATCTAATGGAGTACCAGATTTTTTTGCAACACGTACTTTTTTTCCGTCTACAACTTGGTATCCAATCTTTGTTGGTTTCTTTGATACTGGATCAAGAATTGCTACATTAGAAACTGCAATTGGAGCTTCTTTTTTCTCAATTCCACCTTCAGGTTTTGCTTGAGAAGGGCGATAATGTTTTGTTTTAATATTAACACCTTCAACTACAACTTTTTCTAATTTAGGGTAAACTCTTAATACTTTACCTGTTTTATATTTTCCTTTAACGGGTTTATCGGCACCGCTAATCACGGCAACCACGTCACCTTTTTTAATTTTCATATCATCGTACCTCCATCTCTACAGTACTTCTGGAGCCAAAGAAACGATTTTCATAAAATCTTTGTCACGTAATTCTCTGGCAACTGGGCCAAAAATACGTGTTCCGCGCGGTGATTTATCATCACGAATGATCACTGCTGCGTTATCATCAAATTTAATATATGAACCATCTGTTCTTCTTAATCCACTTTTTGTTCTTACGATTACTGCTTTGACTACGTCTCCTTTTTTTACTGCTCCACCAGGAGTTGCATCTTTCACAGTTGCGACAATGATATCACCAATATTTGCATAACGACGGCGAGTTCCACCTAACACTTTAATGGTTAAAATTTCTCTTGCACCGGAGTTATCAGCAATCACTAATCTTGTTTCTTGTTGAATCATATTTAATTCCTCCTATGTAGCACTAAACAATTACTGCTTTTTCAAGGATTTCAACCAAACGGAAACGTTTTGTAGCAGATAGTGGACGCGTTTCGGCGATCTTCACTTTGTCTCCTACTTTTGCTTCATTTAGTTCATCATGAGCAGTAAATTTTTTAGAATATTTAACAAGCTTACCATACAACGGATGTTTACGGTATGTTTCAATTAAAACAGTAATTGTTTTGTCATTTTTGTCTGAAATAACTGTTCCAACAAATACTTTTCTTTTATTACGTTCTACTGTATGTTCCATAATATTTCCTCCAACCACATCCGATTACCTATTTACCTTTGAGCGTTCTGTTAGAATGGTATACATACGAGCGATTTCTTTTTTCACTTTGTTAAGTTGTGCCGTATTTTCCAATTTTCCAACAGCTGCTTGAAAACGTAAATTGAATAATTCTTGTTTTAAATCATTGATTTTTGACTCAATGTCGGCTGATTCCATTTTGCGGATTTTATCTGCAGCACTAAGACGTTCTTTCTTAGCAGCTTCTAATTCTTTTTTTGTTAATTTCTTTTCCGTTAACTTCTTATTAGCCTTCATTGTGTTCACCACTTTCTCTTACAACAAATTTTGTTTTTACTGGAAGTTTTTGTGCTGCAAGACGTAATGCTTCACGAGCAACTTCTTCACTTACTTCTCCCACTTCAAACATAACTGTTCCGTTTTTTACAACGGCAACGAATCCTTCCGGAGCACCCTTACCAGATCCCATACGTACTTCTAATGGTTTTTTGGTTTGTGCAATATGAGGGAATATACGAATCCAAACTTTTCCATCACGTTTCATATAACGAGTCATCGCAATACGAGCCGCTTCGATTTGACGGTTTGTGATCCATGATCCTTCTAATGACATTAAACCATACTCACCAAAATTAACATTCTTTGCACCTTTTGCTTTTCCTTCGTAGCTAACACGATGAGGGCGGCGGAATTTTGTTCTTTTTGGTACTAACATGTTTATTTACCCTCCTTCACTGTTTTTCTCTCAGGAAGAATGATCCCTTTGTTAATCCATACTTTAACACCTAATTTACCGTAAGTAGTAGTTGCTTCTGCGTGTGCATAATCAATGTCAGCGCGTAGCGTATGAAGAGGTACACTTCCTTCGATATAACCTTCACTTCTTGCCATTTCGGCTCCACCTAAACGACCAGAAATTAAAGTTTTGACTCCTTTTGCTCCAGCTTTTAATGCTCTTTGAATTGCCATCTTTTGAACACGACGGAATGAAGCACGGTTTTCTAATTGTTCTGCCATACTTCTTGCAACCAATGCTGCATCTAAATCAGGAACTCTGATGTCTAAAATATTTAAGAATACTGTTTTACCAGTCATTGCTTGTAAGTTTTTAACAACTTCATTTTTTGTTGATCCTTCACGTCCAATTACAACACCAGGTTTTGCTGTGTGGATTGTAATAACAACGCGTTTTGTTGTACGCTCAATTTCAATGCGAGATACATAGGCTTTCTTATAAAATCCAGACAAATACTTGCGGATTTTTAAGTCTTCATGTAATAGCGCAGGAACTTCTTTTTTTGCAGCATACCATTTGGCATCCCATTCACGGTTGATCCCTATTCTAAGTCCTATTGGACTAACTTTTTGTCCCATGTTTTCCCTCCTACTTCTCTAACTCAGCCACAACAACTGTGATGTGACTTGTTCTTTTCATAATTGGCGCACCAGATCCTTTTGCGCGTGCACGGAATCGTTTTAACGTTGCTCCGCCATTGGCAAATGTTTCTTTCACGTATAGTTTATTTACGTCTAATTTTAAATTGTGTTCAGCATTCGCTACTGCGGATTTTAAAACTTTTTCTACCGCTTCCGTTGCATGATTTGGTGTATGTTTTAAAATCGCATGAGCTTCTACAACACTCTTTCCACGAATTAAATCGACTACAAGTCTTACTTTTCGAGGAGCGACTCTAACTGTTTTAGCAATTGCTTTAGCTTCCATTATTTCATTCCTCCTCTAATTATTTCTTACCTTTAGTAGCAACGACCTTTTTGTCTTTTCCGTGTCCGCGGTAAGTTCTAGTTGGAGAAAACTCTCCAAATTTGTGTCCAATCATATCTTCTGTTACATAAACAGGAATATGAGATTTACCATTATACACAGCAACAGTGTGCCCTAAAAATTCTGGAAATATCGTTGATCTTCTTGACCATGTTTGAATGACCTTCTTTTGATTTTTTTCATTTAACGCTTCAACTTTTTTCATTAAATGATCATCGATAAAAGGACCTTTTTTAATAGAACGAGCCATCTAGTTATTTCTCCTTTCTACTTATCATTGCGACGTCTTACGATTAAGTCGCTAGATTTTTTCTTTTTGTTACGAGTTTTTAAACCAAGTGCAACTTTACCCCATGGAGTAAGAGGAGCTTTTCTACCAATTGGAGTTTTACCTTCTCCCCCACCATGTGGATGGTCGTTTGGATTCATTACAGATCCACGAACAGTTGGTCTAACGCCTTGGTAACGAGTACGTCCTGCTTTTCCGATGTGAACTAACTCATGATCTGAATTTCCTACTTCACCAACGGTTGCTAAGCATACCCCTAAAATTTTTCTTACTTCACCGCTTTTTAAACGAACAAGTACATATTTGTCTTCACGACCTAAGATTTGAGCACTAGTTCCTGCTGAACGTATTAATTGTCCACCACGACCAGGGTTTAACTCTAAATTGTGAATCATTATACCTACTGGAATTTTTGCGATTGGTAATGTGTTTCCCACTTTGATATCGGCAGTTTCACTTGATAAAACTGTCATTCCAACTTTTAATCCTTTTGGTGCAAGAATATATCTTTTTTCACCATCAAGATAGTTGATTAATGCGATGTTTGCTGTACGATTTGGATCGTATTCAATGGTCGCAACATTTCCTGGAATATCAAATTTATTACGTTTGAAATCGATAATACGATATTTTCTTTTGTGTCCTCCACCTTGGTGACGAACCGTAATTTTACCTTGATTATTTCTACCACCATTTTTGTTAAGTGGAGCTAATAAACTTTTTTCAGGAGTTGATGTTGTTATTTCTTCATTTAACAACATTGACATATTACGGCGACCCGGTGTTGTCGGTTTAATTTTCTTAATTGCCATTGTCTAATTCCTCCTATATCTTATACTTCGAATACATCAATGGTTTGACCTGCTTTTAATGTAACAATAGCTTTTTTGTATGCTGGAGAAAACCCTGAGTGTTTTCCAACTTTTTTCGCTTTTGCTCTTACATTAATTGTATTCACAGAAGTCACTTCCACATTGAATGCTTTTTCTACTGCGTTTTTAATTTCAACTTTATTAGCTTTTTTGTCAACTTCAAATGTATATTGAACTTTCTTTTCCACTAATTGCATTGATTTTTCTGTAATGATCGGTCTTTTAATAATATCAAAAACTGATTTCATTATTTTAGTACCTCCTCGTAACGTGCGATTGCATCTTTAGTAATCACTAAACTTGAGGCATTCATCATATCGTAAACTGAAATGTGTCCAACCGTTTGAATGCTTACATTTGGAATGTTTCTTCCTGCTAATTCAACATTTGGGTTAACTTCATTTGATACAACTAAAATTTTTCCAGTTGCTTGAACGTTGTTCAATACTTCTACTAAAGATTTTGTTTTGAAGTTGTCTAATACGATTTCGTCTAAGACAAACATTGCGTTCTCTCTTAACTTAGAACTTAATGCACATCTCATCGCTAAACGCACAACTTTTTTGTTAACTTTGATTGAGTGTGATCTTGGTGTAGGTGCAAATACAACCCCACCTCCACGCCATTGTGGTGATCGAATAGATCCTTGACGAGCGCGACCTGTACCTTTTTGACGCCATGGTTTTCTTCCTCCACCACGTACTTCGGCACGAGTTTTTGCTTTTTGTGTACCTTGACGCATACCTGCGCGTTCAGCTTTGATTACTTCATATATAACTTGTTGGTTGTCTTCTATACCAAATATTTCTGGATTAAGTTGGATATCCCCAATTTTTTCACCAGTTTGTTTTAATAATGCGATACTTAACATGAGTTATATCCTCCCTTCTACGCTAATGCTTCAGGGTTAACCGCTGGACTTTTTAATTTCGATGCATTTGAAACAATGACAAACGAATTTTTTGCCCCTGGGACATTCCCTTTAATCAATAAAACATTTTTTTCTAAATCGACTTTCACGACTTCTAAATTTTGAATCGTTACTTTGTCATTTCCCATACGTCCTGGCATTCTCTTTGAACCCAACTTAATGTGTTGAATACGAGAACCCATAGAACCTGTTTGACGGTGGAAACCTGATCCGTGAGCCATTGGTCCACGTGCGAATCCATGACGTTTGATAACACCAGCAAAACCTTTACCTTTGCTTGTTCCAGTAACATCAACGATTTCCCCTTCAATAAATATATTGCCCTTAACTTCTTGACCTACTTCAAATGCCAGCATATCTTCCCCAACAATTTCTTTTACGAAGCGCTTAGGGGCAGTGTTTGCTTTTGATGAATGTCCTGCTTCAGGTTTGTTTACGCGGCTAGGCTTTTTATCAGCGTATCCTAATTGAACTGCGCAGTATCCATCGGTTTCTACAGTTTTCTTTTGTAGAACGACATTCGGAGTTACTTCAATTACTGTGACAGGAACTAATTTTCCATCACTTGAAAAGATTTGTGTCATTCCGATTTTTTTACCTAAGATTCCTTTGGCCATGAGTTACACCTCCATTTTCTTTACTCATTACTTTAATACGATATCGACACCAGATGGTAATTCTAAGTGAACTAACGCATCCATGGTTTTCGGAGCTAATTCAATGATATCAATCAAACGTTTGTGTGTACGACGTTCGAATTGTTCACGACTATCTTTGTGTTTGTGTGGTGAACGGATAACAGTGAAAATCTCTCTTTCTGTTGGTAGCGGAATTGGACCCGATACTTTCGCACCTGTCTTCTTTGCTGTTTCAACAATTTTCTTCGCAGACTCATCTAATAGTCTGTGATCATAAGATAATAATCTTATTCTTAATTTTTGACTTGCCATTCTTTTTTCCTCCTTGCTTATTCTTTTTTTAAGCTTGGCTCATTATGAATTCCCTCATACAATGGGCATCGGCAACGCTCCCGTGTGTATCAGCAACCTCATAAATCAACGCCTTTTTCAAAGCCTTGACTATTCTACCAAATCATTTTAAAAAAAGCAAGAGAAAACATTTAAATTTTTAAAACTTTTTTATGGAACAATGAAAAAAAGAGAGAAACTCTCTTTTTAACTAAAATATTTTCCTGTCTTTTCATCTTGATAATCACGTATTCCTGCCTTTATCATTGCGATTTTTTCCCTCGATTTTGGATCAGACAATCTGATTTCTCTCATTTCGTGTTTAAAAGCGGTTTTGTCTTTAACAATGAACTCTGGTTCGGTTGTTTTGTATTCGTCGTACATATAGTGTCGATTTCGTGTTTCGTAATAAAGATATATCAAATCTCTTTCATACATTTTAAATCGCATACCTAATATTTTTTTCTCAACTAGCTTAAAGTTTCTACTTCGAGATACTTCGTTTTCTAAATAAACAATCACATGCTTAAGAGAACGAACTTGTAAGCAATACTCATAATCAACATAACCTTGATAGTATTCTAGCTTGAATCCTTTGGACTTTTGATATAGGTTTGCATTGATAAGTGTTCCAATAAGTTTACATCCTTTCACATATCGATATGCATCAGGTACTGGGTTAAAGTATGCTATCGAATAAAGTGGTCTAGGTGTTAATACTCCAATTGGTGTTTCTTTGTTTTGATTGATATAGTCCTTCATATGAGCAATAGCATTTGCTTCAAAATAAAAACCTTCTTCAAGTAACATCACATAATCAGCATGCATAACATTCGCTTTGATCAATGCGTTTCTCCAATTAATTGCCTCGCCTTGATCTGAATTATATATATATTCAGCCTGGTATTCTTTTACAAGAAACTTTTCAAGATATCGGTTATTCACTCCTGAGATATCAAACACAACGAAATGATCAAACTCATGAATATATGTTTTCAGATCATCTTCAAGATTATGAAGATCGGTTTCCTCTAAATACTCTTTTCTTACAAAGAGACACAAAACGGTTTTCATTCGAAACCTCCTTAACTTCTATCCCCTTTGAATATGACCTTCATACAGTTGATAGATATGGGTTGCAAGTTCTTGTAGGGTATTGTGTTCGGTATTGATTTGTTGATCGATATGAATTAACTTTGACGGATCAAAATAATGACGATCTTTTTCGATTCGTTTGTAAATATCTTGTAGATCGTCTTTTCGTTCTTTCATTCTGGCGATTCGTGTGGATTCACTTGCGAAAAGATAAAATATTTTTATCTGATCTTTTAACTTTGCATATATACTGTTTGCTCCGTTGATGTCTACAATTAATACTTTCTTTGGATTAATGTCTTTGAAACGTGTCCCGTAGTGGTGTTCATTATAGTATGTGGTTTCAACAAACTCATTGTTCTTTAGAAGATGTATGAACTCGCGTTCACTTATAAAGTGATAATCAACTCCATCTGTTTCTCCAATACGTTGCTTTCTTGTTGTATACGTGACCATTTTCTCAAACCCAAAATCTTTAATCAAGATTTTTGCAATTTCAGTTTTGCCACTAGCACTTGATCCAATTAACACTAACATATATATTTCTCCTGTTTTCTCACATTTATTCTATCAAACATTTGTTGAATAGTAAAGATTTATAAACCATAGACTTGAAAAAGAAAACACCCGTTTGGGTGTTTTTTGTTATTCGATATATATTTTGACAATGTCGCCTTGAGCACTTTCGATGTTTACAATTTCACCCAATACTCCACTATCAACCATTTCCATGATTTGTTCTAAATCAATTGCGTTTTCTAAAAAGTCTTTATCAACACCATCTACTTTAATATTTCCAATTAATTTTTTGCTAGTTGCAAATTTCAATATGGAGGTTGGAACCTTTACATGAACTTTATCTCCTTCAGCACTATTGATATCAACACGAAGCATTCTTGTTTTATCTTGTTTTAAACTTTTTACTTCTTGTTTGTTGACATCCATTGCTCTTAACAGCTTATCAGCTTCTTCAGCTGTGATTAATCCATCTTTTAACATTTCTAATATTTGCATTCTTTCGTTCATTTTATTTACCTCTTTCTATTCTTCTTTTAAATCTTTATTTTG